>CALMRC010000053.1 GCA_937873275.1 uncultured Spirochaetota bacterium
TCCAGGGCGGGGATCCTCCCCTCCGATTGGTCCCGGCGCGCCTCCGCCGCGGAACGGTCCTCCCCGTGCCTCCGCACCGTCTCCTGGGCGGCCGCCCGGGCCCGCTCGACCTCGGACCGCTCCCGGCCCAGGACCTCCAGCCGCTCCGACGGGTCCTCGCCTCCGGCGGAGGCCCGGGCCTCCGATTCCGCCGCACGGGCCGCGGCCACGGTACGGGCCGCCTCGTCCAGGGCCTCCCGGGCCGTCCGCAGGCCCCCGGCCAGGGCGTCCGCCCGGACCCGGAACTCTCCGGCGGCCCGGGACCGATCCGCCAGGGCTCGCAGAGCCTCGACGGAAACCCGATCCTCCGCTTCCGCGGACGCCAGCTCCAGCCGGGCGGTATCCTCCGACGGGACGGTGCCGAGGGCCGTCAGGGCCGCCTCCGCGGTTTCCGCCTCCCGCAGCCGGTCCCGGGCCAGGCCCCGGGCCAGGGCTTCCCGGGCCCGGGCGGCGTCCCGGGAACTCCCCGCCTCCCGGAGGCGATCCTCCAGGCCGAGGGACTCGGGACGCGGCTCCGCCGGGGCCGGGTGGTCCCGGGATCCGCAGACCGGGCAGGGCTCCCCGGGGACCAGCCCCTCCGCCAGCTCCCCGGCCCGGCAGAGTTCCTTCTCCCGGACCAGGCCGGCCAGCCGTTCCTCCGCGACCCCGGCGTCCCGGGCGGCCTCCTCCGCCTCCCGGTCCCTCGCCTCCGCCTCCGCGGCGGCGGCGTCCCGACGCCGGGCCAGGTCCGCTCCCCGGGCGGCCCGGTCCCGCAGGATCCGGGCTTCCTCCAGGGCCGTCCGGGCGGTCTCCCTCCGTTCCCTCGCCCCCTCCTCCTCCTCCGGGGACGGGGCGAGCTCCCGGTACCGCCGTTCCGCTTCCTCCGCCTCCCGGGACCGCCGATCCGCCTCCTCCCGGGCGGCCGATTCCACGCGGAGGGCCTCCTCCAGGGCGTTTCCGGCCGTCCGGGCCCGATCCCAAGCCCCCCGGGCGGCCTCCAGGGCCCCGGCTTCCGCGTCCAGACGGGCCGCCCGGGCGGCCAGCTCCTGCGCCTCCCGGGCGGCCGCCTCCGCGGCCTCCGCCCGGGATTCCAGGGCCGCCAAGTCCTCCAGGGCTTTCCGGAGCTCCGTCCGGGCCTCCTCGAGATCCCGATCCGCCTTTTCCCGGGCGTCCACCCGGGGCGCCGCGCCCCGGGCCGCGGCATCCCGCTCCAGGGCCCGGCCCCAGGCCTCCCGGGCGGGCAGGCCGGCTTCCAGGACCGCCAGGGCCCCGGCCTCCCGGTCCCGCCGCTCGATCCGGGATTCCGTCTCCCGGGCCTCCCGGACCTCCTCCCGGAGGGCTTCCAGCTCCGTCCCCAGGGCGCGTTCCCTCTCCAGGGCGGCGGCCAGCTCCTTCTCCGGGTCCTCCCGGAGGGCACCGGTTTCCCCGGTCTCCGTCGGCCCTCCCAGCTCCGCGTCCAGCCGGGCGATCTCACCGTCCAGGTAATCCAGACGGCGGCGGGCGTCCTGGGCCCGCTCCCGGGCTCGGGACGCGGTGCGGTCGTGGAGGTCCACGGGAAAGAGCTTCTGGAGGACCGCGGTGCGGTCCGTGGAGTTCATCTCCAGAAAGCGCTGGAAGGCGCCCTGGGGCAGCAGGACGATCTTGGTGAACTCCTCCTGGGTCAGGCCGATCCGACGCCGGAGGATTTCGTCCACCTCGGAGATGCGGTCCGAGACCAGGCGGGAGCTTTCCCCGTGGCCCTCGTAGAGGGCGGCGGCGGCGGGCTCCTCCACCGCCGAGCCGGCCTTGGTCGCCTTTTTCGGGGGGCGTCGGAACGGCGGCGTGCGGACCACCCGGAAGGCCTCCGGTCCGAGCCAGAACTCCAGCTCCACCCGGGTCTCCTCCTCCGGCCGCGCCAGGTGGGACCGGAGCTCCCGCTCCAGGCTCCCCCGGGACTCCGGAGCCCGTCCGTAGAGGGCGTAGGTCAGGGCGTCGAAGAGGCTCGACTTTCCGGAACCGGTCTTGCCGCAGACCAGGAAGACGTCCCCCAGTCGGTCGAAGTCCACCTCCACGGTCCCCCGGTAGGGTCCGTAGTTGGCCAGGACGAGCCTACGGGGACGCATCGGCAGCCTCCGCTAGGAGTTCCCGGAAGAGTTCCAGGATCGGCTCCTCCGGGTCCGAGCCCCGGACCGCCCGGTGGAAGGAGACGAAATCCTCCAGGGCCGCCTCGGCCCCGTCCCGGGCCGCCGGGAATTCCGGGGCGTCCCCGGTCTCTCCGGGCGCCCCGGCCCCGGGATTCTCGAAGGCCGCCTGGCGCAAGGACAGGAGGTTGGGGAAGACCCGGCGGAGGGTCTCCACGGGGGAGACGACGGGCTCGGGGTCCGTGAGCAGGATCTCCAGGTAGTGGTCCCGCTCCGGCAGGTCCGACCCGCCGTCCAGGAAGGAGGCGTAGGGCCCCGAGAGCCGCGCGAGGGGGCGAAGGGGGCGGACCGGGACGGTCTTCGCCTCGAAGCCCCCCCGGCGGACGTCCACCAGGAGGAAGCCCTTCTCCTGTCCCGCCTCGGAGAAGGAATATCCCAGGGGGGATCCCGGATACCGGCCCCGGGCACCGGCCTTCTGGGCCCGGTGGAGATGGCCCAGGGCGGCGTAGTCGAAGGGATCGAAGCCCGAGGCGTCCACCAGCTCCGCGGCCCCCAGGAAGACCCTCTCGGACTCGCTCCCCTGTCCCCCCGCGGCGTAGGCGTGGCAGACCAGGACGTTGGCCCCGTCGTCCGGCAGACGGGGCACCAGGAGGTCCAGGGCCGCCCGGAACCGCCCGGACTGGGAAGCCGGGGCGTCCGGGAAGGATCCCGCCCCCAGGAAGGGCAGGGGCCAGAGGTGGAGGCGCTCCCCGTCCCGATCCACGGTCACCGGATTCCCGGCCTCCTCCGCCCGGGTCCGGACGTGGACCCCCGCCAGGCGGAAGAGGCTGTCCCCGAAGCCCAGGCGGGCCGGGGAATCGTGGTTGCCGGGTATGATCAGGATCGTAAGGTCCGGGCGGTCGGCCTTCACCTTCCCCAGGAAGTCCCCGAACAGGCCCACGGCCTCCGGGGGCGGGACGGCCTTGTCGTACACGTCCCCCGCGATCACCAAGACTGCGGGATCCAGGTCCGACGCCGCGGCCCGGAGCTGGTCCAGCATGGCCGCCTGGTCCGCCAGGAGGTCGCGCTCGTGGAGGGTCTTGCCGAGGTGCAGGTCCGAGGCGTGGAGGATCTTCATGCTACAGTATCGCTAGAATCTCCCGGGCGTGTCCCTCGGGTTTGACCTTGGGAAAGACGGCCTTCACGATCCCGTCGGGACCGATTACGAAGGTCGACCGGAGGACGCCCTCCACCTTCTTTCCGTACATCGTCTTTTCCCCCCAGGCACCGTAGGCCCGGAGGGTACCCTTGCCGGGATCGGCCAGGAGGCGGAACGGCAGCGAGTGCTTGGACTTGAACCGTCCGTGGGACGCCGGAGTATCCGGGCTGACCCCGAGCACCGCCGCCCCCTTGGCCAGGAACTCGTCGTAGGCGTCCCGGAACCCGCAGGCCTCCTTGGTGCAGCCGGGGGTATCGTCCTTGGGATAGAAATACAGCACCACCGTCCGGCCGCGGAACTCCGAGAGGGAAACCATCCCGCCGTCCTCGCCCTCCAGGGAAAAATCCGGCGCCTTCTCGCCTACCTTCGGCATGGTTCCTCCTCCTCGACATTCCTGGTTGAACGACCCGCCGCGCCGTGCCTCGGCGCGATCACTTCCGGGTAAACCCGGCATCCCACCCGGAGAGGATCGCCGCGGTCTCGTTCCGGACCGCCTCGATCCCGTCCGTGCCTGCGCGTTCCGCCGCCGCCCGCAGACGTTCCTGGGCCTCGTCCCGGGCCTTCCGGAAGGCGGGATCCCCGGAAAGGGCCTTCCCGCCCCGGAGGTAGAGGTCCCGGCCCCGCTTCCAGTATTCCAGGGAGGCCGGAGCGTCCTCGGAGTAGTCATATCCCGTCCACAGGGGGACGAACTCGCCCTTGGCCAACAGGACCGGCTTGTACAGGGAGATGTCCGGATAGGAGGTGCCCGGGAACCAGGCGACGCAGCGTTCCGCCCGCGGATCGTACTCCACCGCAAGGGAGGCCGTGGTGGGGTAGCCCAGGTTGTCCCCGTCGTGGGCGCAGATCACCGCGTTCTTCCCGGGACGCCCCGGGTCCGGCAAGGCCCGGGAGCGGAGGACCTCCAGGACCGCGGCCAGGTCGATCCCCTCCCCCGCGGCGGCCAGGCGCCCCTCCACGGCCCGGCGACGGGAGTCCCCCTGGGTCAGGAAGGCGTGCAGCCGGCTCTCCACGTAGGGTTTCCAGGACTCCTTCTGGCCGATCCGGCCCGCGTCGGCTTCGTCGTAGCAGGCCATCTTCTCGTTCACCGGGGAGATCGCCTTCCGGGTCTCCGCGTCCAGACGCTTGTAGTCCAGGCCTATGGAATAGGAGTTGGAGATCGCCGCGGGCCCCTCGGCCTTCTTCCAGGCCCAGCGCTTGCCCGCGGTCTCCAGGACGTAGGCCCCGTCGAAGCCCGCGACCATGTAGGAATTATGGTAGAAGAGGCGTCCCCGGTAGGCACCGTTGCCGCCCTGGTCGAAACGCTCGGTCAGCTCCGCCAGGATCTCCACGGCCTCCAGGGCCGTGGACGCCGAGCGCAGGGCGATCCGGAGGAAGTCCATGCCCAGGATCCCGTCCTTCCGGGCGGGCCACCTGGAGAAGACCGCCTCGTTGCCGACGGCGACGCCCTTCTCGTTGAGGCCGATCTCGCCCCCCCGAATCCAGGAAGGCTTGGACAGGAGGACGGAATATCCCCTGTCTGGATACGGGAGATCCCCGCCGGTCACCGAGGACCGGGGCGCCTCCGGGGTCCGGGGCAGGATGCAGACCGCCTGGGGCTCCGAGGGCTTGCGGTCCGAGTTCTTCCCGAAGAACGAGCGGCCGGGGCCGGGAGCCCAGAAGGTGTCGCACATGGAGGTACCCTCACTTCACCGGGGTCAGGGACTCGGCCCGCCAGACCCACTTGCCCTTGTCCGCGTCCACCCGGACCAGGAAACACTCCGAGCCGTCCCCCTCCGTGCCGACCAGTTCGGTGATCCGGGCGGTCATGCCCACGAAGGCGTCCATGGAGGGGTTCCAGTTCTCGTTGCCGTCCACGAAGCGGTGGCGTCCCAGGATGACCCGGTCCCCCACCTGGAAGCCGTAGCTCCCGGCGACCCCCCGGCCGACGACGGCCAGGTTGCGGATCCGCCAGGACCAGGTGTTCTCCTTCACCGCCACCACCAGGAAGCCCTGGTCGTCGGATCCGATGATCTCCGTGACCGTGGCCTGCTTCCCCACGAAGGCGTCCATCTCGGAGGCCCAGTTGTCGCCGCCGTTCCGGTCGTCGTGACGCCCCAGGACGACCTTGGTTCCGACCCCGATCAGGCCGGACAGGTCCTCCCCGAGGTCCTCGTATTCCTCGGCGGAATCGTAGTCGTCCCCGCCCTCCCAGTAGCCGGGTCCCTCCTCGAGAAGCTCCATGTCCGAAAGGCGCCAGTAGAAGTTCCCGCCGTCCACGTCCACCAGGGCCGTGGGCTCCCCCCAGGGACAGAGTCCGGCGTGCTCGGTGATATAGGCCTCCATGCCCACGTAGTCGTCCATCTCGGGGGCCCAGTAGGTCGAGTCGGGATCGTCGGGATCCAATTGGAGGTGCCGGCCCAGGATGACGAGGGATCCCACGGGGAAGGCGTCCTCCAGGGCGTAATCGCCCTCATCGTAGTCCTCATAGGTGTAGTCCCCGTCCCCGTAGTCCTCGTCCCCGGAGACCGCCACCTCTCCCGTGCCCCGCTCCAGGAGTTCCATGTTCTCGGTACGCCAGTAATACTGGCCGTCGTCGACGTCCACGGTCACCACCGGCCTGCCCCAGGGGTCCTGCCCCTCGTGGCCCGTGACGGTCGCCGTCATGCCGACGTAGTCCGACATGTCCTCGCCCCAGTTCCGGGAGTCCGGGTCGTCCTTGGTGACGACCTCATGCTCCCCCAGGACCACCCGGGAGCCGATCGGAAAGAGAGTCTCGTAGGAGGCCCGGGTCCGCCACTGGTCCGCGAGGACCGCGAAGTCCGCCGCGGCCTTCTCCCCGACGGGCTCCAGGGCGTCGGGGTACACGAAATAGACCCGACCGGACAGGATGCGCGGAAAGTCCTCCGGAAGGGCTTCCACCCAGGGGGTCGCGTCCAGGTCCTCGTCCCAGACCACCAGGACGGGCGGATCCCCCTCGTCCAGGGCGTAGAACCAGCCCAGGGCTCCCTTCGTCACTTTCTCGAAGTCCTGGAGGGCCCGGACCCGCTCTCCCTTCTGGAAGGCCCAAGCCATGTACCGGCCGTAGGCCGCGGAGTCCGGGAAGTCCGCGAGCTTGAGGTAGGCGGTGCTGACCACCGCCCAGCCCCCGTGCAGCCAGCCCTGCGCCCCGTCGGGCGTGGAGATCCGGAGCCATCGGCCCCGGCGGCCCGCCACGGTCTCCTCCCGGGCGCCCGTCTCCAGCACCCGGAAGGAATCCCCCGCGGCCAGGGTGGCCACGACCTTGGCGTTGGCCGAGGCCGCGGAGAAGACCTTCGCCTCCCCGACCGCCGCCCCGGTGGTGCCGGGGGGCGCCCCGAAGGCAAGGGAAACGCCCAGTACCAAAAGGGCGATCACAAGGGAACCGGCCCGAATCGTCGTTTTCATGGTTGACTCCTCGCGGACGCCGGGACCCGTCCGGCATCGGACCGGAATCCCGATGCTACGAATATATGACAAGCGCCGCCGGAATACGAGGGGAAAACAGGAGGAAGAACTTACCAACAAGGACTCACCACGGAGTACACAGTGTCGATACCGGAATCAGGCAATTTGCCGAAGCTCGCTTCGGCGCCGCGAGGCCGACGCAGCAGGCCTCGCGCCCTCCGTGGTCTCCGTGGTTGAATCCAGAAACCTTCCCAAAGGTTAATATCGTCAGCCCTTACGGTTCTTCAGTAATTCCGCGAAGGGATTGTAGGTCGTGCCGTCGTCGTCCTGGGGCTTCGGGCCCCGGGGGTTCCGGGCGGACTGGGAATAGGGATTCCGGTCCCGGCCGGACTCGGGGCGGGGGGCGGGCGAGCCCTCCCGGGCGGGCGCCGCGCCGGGCTTGCGGACCACGGCGACCCGTCGCGCCCCGGCGCCCTCGCTGGCCGGTTCCCGCTCCCGCGGGGCGGGGTCCCGGCCCGCACCGGCGGGACGGTTTCCGGCCGGCCCGCGTTCCCCCCCGGAATCCCCGGCGCGGCCGCCCCGGGCCCCTTCCTTGCGGAGGGACAATCCGATGCGGCGCCGGTCGGGGTCGAGGGAGATGATGCGGAACTCCTGCACGTCCCCTACCTTGAGCACCTCCATGGGATCCCGGACAAAGCGGTCCGCCACCTCGGAGACGTGGATCAGGGCGCTTTCCTTGATGCCGATGTCCACGAAGGCCCCGAAATCCACGACGTTCTTGACCTTCCCCGTGACCGTCATGCCCTCCGAGAGATCCTCGAACTGGAGGACGCCCTTCTGGAGGATCGGCTTGGGAAGGTCCTCCCGGGGGTCCCGGTTGGGCTTCCGGAGCTCCGCCAGGATGTCGTCGAGGGTCGTGTCCCCGACCTGGTACTTCTCCTTGAGCCCCCCCCGGAGGTCCTTCGTGAGGTCCTTCCCCTCCCGGACCACCGGAAGGATCTCCTGGGCCAGGGCGTAGTTCTCCGGGTGGACCCAGGTGTTGTCCAGGGGGTTCGGGCTCTCGGGGATCTTGAGGAAGCCCGCGCACTGCTCGAAGGTCTTGTCCCCCAGGCCCGGGATTCCCTTGAGCTGGTCCCGCCCCGAGATGCGGCCGTTGGCCTCCCGGTACTTGACGATCTTCTTGGCCAGGGACGCGTTGATCCCCGACACGTACTTGAGCAGGCTGTGGCTGGCGGTGTTCAGGTTCACCCCCACGTTGTTCACCACCGAGCCGACCACCTCGTCCAGGGTGTCCGAGAGGCGCTTCTGGTTCACGTCATGCTGATAGAGGCCCACCCCGATGCTCTTGGGGTCGATCTTCACGAGCTCCGCCAGGGGGTCCTGGAGGCGTCGGCCGATGGAGATGGCCCCCCGGATGGTCAGGTCCAGGTCCGGGAACTCTTCCCGGGCCACGTCGCTGGCGGAATAGACGGACGCCCCGTCCTCGTCCACCACCGTGTAGGCCACGTCCAGGCCGTTCTCCGAGATGGCGTCCGCCACGAGCTTCTGCACCTCGTGGCTCGCGGTCCCGTTCCCCACGGCGATGAGGGTCAGGGAATGCTTCCGCACCGACTCCGCCAGGGCCCGCTTCCCCTCCTCGGGCTTGGTCTCCTGGTTGATCACGAAGTAGTCCAGGAACTTTCCCGTCTCGTCCAGGGCCGCGCACTTGGTTCCCGTCCGGATGCCGGGATCCAGGCCCAGGACCCGGGTACCCTTGATGGGGGGCTGGAGGAGGAGGTTCTTGAGGTTCTCGCTGAAGACGTCGATTCCGTGGCCTTCCGCGGCGTCCGAGGCGTCGGAGCGGATCTCCCGGAGGACCGCCGGGGACAGAAGGCGCCGGAGCCCGTCGTCCAGGGCGTCCCGGTAGTAGGAGGTGCGCGGCGCGTACTTTGCCTTGAGCCGCTCCGCGGCGCCGTCCTCGTCCACCTCCAGGGTCACGGCCAGGACCCCCTCCCGCTCACCGCGGTTTACCGCCAGGACCCGGTGGGGCTTCACCCGGGAAAGCTCCTCGGAATAGTCCCAGTACATCTGGTAGACGCTCTTGGCCTTGGCCGCCTCGTCCCCGGTCCCCTTCACGACCAAGCGGCCGGTCTTGAGGTACCAGGACTTCACCAGGGCCCGGTTGTCGGGATCCTGGGAGGCCCGCTCCGCCAGGATGTCCATGGCCCCCTGGAGGGCGTCCCGGACGGTGGGAACCGAGAGCTCCGGATTTTCCGGGTCCTCCCGCACGAACTCGGGGGCCCGGGCTTCCACGGCCGCGTCGTCCCCGGAGACCATGAGTTCCGCCAGGGGCTCCAGCCCGCGTTCCTGGGCCAGCATGCCCCGGGTCTTCTTCTTTTTCTTGTAGGGGGCGTAGATGTCCTCGAGCTCCGCGAGGGTCGAGCACCGGAGGAGGTTGTCGTGCAGGTCCTTCGTAAGCTTGCCCTGGCCGAAAATGGCCCGGACGATCTCCAGGCGACGGGTTTCCAGGTTGACGTAGGACTCGTACTTGTGGACCACGTCCCGGACCTGGACCTCGTCCAGGCTGCCCGTCCGCTCCTTGCGGTACCGGCTTATGAAGGGCACAGTGCAGCCCTCTGCCGTCAGGGAAACCACCGCGGACACCTGGCTGGTGCGGATGGCCAGCTCCCCGGCGATCCGGTTCATCACGTCCACTTCGTTCACGGAAAGCCCGTCCACGTACTCCTGGTTCAGCTCCATGTGCTCTCCTCGGATTTTTCGCGTCGCGGCGGGTACGATACGGGTTTACCATGGAAAAATCAACAAGGGTGGAGTACACTGGGCGTGATCCGACGGGAAACGGGACGGAAAATTCCTTGTCCGCCGATTCTTGACATTATGGATATAGTAATTATAATAAAATTGATTTTTATAGAATAAGTAATTATACGCCGACGGCCATACCAGGAGTTGTTATGCCGAAAGCAACCGAGAAAGTCCGCATCTTTTCCGCCCTGGAAGTCGCGAATCTCTGCGGCGTCGTCAACCAGACGGCGATCAACTGGATACGCAACGGCCACCTCAAGGCCTTCACCACCCCGGGCGGACAGTACCGGGTCTACGCGGAGGATCTCCGGGCCTTCCTGGAGGGCCGCGGCATGCGGATCCCCGCGGAGTTGAGCGGGAAGACCCGGTTCGACGTGGATTGGAACACCTTGGTGATCATCGACGACGATCGGGAACTGAACGACCTCCTCCGGCGCTACTTCGAGAAGAAGTTCCCCTCCTTCGCGATCGCCCAGGCCTTCGACGGATTCGAGGCCGGCCGCATCCTGACGGAACGGAAACCCGGCTTCGTCATCCTCGACGTCGACCTTCCGGGCGTCACGGGCCATTCCCTGTGCAAGCGCATCAAGACCGAGCCGAGCTTCGGAAAGCCCTACGTCGTAGCCATCACGGGCCTCGACCGGCCCGAGGAGAAGAGCGCCATGCTGGAGGACGGGGCCGACGCGTTTTTCCCGAAGCCCCTGGATTTCGACGAGGTCGCCGCCTCCCTCCTGGATTTCGCCGGGAAAGTGAAGGCCCAGGTTGCCGCAGGAACCGCTTAATCCGGGCCGTATCCTCGTCGTGGAGGACGAGGACGCCATCCGCCTCTCCCTGCGGGACTTCCTGCGGGGCCGGGGATACGAGGTGACCGTGGCGTCCGACGGAGTCGGAGCCATCAAGCAGCTCCTGGACAACGACGTGGACGTCATCATCAGCGACTACCGCATGGACATCCTGGGCGGCGACTACTGGGTGAAGTTCCTGGTCCGGTACTGCCCGGACAAGAAGGTCATCCTGACATCCGGCTTCCTTCGGCCGGATTTCAAGGTCCCCTTCGACGTGGTCTACAAGCCCTTCGACTACGCGGAACTGGAAATCCTGGTGGGCCGCCTGGTTTCGGAGGTCCGGGACGGCCGGGTCCCCTAGCCGAGCCGTCCGGGCCGTCGTTTCGGGACGGGTCCAAGGCGTGGGCTTCCGTTGGTCCGCCCGGATCCAGGCCCTCCGTCTCCACGTGTCCGGCTGGGTACGCAATCTTCCGGACGGGGACGTGGAGACCCACGCGGAGGGCAGCCCCGGGGCCGTGGAGGAGTACCTCGCCTGGTTGGAACGGGGCCCGCCCTACGCCCGGGTGGAATCCGTCCGCGCCCTCCCCGCGGAGCCCCGAGGATACGTATCCTTCGACATCGAGGACTGACAGGGATACTACAGACGCGCCTTGGAACCAAAAACAGACAGAATGAAACCGTAGGACGCTCCGGCCGCCGCCTATATCCGTTTGAAGATCACGACCGCGTTCTGGCCGCCGAAACCCAGGGAGTCCTTCATGGCCGCCCGGATGGGCGCGGAGCGACCCTGGTTCGGCACGTAATCCAGATCGCACTCGGGATCCGGATTCTCCAGGTTGATGGTCGGGGGGGCGAACTGGTCCCGGATGGCCAGGACCGTCGCCACCGCCTCGACACCCCCCGCCGCGCCCACGCAGTGCCCCGTCATGGACTTGGTGGAAGAGATCAGGAGCTTCCGGGCATGGTCCCCGAAGGCGAGCTTGATGGCCTTGGTCTCGATGGGGTCGTTCAGGGGCGTGGAGGTGCCGTGGGCGTTGAGGTAGTCGATGTCCTGGGGTTTCATGCCCGCGTCCTTCAGGGCCAGGGTCATGGCCCGGGCGGCCCCGCGTCCCTCGGGATCGGGGGCGGTCAGGTGGTGGGCGTCGCAGGTGGTCCCGAATCCGGCCAGCTCGCAGTAGATGCGGGCGCCCCGGGCCTTGGCCCGATCGTACTCCTCCAGGACCAGGACCCCGCAGCCCTCGGCCATGACGAAGCCGTCCCGGTCCTTGTCGAAGGGGCGGGAGGCGCGCTCGGGGTCATCGTTCCGGGTGGAGAGGGCCTGTATCATGGCGAAGGAGGCCACCCCGAGACGGGTAACGCAGGCCTCGGACCCTCCCGCGAAGACCACGTCCGCGTGGCCTTCCTGGATCCAGCGGAGCCCCGTTCCGATGGCGTCCGTGCCGGCGGCGCAGGCGGTCACGATGCACTGGCAGGGCCCCGTGGCCCCCACGGAGATGGCCACGTTGGCGGCCCCGATGTTCGGCAGGACCTTGACCACCGTCAGGGGCGGGACGCGGCTCGGCCCCCGCTCGTAGAGGCGCGCGGCGCTCTCCTCGATGGAGGAGGTCCCGCCCTGCCCCGTCCCGAGGCAGACCCCCAGGCGCTCGGGGTTCTCGGCCCCCTCCCGGAGACCCGCGTCCTCCCAGGCTTCCCGGGCGGCGTAGACCGCGTACTGGCTGAAGCGGTCCATCTTCTTGGCTTCCTTGGCGTCCATGCGCAGACCCGGGTCGAAGTTCTTGACCTCCCCGGCTATCTTCACGGACAGGTCCTCGACGTTGATCTGGGTGATCGGGCCGATCCCGCTCTTCCCGGTCCGGATGGCGTCCCAGAACTCGGGGACGCTGTTCCCGACGGGACTCACGACTCCCAGCCCCGTGACGACAACCCTGCGCTTATCCATCGGCCACCTCCGCGTTCGTCGAAGATGGACAGATTCTACGCTACTCGGCCCGCCGGTTCCAGGGGCCGGAGGGAACCCATACGGCCGGATGAATTGAAGAAGCTATTCCCGGACTTAACCACGGAGGGCACAGAGAGCACGGAGGGAAAAGGTCTTTCGGGCAAGAAGGACAGGATGGACAGGACAAATACAAGGTGAACAAGATGAAATCAAGAAGCTCTTGCCTTGATTGAATACTCCGCTCATCGAAAATCGAGTTCGTGAGCCCCGTCGAACGTTAGACTTCCACCTATATTCTCCGTGTCCTCAGCGTACTCCGTGGTTGATTCCTGTGAGTTCGCCGCTCCTGGGCGTCGCGGAAGCCCGAAGGGCTTCCGTGCCTTCGTTGCCGGCTTGGCGATGTGAGACGATGTCTCACATCGCCAAGCCGCCGTCCACCTTCAGAACCTCCCCGGTCACGTAGGAGGCGAGGTCGGAGGCCAGGAAGAGCACCGCCTTGGCGACTTCTTCTGGGGAGCCCGTCCGTCCCAGGGGAATGGCCGCGGCCAGCTTGGCCTTGGCCTCCTCCGGGATGGCTTCGGTCATGGCGGTGTCGATGTAGCCCGGAGCCACGGCGTTGACCCGGACCTTGCGGGCGGAAACCTCCCGGGCCAGGCTCTTGGTGAAGCCGATGAGGCCGGCCTTGGAGGCGGAGTAGTTGGTCTGCCCGCCGTTCCCCATGATGCCGACCACGCTGGAGATGTTGATGATGCTCCCCGAGCGCCGCTTGATCATGTGCCGGGCGGCGGTCCGGCATACCAGGAAGGCGCTGGTCAGGTTCGTGCGGACCACGGCGTCCCACTCTTCCAGGCTCATCCGGAACACGAGGTTGTCCCGGGTGATGCCCGCGTTGTTCACCACCACGTCGATGCGGCCCTCCGCGGCCGCCACGGCGTCCACCGCCGCCTCGACGCCCTTCTCGTCCGCCACGTCGCAGGCCGTCCAGGTCACCTCGCCGCCACCCGAGGAGGCCAGGGCTTCCAGGTCCGCGTGGTCCTCCGCCCGGGACCGGGAAAAATAGTGGACCCGGGCGCCCTCCCGGAGGAAGGCGGCCACCACGGCATGCCCGATGCCCTTGGACCCCCCGGTGACGATCGCCACGGAATCCTTCAGCAGTCCGTCCGTCATTTCGTCCTCCTACAGGGAGATCGAGGCCACCTGGTCCACCGTCCCGCAGGGGTGGCAGGGAATCGTCTCGGCGACGCCCTTCCAGAGCCCTCCCAGGACGGTTCCCGGGCCCGCTTCCAGGCAGGCGTCGTAGCCCGCCGACAGGATGGCCTTCTCCTCCTCGACCCACCGCACCGCGCGGATGATCTGTTCCGCGGCGCAGGACTTGGCCTCCGCCCCGGAGGTGATGACCCCGCCGGTGACGTTCGAGTAGAAGGGGATCTTCGCGTCCTTGAACTCCACGTCCGAAAGGAGCTCCTTGAAGCCGTCGTAGGCGTACTTCATGATCGGGGAGTGGAAGGCCCCGGATACCTTGAGCCGGATGACCCGCTTGGCGCCCGCGGCCTTCAGGGGGGCTTCGATCTTCCCGAGTCCCGATTCCGTGCCGGACACGACGGTCTGGCTCGGGGAGTTGAGGTTGGCGGGCCAGACGTCGTCGATCCCCGCGCCCTTCAGGGCCGCCTCGATGGCCTCCGGGGTCAGGCCCAGGACGGCGGCCATGCCGCTCCCGCCGGACCGCTCCCCCGCCTCCGCCATGAGCCGTCCCCGCTCCGCCACCAGGCGGAACATGGTGGGCAGGTCCAGGAAGCCCGCCTCCACCAGGGCGGGCCACTCTCCCAGGGAGAAGCCGGCGGCCCCCGAGGCCTTCGTACCGTAGTCCCGGATGCAGGAGGACGCCGCGGCTTCCACGACCGCCAGGGCGATCTGGGTGACCCGTGTCTGCTTGAGGTCGTCCTCGGTGCCCTCGAATATGAGCTTCTTCAAGTCCAGCTTGGAGATCTCCGAGGCCATCTCGAAGATGTCCTTGGCCGCCGTGCTGGTCTCGTAGAAATCCTTGCCCATGCCGATATACTGGGCCCCCTGACCGGGAAACAGGAAACATGCCTTCACGGGATCCTCCTTGGGAGCGGACTAGGGGAACGCTAGCACGCCCCGAAAAGGGGTGTCAAGGATATGACACTATGACTACAGTTGTCATTTTGCCTGAGCCTTTCATGAAGTTCCCGACAGGATGTACAAGATTTGGAAAGGATGAACAGGATGGACCCGAAGTGACGGGCGGGTGCACGATCTTCCTCTATTCATCTCATCCTGTTCATCCGTCATAATCCTGTTCATACTGTCCCAAATGCCTGGAATGCAGTGTAAAACCGCCGGGGTATAGGGGGTATCATGAGCGATATCGGCGATCGCATACGGGCCGTGCTTCGGGAGATCCCCGTCGGCCGGGTCGTGTCGTATTCGGGGGCGGCGGCCCGGGCGGGGGTGCCCAACGGCGGCCGCACGACGGCCCGGATCCTCCACGCATGCTCCCGGAAGGACGATCTGCCCTGGCACCGGGTGATCCGGAGCGACGGACGCATCGCCCTCCCCCCGGGAGGCGGGTTCGAGCTCCAGAAATCCCTCCTGGAGGCCGAGGGGGTCGAGGTCAGCCCCGAGGGCCGGGTGGACCTGGTCCGCTTCGGCTGGTGACGGCGCCTCAGGCGTCCGAGGAACGCAGCCAGCGGGTTCCGAAGGGAGAATACCCCAGGGTTTCCAGGGAGGCGCCGAACTCCGGCCACAGGAAGGGCATGTCCACGATGAAGTGCCGTATCCCTTCCCGGACGGCGTCCTCCCGGGCCCGCTCGATCAGGGCCCGGCCCAGGCCGATCCGCCGGCGCTCGGGGTCCACGTACAGGAACCCCAGGGCCGCGAAGGCCCCGTCCGGGGACCGGAGGGTCCTCGTCAGGGCCAACCCGGCGTGCGACCCGGGCTCGCACTCCGCCGCGTAGAGGGCATACTCCCCCGGGGTCGATCCCCGGAGTTCACGGTCCAGGGATGCGAACACGTACTCCACCAGGGCCGCGGGATGGCGTCCCAGGGCGTCCTCCCGGCCCGCCCGGACAAGGGGCTCGAAGTCCTCCCAGGATTCCGGCCCGTACCGGAGGATCCGGAAGTCCGAGAGCAAAAGGTCGTCCGTGTCCTCCGGCTCCAGCCCCAGGCGCTCCAGGCCCCGGACGTCCCGGAGGTCCTCGTACCACCGGAGGATCCGGGCCCGCAGGGCCCGGGACTTGTATTCGTACCATTTCCGTTCCGCGTCGGGATGGGCGTCCAGGGCGTCCTTGAAGGCCCGGAAGACCCCCCGGCCTCGGGAAAGGGCCGCCAGGAGGTCCGCACGAACCACCGGGTGTCCGATGGTCTGTGCGAACTGCTCCATGAGGCGGAACCCGTCCTGGCTGGTCCAGGTCGGGATCGGCTCGAGATCCGGGACGTCCTCGTCGGCCTCCTCGCCTCCCCCGCCCGGCCGGGACGAGAGGAGCCCGGTTTCCATGTCGATGTAGGACACGGCCCCCTGGTTTTCCATGGCGAAGATCACGGATTCCACGACCTTGTCGTCCAGCTCGAACATGACCGCCTCCCGAGGGTTCCAGGATAGCCGGGGCCCGGAGGACGGTCAAGGAAAGGCTGCAGGAGCCGGGGCCCGGCGACCGAGTGACCCCAGCCGGCCGATGAACGAAACGGTTCCACCTCAAACGGGTCGGTCCCTGAGTCCCGAGTCCTCCCTGTATTGCTTCCGGATGCGATCGGCAGTAGAGTAAGTGCCGGTCCCGGCGTCGGATTTCCGGCGTCGGGAGGCTCAAGGAGGACGAATGGAACCCCGGGACACCGATATCGCCTTCATCGGATTGGGAGTCATGGGCCTGAGCATGGCGGGACACCTCCGGAAAGCCGGGGCCCGGCTCCACGTCCATACCCGGACAAAGGACAAGGTCCGGGCCTTCCTGGACGAGGGCGCCGTGTGGCACGACTCCCCCGGAGCGGCGGCCGCGGCGAGCCGCGCGGTGATCACCATGGTGGGATATCCCCAGGACGTGGAGGAGGTCTACTTCGGGACGGGGGGCATCCTGGAGAAGGCCCAGCCCGGGACCCTCCTCGTGGACACCACCACCTCCCGGCCGGACCTGGCCCGGCGGATCTGGGAGGAAGCCCGCAAGCGGGGATCGCGCGCCCTGGACGCCCCGGTGTCCGGAGGCGACCTGGGAGCCCGGAACGCCACCTTGAGCATCATGGTCGGAGGCTCCGAGGAGGACTTCGAGGAAGCCCGTCCCCTCCTCCAGACCATGGGCAAGACCGTGGTCCGGCAGGGCCCCGCGGGCTCCGGGCAGTACACCAAGATGGTGAACCAGATCGTAATCGCCGGGACCCTGGCGGGTTCCGTGGAAGCCTTGATCTACGCGGAAAAGGCCGGCCTGGATCCCCGGACCGTCCTGGAATCCATCTCCAGCGGGGCGGCGGCCAGCTGGCAGCTCTCGAACATGGTTCCCCGGATGCTGGACGGGAATTTCGAGCCGGGCTTCTTCTCCAAGCACTACCTCAAGGACCTTCGCATCGCCCTGGAGTCCGCCCGGGCGATGGGCGCGGACCTCCCCATGCTGACCCTGGCGGAGGGACTCTTCGAGAAGATGGTCGACCGGGGCTACGCGGACAAGGGGACCCAGGCCCTGTACCTCCTGTACAAGAACGGGATCCCCCGGTAGACCGCCCGAGATGTACGAGCGCCCCGTCCTGGATCCCCTTCCCGAGATCGTGTCCGAAGGCCGCTTCGCCTACGGGACCTTCGCGAAGCCCTTCGGCCGTACGAACATGCTGGACGTGGAGCGGCCCTACCACCACGCCGTGCCCCGGTTCATCAAGCGGTTCCGCCTCAAGGAATGGGTGGCCTTCTACCTCGGAAACAGCCGCTACATCGCGATGACGGCCCTGTACGACGCCAAGACCGCGGCCCTGGCCCTGTTCCAGGGATACGACCGGGAAACCCGGAGGTCCTTCGGATTCCGCCGCCTCCTGCCGGGAGGCTCCCTGCGGTTCGGGCCCTCCCTGGACGGGACCCGCCTCGCATACCGCAGCCGCCGGGAACTCCTTTCCTACGACCTGGACCTTTCCGGAGGCGGCCTGAGGATCCGGGTGGAACGCCGGGGCACCCGGACCTTCCCGGCCCTGGAGGGGGACCTGGTACTGACCTGGAACGACCGTCAGACCGCCATGCAGACCGTCTGCCTTCCCCTGGGCCTCAACCGCGCGATGTACTCCACCAAGGCCCTGTGCCCGATGGGAGGGACCCTGCGGATCGGAGGGGAGACCGCGGATTTCTCGGGCCCCGACTCCATGGGCGTCCTGGACGACCACAAGGGCTACTACCCCTACCGGCTCCGGTACGACTGGGTCATCGGCTTCGGCCTGGATCCCAAGGGACGCCGGGTGGGATTCAACCTGACGGATAACCCGGTAAAGGATCCCGAGCGCAACACCGAGAACTGCCTGTGGGTCGGGGGCCGGTCCTTCCCCCTGCCCCCGGTCAAGGTGACCCGGCCCCGGGGGGTCTACGGGGACTGGGTGATCCAGGACACCGAGGGACAGGTGGACCTGGCCTTCCACCCGGATACGAAATTCGACATCCGTCTCAACCTCCTGGCCGCCCGGGCGGACTACTCGGGACCCTTCGGATCCTTCAAGGGCTTCGTCCGCTCCGGGGACGGGGAGAAGATCGACGCGTCCTGGGTGTACGGGATCGGGGAGAAGAAGTATCTGAGGGCATAGTCGGTAAACGGTGGACGGTGGTCGGTAAACAGTGAAGATCCGTCCACCGACCACCGTCCACCGTCACGTTTGCTTCCCCGTCCGCAGTTTCTCCTCGAAGCGTTCCGCTTCCCGGCCCGTGAGTCCCGAGGGCTCTCCCCGGGCCAGGCGGCGAAGGGCCTCCATCTCGGGACCGGAGAACCGGGTACCGGTCAGGATGTTCCGCTCGAAGGAATCCGTCGCGGCGGGAGCCACCGCCCGGGCGGCGTCCAGGAGGACCGCCGCGTAGGCCCGGATCTCCTTCTGGGCGTGGGGATCCAGCCGCAGGGCCAGGAAGCGGAAAAGGTTGTGCAGGTCGATCTGCCAGTACCACTCGGTGTAGAGGGACAGAGGGAGGTTCACCCGGGCGATCTCCCGGGCCAGTCCCCGGTCCACCAAGCCGCGGTAGGAGGCGTAGACCGCCTTCTGGTCCCGCTCCATCCCGGCGCGGACCCCGGCGGCCTCCGGGGACGGAAGGGTCTCCTCGGACCGGCCCTGCTTGTTGTCCCGGCTCTGGAGGGCCAGGTCTCCCTCCCCGGGCAGGTAGAACTCGTCCTTCATCACGGAATACCGGCCGGAGATCTCGTTGAGCCGGGCGGTCCGGTGGCGGATCCACTGGCGGGCCACGAAGATGGGCAGCTTCACGTGGAAGGTCAGGACCACCTGCTCGAAGGGCGAGGTGTGGTCGTTGCGCAGGAGGTAGTCGATGAGGGCCGAGTCCTCCCGCACCGTCCGGGTCCCGGCCCCGTAGGACACCCGGGCGGCCTGGACGATGCGCTCGTCTCCGCCCAGGTAGTCCACCAGGCGCACGAAGCCCTTGTCCAGGACCGGTATCTCCTTGTCCAGAAGCTCTTCCGCGGCGGGCACGATGCAGTGGGGCATGGGAGGACAGTACCCTGTCGGATCCTTCCGGCTCAAGACCCCGGCCAGCCGGGGAAGTCCCCCCGGAAGTCCCGGATGGTGTATTTGACGCTCCCGGGTCCGTGGCAGTCGGACCCGTAGGTCAGGAACAAGCCGAGGTCCCGAGCTTCCTCGGCGGCGATCCGGTTGATGCCCTCGGAATCGGCGTTGCCGTAATGGTAGATCTCCACGCCCCCGACGCCCAGGTCCCGCATGCGGCGCAGGAGGGACCGGAAGCCCTTCCGGTCCCGGGACAGGTCCCGGAGGCTGTCCCCGTACTCGTGGCCGGGATGGGGCAGGACGCAGAGGCCCCCGTCGGAACGCACGGTCCGGACGACCTCGGCCAACCCGGTCTTGCGGTAGGAGCCCGAGGGCAAGAGGCCCGTGTCGAACCAGGCCTTCTTGAACTCCCGGTACTCCGCGGCGGAGGACAGGACCCCCTTGTCCTTGAGGTACTCGAAGAGGTCCGTCTTGCTCAGGGAGTACTCCCCCTCCGGGCCGCACCCCTCCAGGGGACCGATCTTGAATCGGATCAGGTCCTCGTAGTCGAGATCCTCCCGGAAGAACACCGCCGGGGCTCGGGACATCCAGAGGCGTGCCCGTTCCCGGCGCCGCTCCGACACTTCCGCCAGGAGGGCCCGGGTGCCGTCGCAGCGCCCCTCCGGAAAATAGGCCAGGATCTCGCTCCGGTACCCCGTCTCCGGGTCGGAGACGTCGATCTCCGCCGCCGGCCAGGCCGCGAGGCCGTGGCTTCCCGCGCGGTCCAGGAATTCCGGAACGCCCCCCAGGGTATCATGGTCCGTCAAGGCCGCGGCCGCGAGGCCGACGGCGGCCGCGGCGTCCGCGACGGCCGCGGGAGACAGGGTCCCGTCGGAGCGCCGGGAATGCAGGTGCAGGTTGGCCCGCATCCGGAAGCGGCCCCTAGTCTCCGGTTCCCGCCGGAGCCCCGGCCGGGGCGGAGGCGGCCCCGGGATGCACGCCCCGGGAGATCTCGTCCACGTACCGGGCGTGGGTCGGGCCGTCGATGGGATACCGGGAAAGCAGGGCGATACCGGCCAGGAAGAGCACGGCGGGAATAAAGGAGAGGAGAAGGCGGATGCCCTCCAAGCCCGAGGCGGACTGTTCCACGTTGGGTACGTACCGGAAGGCCGAGAGGACGACGCCGATGATGAAGCTCGACAGGGCCGTACCGACCTTGAAGACGAAGGTGAAGTACCCGTACAGGGCCCCCTCGGGGCGGATCCCGGTCCTCCACTGGGAGTACTCGATGGTGTCCGCGATGAGGGACCAGGGATAGAGGTACATGGAGCCCACCCCGTATCCCGCCAGGGCGAAGAGCCCCAGGGCCAGGATCGGGCTCCGCTCCCCCAGGTACCGGAGCAGGACGATGACGACCGCGGTTTCCGCCAGGGCCAGCATGTAGGCCCGGGCCTTGCCCAGCCTCCGGGCCGCCGCGCCCAGCAAGGGCATGAAGAGAATGGCGCTGCCCAGGAGGATTCCCAGGCCCGCGGCGGTGAGGCCCGGCGCGCGGAGGTTGTAGGTGAAGTAGTACGGGACCGTGGCGGCCAGGATGTTCAGGGCCGTCATGGTGGCCAGGGTGGATCCCGCCAGGATCAGGAAGGGCTTGTTGACGAAGACGCTCCTCAGGTTGGCCAGGAACTCGACCTTTTCCTCGCTTCCGAAGTTCCTTTCCTCCACCCCCAGGAAGGTGACGACGTACAGGGCAGCCCCGACGGCCCCGGCGATCAGGGCGTACCGACGGTACCCGGGGATGCCCCCTCCCATGGCCTGGACGACCAGGGGGGCCGCGGCCCCCGCGATCAGGGTGCCCGCCAGGGCCAGGGACATCCTCCAGGCCGTCACGGAGGACCGCTCGTCCGTGTCCTCGGTCATCGACACCGTGAGGGCGCTGTAGGGGATGTTCACCACCGTCTGGGCCGTGCAGTAGAGGATGAAGGTGATCCCCGCGTAGGCCACCCGGGCGGGGGCGGAGAGGTCCGGTCCCAGGAACAGCAGGAAGAAGGTGAGCCCGAAGGGCAGGGCCCCGAAGAGGATCCAGGGCCGCTTGGAGCCCCAGCGGGTCCGGGTCCGGTCCACGATGGAACCCATCATGGGATCCGAGACGGCGTCCCAGATCTTGGAGATCAGCATCACGGTTCCCGCCGCGGCGGGCGGGATGCCGAAGGCGTCGGTAAGGAAGAAGATCAGGAACATGGTCACCGTCTGGCCCATGATGCTGTACCCGAAGTCCCCCAAGCCGTAGGAGAGTTTGGCGCGGATGCCGAGTTTGCCGTTCATGAACCGCATGATACACTGGAACCGGAAAGGACGCCACGGAAATGAAGCTTCGCCCCTGGACTCCCGGCCCCCTCGCAGAATCCGCCGCCGGGCCGCCCCGGCCCGGGTTCCTCGGCCTCGCGGCCTTCCTGGCGCCCGCCTACCTGCGGTTCGCCCTGAAGATCCGATCCGTCCGGGTGACGGGTGCGGACATCCTCGGGCGACTGTACGACGAGTCCCGCCGCGGAGAGAGCCGGTTCCTGGTGGCCTTCCGGCACCCCGGCGACGCGGATCCCCACCTGGCCTTCTGGTTCCTGCACGTCCGCCTGCCCCGGGACCTGGGACGGCGCCGGCGGGACTTCGGGGGCCGCTTCCTCGCGGGGGCGGAGATCCCCCTCTGGGGAGGCCCCCTGGTCCGCTGGGCCCTTCGGAACGCCGGCACCGTCCCGGTCCGCCACGGGGTCCTGGACCGGGAAACCCTGGATTCCCTGGTCGCCTCGATCGCGGAGGATCCCCGTCCCGTCGCCCTGGCCCCGGAAGGCCAGGTCACCTACCATGCCGGCACGGTACAGGCCCTGGACGAGGGGGTCGCCCGGCTGGCCCTTTGGGCGTCCGATCGCCGGGCCGGGGAAGGACGGCCCCTGCCCGTCCGGATCGTCCCCCTGGCCGTGGACTATCGGTATACCCCCCGCGCCCGGGCGCGATTGCCCTCCTTCCTGTCCCGCCTGGAGCGGAGGTGCGGACTTCCCGAGGGCCCGGGGACCGGGATCCGGGCGCGCCTGGACCGGATCTGGGAGCGCCTGGTGAGCCTGGCGGAGGAACACTACGCCCGGACCTACGGCCAGGCCCCGGCCCCGGAGGGAACCGGGATCCGGGAACGCCTGGAACGGATCCTGGAAGGATCCCTTTCCCGGCTGGAGGCGTTCTACGGCCGTTCATCCCCCGGCTCCGACCCGGGAGGCGCGGCGGGATTCAAGGCCCGGACCCTGGCCGCCCGGTCGGCGGCCATGGAGCGGGTCTTCCACCCGGGGGCCCGGTGGGAAGGCCTCTGCCCCCTGGAGCGGGGCCTGGCCCGCCGGACCGCCGCGGAGGCCTTCTTCCTGGACCGCCACCAGCAGCTCGTGGACCTGGGGGAATACCTGGATCCCGCCTACGCGGGGCCGGAGGGCTCGGAGACTCCCCCGGACCGGCTGGTGGAGATCGCCCAGAACCTCTGGGACCTGGCCAACCGCCTGGAGGGGGGGGACATCTCCACCCGCAGCCGGGCCTTCCGGAAGGACGTGATCCTGACCGTGGGGAACCCGGTCGACGCGGGCCGGCGGGAGGGGGAGACGGGCCGAGCCGCCGCCCGCCGCGTCCTGTCGGACCTTCGGCGGGAGTTCGAGGCCCTGGCGGCGGGATCCTCCCGTCAATAGTACCGCCGGGAGAATTCCGCGCGCATGCGGTCGTCGATCTCCAGCCGGACCCGCCCGGGCTCCATCCGGGGGTACATCAGGGACTCCTCCCGGTAATCGTGGGGCAGGCCGAAGAGATGCCCCAGTTCATGGAGGATCAAGGTCTCCAGGCAGTAGTCCCCGGGCCCCAGGGCGGAACGGGTAGCCAGGCGCCAGGAAACGTTGATCAGGATGTCGGTCTCCTCGATCCGCGCGCCCCGGCGCCAGTTCAGGGCGAACCCGAGGCGGTCGGCCTCCAGGCGCCCCTCCCCCCGGCGCCGGCCCGAAAACGGCGGCGCGGCAACTCCCAGGGAGATCGTGTTCCTCCCGTCCCGGGCCGTCCCCCCCTCGGAATGCCCCGCAAAGCGGAGACCCGTCCCGAACTCCCGGTTCCAGATGGCCATGCAGTCCCGGATCGCGGCCTCGAAACCCGGCGGCATGTCCGGCTGGAGGTAGACGGGAATGTCCCGGTCCAGCCCGGACCGCCGGGGCAGGCAGGCGGAGAGGAGGAGGATCGCCGCCGCTTCCAGGATTCCGAGGGCTACGGCCGCGGGAAGCCGCTTCTTCATACGGATAGAATATACCGAGCCCCGCCGGTATGGCACGTTCGGTACCGCGGAAATCCGCAAGGCGGCTCCCCGGGAACGCCGCGGCCTGCGGAGATGGCCCGGAGCCTTCGAACCGCCGGAACCCGGCTAGATCGTCGAGTGTATGTAGTTCACCAGGGTGATGAAGTCGAAGACCGGAAGCCCGGTCCGCCTTCGGATCTCCGCGGCGAAGGGCGGAAGGTCCGTGCATTCGAGGACGAAGGCGCGGATGCCGGGAGTCTCCTCCAGGGCGTTCAGGGCGATCCCCACCACCTCCGCTCGGACGGCCTCCACGTCGAGATCCTCCTCCGGGGCGCTGAAGATCCTGCCCCACTGGGCGCAGGTCTCCAGGCCGCGGATATGCAGTCCCTCGGTCCTCTGGATGCCCGCCGCCGCGAGGTGTTCCGGCCGGAGGGCCGCCTTCTTGGCGGTCAGGACGCACACCTCGCCCTTCGCCCCGACGGCCTTCTGGACCAGCGGTACCTGGAGAAGGCTGGACGAGTAGACCGGAACGTCCAGGGCATCCGCGAGCTCCTTCTGGAAAATGGCGTTGAAACCGCAGCTCGTCGTTATCGCCCGCGCTCCGTCCGCGGCCATCTCCCGGGCCGCCTCGATCATCGAGGCCAGGACGTTCCGGTCGGGATTCTCCAGGATCGTATGGATGTTGGCCCCGTTTACGTGGTAGAACCGCACCGGATACGCGTAGGAGGCCGGATTCGTGCTGTTCCCGACCAGGGCTTCCAGCTGGACCAGCCCCCTCGGGGCGCTTCCGGCCTCCCAGCAGAGTATGCCGATCCTCGGCGATTCTTGTTCGGTGCTCATGTCTTCCTCGCTTGTCGGTACTTCGACTATGGTTCAAGATTCCCGTCCCAGGCGGATTCGCTCCGGGACAGGGTTATGCCTCTCTTGCCGAGCTCTTCCATGAAGACCTGAAAATCGACCTCTCCCGGGCTCACGATGCCCGTCCGCGGGAGCCTTCCGTCCAGGATCATCCGGGCGCCGATCGACGCGGGAAAGCCCACGGTCCTCTGCATGGCCGTGAACCCGGTCGTAAGGTCGCGCTTGTCGACGATCTGGTAGACCACCCGGGTCGGCCGTCCGCCCTTCAGGCCCCGTGCGTCGGTCCGGATCAGGGCGATGTCCCGCTCGCCATCCCGGTAGTGGAACTGCTCCTGGGATCCCAAGAGGGCGGCGCAGAAGGCCGTGGGGGCCACCTGGAGGTCCCCCACCGGGATGGGATCGTCCGAGAGGAACCCGCACTTGGCCAGGACGCTCCAGAACGCGGCGTGCCCCGGCCAACGGCAAATGTACCGGCCCATGCTCCGCACCGTCGACCGTATCCCGAAGAGGTCCGCGTAATGGCCGCTGTCCCCGTTCGGGAAGCACTCCAGGGGACCCCCCAGCTCGGGAAGGTCCAGGATGTGCGTGTTCCGGGGGGCGAACATCTCGTCCGCCGGGACGGTGAGGTCCCGCCCCTCCCGTATGACCTTTGCGGGACGCAGGTAGGACCGCATGACCCCGATGATGGACCAGGTGAACTTGTAGCGGATCGGATTGTCCGCCGAGTCGGGGGCCGGGAATCCGGCTCCGTAGGAATGGAAGGCGTGGACCTCGTCCAGGTCGCTCAGCACCTTCCGCCCGAGCACCAGGTCGATGCCGGGGTCCATGCCGAACTCCTCCAGGATCGTCCGTCCCTTGGCCTTCATCTCCGCGTCGATGGTTTCCAATTCCCGGCGCTGGGCCGCCCGGCGATCCGGATCCTGCTCGCCGGGATTCGCGAGATACATGGTGGAGACGAGGTTCACGCCCAGGTCCGCGGCCAATCGGGCGACGGACAGGGCGAACAATCCCGGAAGGAGCTCCACCACGACGTCCGCGCCCCGCATGACGGCGGCGAGTTCCTCGCGCCGGGTCGCGTCCACCCGGACGCCCTTGAGCCGGGAATCCCCCAAGGCACGGATGGTCTCGGAGATTCCGGGATGACTGTCGGCTACCACGATCTCGGTTACGTCGGGCGCCGACAGCAGATCTGCGAGGCAGGCCTTGCCCTGCATGCCGTAGCCGAGTTGGACCACTTTCTTCCCGCTCATAGGGAACCTCCCTGGGATGCCGCGAATTCCGGGATATCCTCCGGTTTCTTGTACGGCCGCGACTGCTTGAGCCCGGTCTCCTCCAAGGTCAATATTCCGTCGAAGCACGTGAGCCCTCGACGCAGGTGCGGATTCTCCCGAAGGGCCCGCACCGGTCCCTTGTTCGCCAACTGGAGGGCATACGGCAGCGTGGCGGACGCGAGGGCTTCGGTGGCGGTGCACGCGAAGGCGGAGGGGATGTTGTCCACGCAATAATGGAGGATGCCCTCCTCTCGGTACGTCGGGACGTCGTGGGAAGTGGATCGGCAAGTCTCGATGGCCCCGGCTTCGTCGCAAGCCACGTCCACGATGAGGGCGGAGGGTTTCATGAGCCGGAGCATCTCCCGGGTCACCAGGTGATCCTTCCTCGCCTTGGGCCACAGAATGCAGTTGACCAGGACGTCGGACCGCTCGAGACAGCGGAGCAGGTTCTGACGGTTCGAGTAGAGTAGCTCCACGTTCCCGGGAAGGCGGTACTTGACGGCCTCCAAGCGCTCGACCGAGACGTCCAGGATCGTCACCCGGTTTCCCAGGGCCGCGGCGAGTTCCGCGGCGCCGAAGCCCGCGTTCCCCGCGCCGATGACGGCGATCTCGGGGGTCCGGATCCCGCTGACCCGGGTCAGCATCAAGCCGGCACCCCCGTGAATGCTCTGCATGTATTGGCAGGCCATCAGGAATCCGCCCTTGCCGGCCAGCTCGCTCATGGGCCGGAGCAAGGGGAAGGCCCCGCTGTCGTCCGTGATGTCCTCGTAGGCGATGCCCGTGCATCCGGACTCCAATAGGGCGTCCGTCATCTCCCGGTGGGCGTTGGAATGGAGATACGTGAAGACGGTCATATCCTTCCGGAGATCCGGATATTCGGGCGGAAGGATCTCCTTGACCTTGTACAGGAGCTCACACTCCCGAAAAACCGTATCCCGGTCGGAGAGCACCGCCCCGGCTCGTTCGAAGTCCCCGTCGGGGATGGAACTGCCGGAACCCGCCCCCCGCTCGACCAGGATCCGGTGCCCGCATCGGACCAGTTCCGAGACGGTTCCCGGCGTCGCGGCGCAGCGATATTCGTTGTTCTTGATTTCCTTGGGTATGCCGATGACCATGAACCTTCCTCCCGTCGGGCATGCTCGAACCGGGAAACCGGGCGGATTCGTCCGCCGGCTCCCCGGAAGAGTCTCAAGTCCGGGCTCGGGCCGGGGACACCCCCGACCCGCCCGGCCCGGATCAGACGGCCACGATCCCGAGGATCCCGAAGATGACGATGGAGATCGCCGCGGCGG
Source organism: uncultured Spirochaetota bacterium (assembly GCA_937873275.1). Classification (GTDB taxonomy): domain Bacteria; phylum Spirochaetota; class Spirochaetia; order Treponematales; family UBA12059; genus JAAYUR01. The sequence continues at coordinate 26,670 of CALMRC010000053.1, forward strand.
TCAAGGCGTAGGGCAACTGCGTGCTGACATGGTCCATGTGGTCCGATCCCGCGCCGAAGGAGGACAGGCAGGTCGTGTCGGAAACCGGGGAGCAGTGGTCGCCGAAGCAGCCTCCGCCGACGATCGCGCCGATGCTGGCCAGGACCAGCGGGGAAACCGTGTTCCCCGACAGCTGCATGGCCAGGGGCATCACGAAGGGGGTCAGGATCGCGTAGGTCCCCCAGGACGTGCCGGTGAAGAAGGAGATCAGGGCGCCCGCCAGGAAGGTAGCCAGGGGGAGCATGGCGGGGGTCATCCAGGTCTTGGCCATCTCGAAGATGAACTTCTGGGCGCCCAGGGCCTTGGAGATGTCGTTGATGCAGTAGGCCAGGGCCAGGATCATGATGGCCGGCATGACGGCCTTGATCCCCCGGGTGGCCGTGTCCATGAAGTCCTTGACGCTCTTGAAATACCCGCCGATCGCGAGCGCGACGGCCTGGTACATGACGGCCGCGAAGAAGGCCTCCAGGGTCTTGGTGCTCTTCAGGACGATGAAGGTGCCCAGGGCGATCCCGATGACGATCAGGACCGGGATGAGGAGGTAGACGACCAGGTTCGGCGTCTTGCCCTCCGCCGCGGTGATCTGGTCCATCTCGATCCCGGACAGGGGGGTCCCGCCGTCCCGGATGACCTTGCCTTCCTTCAGCGCGCGCTCCTCGGCCTTCTTCATGGGCCCGAAATTCGGGATGATCTGGTAGGCGATGAGCCCGGCGAGGACGACGGCGAGGATTCCGTAGAAATTGTAGGGTATGGACCGGACGAAGGTGTTCATCCCCTGCTCGGCGGTCTGGATCGGTCCGTATCCCTTGAGCAGTCCGGCGATGTACACCGCCCAGGCGGACAGGGGGATGATCGTGCACACCGGGGCGCTCCCGGAGTCCAGTTCGTAGGCCAGCATTTCCCGGGAAACCTTGTGCTTGTCCGTGAGGGGGCGGGCGATGGGGCCGCTGAAGAGGGGGGAGAAGTAATCGCTGAAGAAGATGAGGACGCCCATCACCCAGCCGATTCCCGAAGCCTGACGCCGCGTCTTGATCCGCTTGGAAGCTACTTCCGCGAAGGCGGATATCACCCCGGCCTTGAAATAGAACGCTATCATGATCCCGATCGCGATCTCGATCATCACGACCCAGATGAAGTCCGCGTTCCCGAGCGCGTGCTGGAAGAGTTTCGACAGGCCCGTCGCCGGGTCGAAGCCCGCGATCATCACGCCCGTGATGCAGCCGATGATGAGCGAGATGATGGCATCCTTCGTCCAGAATGCCAGGACCAGGGTCAGCACGACCGGCAACAGAGAAATGATCCCTTTCGCCGCGATGTCTCCCATAGTTCTCGTCCTCCTTAGGGGATTTATACATACTTCAATGTATACATCAAAGTATGTATAAAAGGCATTCTACGTCAGATCCGGGATCTGTCAAGCGAAAAATCAATACCCGAAAAGAAGCTTCTTGAACGTGTGCTCGATGTGGTCCCGCATGCATTGCTCCGCGAGTTCGGGGGACCTCGCCCGGACGGCATCCAGGATGGCCTTGTGCTGTACGGGGGTCTTCTGGGGAGGCATGTCCTCGTGCTTGTCCAGCTTGTAGAAGCTGTCGAAGTAGAAGATGTACAGGTTGGACCGCCAGAATATGCTGGAGCACCAGGTCTCCAGGTAGATGTTGTGGGACGCCCGGGCTATCCCGGAATGGAAGGCCCGGTTGATCTGGGCGGTCAAATCCTTGTCGAGCTTCTCCAGGGCGTTGATCTCGGGCCGGAGGATTTCCTCGATCGCGTCGATCTCCCCGTCCGACGCGCGTTCCGCGGCCAGGGCGGCGGCCCGCCCTTCCACCGCCATCCGCGCCCGGAACACCTGCTCCGCGTCCTCCGGGGTGGGCTGGGGAATGAAACACCCTTTTTTCGGCATCCGGCTCAGGAAGCCTTCGGCGACCAGGCGGCCGATGGCCCGGCCCACCGGGGTCCGGCTCATGCCCAGGCTCTTCGCGAGTTCCACCTCCAATAGGAAGTCCCCGGGCTTGTAGTGGCCCGCCAGGATGAGGTGCACGATTTTTCGGTATGCGGACTCTTCTGCCGTCATGATGTTCCCGTGGTTCGAAGCTTTGTGGAAATCGAGTTCGGATATCCGTATTCAAGCATCCCGCGGAGGGATTGTCCAGGCCGGCAGGAAGGAACCGGTCGGATCCGTCCTGCCGGAGCTTTTCTCGTCCCCGGCGCCCCTACTTCCCGGCCGGACCGCCTCGACCCGGATCCTCCCCGAAGGGCGGAATTCCCCGGGTTTGGCGCTCCAGCCGCTTGAGGACGTGGGGCAGGGGCGCGGCCTTCATGAAGTAGAAGCCCTGCATGCCCTGGCAGGACCGCTCCACGAAGTAGGACCGCTGGTCCCGGGTCTCGATGCCCTCCGCCACGATGCCCATCTCCAGGCTGTGTCCCAGGTTGATGATGGCCTTCACGACCTTCTCGTTCTGGGTGCGGGAGAGGTTGGCCACGAAGGACAGGTCGATCTTCAGGCTGTCCACGGGCAGGTTCGACAGGTAGGCCAGGGAGGAGTAGCCGGTCCCGAAATCGTCGATCATGAAGCGCAGACCCGGCAGGGCGGCCTTGATGCCCTGGATGCGCTGGGCCGCGGCGGCCGGGTTGCGCATCAGGGTCGTCTCCGTGAGCTCCAGGCGGAGCCGTCCGGGGTCGACCCCGGAGGCCCGCACCACCTCCACCAGGGATTCCGCGAAGCCGGGCTGCTCGAACTGCCGGCCCGAGAGGTTCACCGCCACGTAGACGTCCCGGACGTTCCGGTCCTGGAGCACCTTCAGGTCCGCCAGGGCCCGGTGCAGGACCCACTTGCCCAGAAGGAAGATGGTGCCGGATTCCTCGGCCACGGGCACGAAGACCGAGGGGGGGATGCTCTTTCCGTCCTCCCGGGGCCACCGGAGCAGGGCTTCCAGCCCCCGGATCATGCCGTTCTGGTCCACGATGGGTTGGTAGTAGAGCCGGAATTCCCCGCGCACCAGGGCGGTCCGGATCTCCTGGGCCATGCGCCAGCGCTCCGCGACCCGGGCGTCCATGGCCGGATCGTAGACCGTGCAGGTCCCCTTGCCGCTGTCCTTGGACCGATACATGGCGATGTCCGCGCACTTGGTGACTTCCTGGACGGTATTCCCGTCGTCGGGAACCACGGAGATGCCGATGCTGACCCCCACGCTGACCGGGGCGTCCTCGGCGCCCTCCAGGAAGAAGGGCTGGCGGATCGAGGCCTGGATCCTCTCCGCCACCACCAGGGCGTCCTGGACCCGGCGGATTCCCGACAGGAGGGCCGTGAACTCGTCCCCCCCCAGCCGGTAGGCCGTGTCCGCGTCCCGGAGGCTCTCCCGGATGCGCCGGGCGGCTTCCACCAGGAGCCGGTCCCCCCGGTCGTGTCCCAGGGTGTCGTTGATCTGCTTGAACCCGTCCAAGTCCATGAAAAGCACCGCGTGCTTCCGGTTCTTGTCCTTTTCCAAGCCCGCCAGGGCGGCCTGCAGGTCCTCGTGAAAAAGCTCCCGGTTGGCCAGGCCCGTGAGACGGTCGTGGTAGGCCAGGTGGCGGAGCTTGCGCTCCAGATTCTTCCGGTGGGAGATGTCCCGGACGATGCAGGTCAGGGTCCTCTCCTTGAAGACCTTGGAATTCCCGAAGGACATCTCCATGGGAGCCACACCCCGGTTCTTGGTGGTCCCCAGGACCTCCAGGGTGCGGCGCAGGCCCATGGCCGGGCGGTCCTTGTCGTCCACGTAGAAATACTTGCGGAATACGTCCTCGTAGGTCCGGAACACTTCCTCCGGGAAGAGAATCCGGAAGCTCTGGCCCACCAGCTCCTCCCGGGTATATCCGAAGGTCGACAAGGCCCCGGAGTTGGCGAAGAGGATGGCCAGGTTTTCGTCGATCCGGAAAATCGCCTCCGAGATGGTCTCCGAGAGGGCCGCGTACTGTTCCTCGCTCTCCCGGAGCTCCTCCAGGAGGCGTTTCTCCAGGGTCAGGTTGCGAATCGCGGCCAGCACCGAGTCCCGGTCCTCGATCCGGACCGGTACCAGGAGGCACTCCATGGAGGCCGAGGACCCGTCCGCCCTCAGGCCCCGGAAGGTGAAGATCTCCCGGGGGAGGGAATCTCCGCCTCCCTCCCGGTTCCGGCCGAGGGCTTCCAACTTTTCCCGGAACCCGTCCCGGTAGCCCGATTCCAGGATCTCCAGGGCGCTCCGTCCCCGCAGATGCGGGAGGTCGAACCCGCTGGCGGCCAGGAAGGAAGGATTCGCGTCCCCGACGGTCCCGTCGGGCTCCAGGGCCAGGAGCATGTCCGGAGAGCCGTCGAAGAGGATCTGAAAGTCCGAGTCGAGATCCCCGCCGGATCCGCGGCAGGTGCGAAGCAGGCTCTGGAGGGCCTCGGAGAATAGGGAATCATCCTGCGGGAGGTCGAGGAGGGGAATCGTCTCGTCTCCGCCGGTCGCGGAGGGATCCGGATCCGACATGTTCATTCGCTTCCTGGTTTTTCGGATTCTAGAGACTCCCCGGAGCCGCCGGTACCCGCCCCGGGCGGAATTCGGCTCTTCCTTATCGGCAGGAAGGGTCTCCTACTTAATCGTATCATGGATTCCGGGGAATTCAACGCGGGTTTTCCGGAAGCGGCCCGTCGCTTCCGGCGTCCCCCCGGCCGTCGACATAGGCGTCGCAATCGGCCAGCCAGGCCAACATGGCCCGGAGCTGGCCCTCCCGGAACCGCCGGACCAGGGCCTCGAAGCCCCGGTCCCCGCCGTCGACGCGGCGCAGGCGGAGCCAGGACTCGCAGGCCGCCCGTTGCCCCGACACCAAGGCGCGGGCGGCCGCGGGATCCGACCGGGCGCAGAAGTACAGCTTCGCGGGGAACTCCACCCGGAAGGCCCGGCTGTCGGCCACGGGTGCCGTCATCCAGGTCCGGAGGACTCCCCGCCCCGCGGGGCTCAGGCGGAACTCCTTCCGGGGAGGGCGGTCCGCCTGCTCGCGCACCTCCATCTCCACGAGGCCCGCCCGCCCGAGCCGGGCCAGAATGGCGTAGAACCGGCTACGCTTCACCTTCCACACCACGGACAGCCCGGTCCGGCCGGAATATCGGCGGTACAGTTCGTATCCGTGCAGGGGCCCCTCCAGCAGGAGTCCCAGGAGCGCGTACTCGATGGAGGGCGAGTCGTCCATGCCCCTAGTCTCCGATCCCGGCGGGCATACCGTCAAGGCTTGCGGACCGGTTTCCACGCCCCCGGCGGGTTTTCGAGGCCGACTTGAATCAAAACGTTTCTGCATATAGAATCGCATAAACATGTGGACTTTTCGGGTTGACAACTTCGGAGGACCGTCCTACCATTACTCATCCGCTGAAGAGTAGTGGAATAAACCAAGCAGGAGGCACGTATGGGCAAATTCGGCAAAGCGATCGCGGTGCTATTATTCCTGGTAATGAGCCTTGGAGCCTTCGCCAACGGCACCAAGGACGCCTCGGCCCCGGCGGGCTCGACGGAACTCCAGCCCGGGACCTACACCTGGGTGGCCGGGAGCATGGGGGGCGGCTGGTATACCGTCGCCGGCGGCTTCGCCCGGCTCGTGAACGAGAAGGAGCCCAAGATCACGATCAAGGTGATCCCCGGCGGCGGCGTTGCCAACCCGATCGCCCTCAACAACGGGGACGTGGACATCGCCTGGGGCGTGGGGTACGTGGACAAGGCCGCCTTCAACGGCACCGCCCCCATCTACAACCAGGCCTACAAGAACCTGGCCTCCATCTCCGGGACCATGGCGGTGGACTACTACCACTTCCTGGCCGCCAAGGACACGGGGGTCACCACCCTGGACCAGTTCGTGGACAAGGTCAAGAAGGGCGAGAAGATCAAGATCGCGGCCCCGATGACGGGAACCTCCGACTACGTCATGACCTCCTTCGTCCTGGCCTACTACGGCATCTCCTACGACACCATCAAGCAGAACGGCGGAACCGTCATCCAGGCCATCTACGGGGACATGCCCAGCCTCTACAAGGACCGCCACGTGGACTACGCCTTCGCCACCCTGGGCCTCCCGGGCGCCATCATGACCGAGATGTCCATGGGCCGGCCCTCCACCCTCATGGCCCTCTCCAACGAGATCATCGACCACTGCGCCAAGACCTACGGCACCGTGGCCCGGGCCAGCGGGCTCGCGCGGGTTCCCGGCGGCACCTACACCGGCATGCCCAACGACATCCAGACCCTCTGCCACTCCACCGAGATCCTGGTCAGCCCGAAGATGCCCGCCGCCGCGGTCTACGTCATCACGAAGGTCCTGAACGAGAACAAGGACTTCCTCGTGAGCCTGGGCGCCGGCTACAGGGTCTTCGATCCCAAGACCACCTGGTCCTCGGTGCAGGTTCCCCTCCACCCCGGGGCCGCCGCGTACTACAAGGACGCGGGAGTCCTGAAGTAAGCCGACCGGAATCCCTCCGGACCGCCGGAACCGTCCGGGACGTCCGCGGCATCGCCGCGGGCGCCCCGGACGCCCCCGGTCCCCGTCCGAATCCCGAGCCGCGCAGACCCTTGACAGGAATCACTACGAGATAAGGAATCCCCATGAGAGAGCTTAAAGGTTCCCTGAAGGTACTCGTATCGGTCTGGGCGGCCGTGATCGCCGCCTTCCACCTCTACACGGCCGTCTTCGGCATCATGCAGCCGCGGATCCAGCGGGGGATCCACATCCTCTTCCTGCTGCCCCTGGCCTTCATCCTCTATCCCGCGACCAAGAAATCCCCCACGGACCGTCCCACCCTGCCGGACTGGATCCTGGCATTCCTGGCGATCCTCCCGTCCCTGTACGTGATCGTCATGAACGAACCCCTGAACATGCGCATGCCCATGGTCGAACCCATCACTCCCCTGGAGTTCTGGCTGGGCGTCGTGAACATCGTCCTGCTCGTCGAGGCCATCCGTCGGGTGGTGGTGCCCGCGATGGCCGTCCTGGTCCTCGTTTTCTTCGCCTACATCCTGATCGCCCCGTACCTGCCGGGGATCTTCTACTCCCGGCGCGTCTCCCTGGCCCGCATCGTGGAGATGAACTACCTGATCACCGATTCCGGAATCTACGGGGCCATCACGGGGGTGACGGCGACGTTCGTCGCGATCTTCGTGATCTTCGGCTCCTTCATGCAGTACACGAAAACCGGGGAGTTCTTCACGAACTTCGCCTGCAAGGTGGCCGGGAGCGGCCCCGGAGGACCGGCCAAGATCGCCGTCGTGAGCTCGGGGCTCTTCGGCTCCATCTCGGGGGTTGCGGCCGCCAACGTCTACGCGACCGGGACCTTCACGATCCCCCTCATGAAGCGCCTGGGCTACCGGCCCCAGTTCGCCGGGGCCGTGGAGGCCGCGGCGTCCACGGGCGGGCTCATCATGCCCCCCATCATGGGAGCCGGCGCCTTCGTCATGTCCGAGATCACGAACATCCCCTACGCGACCATCGCCCTGGCCGCCGCCTTGGGGGCCATCCTGTACTACTTCAGCATCGGGATCCGGGTCCACCTCATCGCCCTGAAGGACAACCTCAAGGCAATGGACCCCAGCGAGATGATCTCCTGGAAGCAGGTCCTCCGGGACTCCTACCTCCTCATCCCCCTGGTCGTCCTGATCGCCCTCCTGGTCATCGGGTACTCCCCCTTCGGGGCCTGCACCTACGCCATCGGGGCCTCCTTCCTGCTGGGCTTCCTGCGCAAGGAAACCACCATGACCCCCAAACGCCTGTTCGAGGCCTTCAGCCTCTCGGGGTTCAACCTGATCATGCTGGCCGTGTCCTGCGCCGGCGCCGGGATGGTCATCAGCATCGTGACCTACACGGGCCTGGCCCTGGGGATCGCCACGGTGATCACGAGCTTCTCCCACGGCATCCTCCTGCCCGCCCTCATCCTGGTGATGATCACTTCCATCATCCTGGGCATGGGCCTGCCCTGCACACCCGCGTACATCATCGCGGTGACCATCGGGGGTCCGGCCATGCTGGGCCTCGGGATCGAGATGCTCCCGGCCCACCTCTTCGTCTTCTACTTCGCCATCCTGGCGGAGGTGACCCCTCCCGTGTGCATCGCCGCCTACTGCGGAGCCGCCATCGCGGGGACCAAGCCCCTGTCCACAGGCTTCGAGGCCTCCCTCCTGGCCATCATGGGCTACATCATCCCCTTCGTCTTCGTGTACAACCAGGCCCTCCTCCTCCGGGGACCGGCCCTGGAGATCCTGGCCGTGTTCCTGGCCTTGCTGGCGACGACGACCCTGTCCGGCGCGGCCATCACGGGATACCTCTTCAAGCCCCTGGGAATCCCGGGCCGGCTCCTCGCGGGGGCCGGAAGCCTGGCGGGGGTCCTCCTGGCCGCGAACGCCAAGCTGCTGGCGACCACGGGTCCCCAGCTGGCCCTGATCGGAGTCTCCCTGGCGGGCATCGCCGTCTTCGTGATCGGGAACCGCCGCGCCCTGCGGGCCCGGGGCTTCGCGGCCTGAGGGCCGCGGATCGAGGATGCCCGGGATGACGATCCGAGCGGACACGGCGGTATTGGGCGCCGGCGTAAACGGCATGTCCACGGCCTACGAACTCTGCAGGCGCGGCCGGAGCGTGGTCCTGGTGGACAAGGTGGTCATGGGGGCCGGGGCTTCGGGATCCTGCGACGACATGATCCTCCTGCAGTCCAAGAAACCCGGCATCCTCCTGGAGATGGCTTTCCGGAGCCTGGAGCTCTTCCGGGATCTGCAAGGGGAACTCCCCTGCGACATCGAGTTCGACACCCGGGGAGGGACCATCCTGATCGAGACCCCCGAGGAACTGGCGGTCATGGAGGACTTTGTCGCCCGCCAGAACAAGTACGGCCTCGCGGTGGAGATCGTGGACGCCCGGCGCCTCCGGGAGCTCCAGCCCCACGTGACGGACCGGGTCATCGCCTCCACCTACAGCGCCCGGGACTCCCAGGTGAACCCCATGCTCCTCATGAAGGGCTTCTTCCTGGGGGCCTCCGCCAAGGGGCTCACCTTTCTCCGCCGGAGCCGGCCGGAATCCCTGACACCTCGAAACGGACGCTGGGAGATCAAGCTCTCCACGGGAGAGACCCTGGAGACCGGGACCGTCGTGAACGCAACGGGGGCCTGGGCCAACGAGATCAGCGGCCTTCTGGGGCTCCGGTTCCCCATCGCCCCCCGGAAGGGCCAGGTCCTGGTGACCGAGCAGCTTCCCCCCCTGGGGGAGACCAACGTCTGGAGCGCCCAGTACATCGTATCCAAGCTCCGCCCCGCCGGGACCTCGGCCCCCGGGGCGGCGTCCTGGATGAGCGGTCCGGAAGAGGCCCGGACCGCCGCGGGGTACGGCCTGGGCTTCGCCTTCACGGGGACCCACAGCGGGAACTACCTGATCGGAAGCACCCGGGAGAACGCGGGCTACGACAAGGCGACGGACCCCGAGGCCCTTGGCCTCCTGGCCCGACAAGTCATACATTACTTCCCGGTCATGAAGGACGTGCATTTCATACGGACCTTCGCGGGACTTCGGCCGTCCACGCCGGACGGAATGCCCGTGATCGGGGAGGTGCCGGGATTCCCGGGCTTCTTCATGGCCGCGGGACACGAGGGGGACGGAATCGCCCTGTCCCCGATCACCGGCCGGGTGGCGGCCGACCTCGTGGAGGGAAGGAAGCCGGAGTTCTCCCTGGAGAGCTTCCGGCCGGAACGGTTCCTGGAAGGGCAAGGAGACCTGGATGAAGCAGCCTCTGGATGAACGGGAACTGATCGTCCTGGAGTGCATCCGCGACTCGGCGGAGCCCCTGGGGTCCTGGAGCCTCGTGGAACACCTGGAGGGGCGGGGCTACCGGGTCAGCTCCGCCTCCATCGGGCGCATCCTGTACCGCCTGGAGCAGCGGGGATACGTGGAGGGCCAGGGAAACCGCGGGCGCATCATCACGAAGGCCGGGGTGACGGCCATCGGGAAGACCAAGGCCTTCAACTCCATGGACTCCCACCGCAAGGACCTGGAAAACCTGATCAACAGCAAGGTGCTGGAGGATTTCATCATGGTTCTCCAGGCGCGCAAAGCCATCGAGCGGGAGACCGCCCGCCTGGCCGCGGAGAACATCACCGAGTCCGGGAAGAAGGAGCTCTCCTCGATCCTGGAGGAGCAGGAGGTGAAGGCCCGCAGGGGGGAGAGCATCGCGGAGATCGACATCGCCTTCCACCGGGGCATCGCGAACGCCTCCCGGAACCCGGCCCTCCTGGCCCTCTACGGGATCCTGTCCACCATGGGCCAGCAGTCCGAGCTCTTCGAGTTCGTCCGCAGCCGGGTGAACGCCCCCTACCGGCCGGCCCACCGGTCGATCCTCAACGCCATCTGCGACCACGACCCGGACGAGGCGGAGAGAAGCATGATCCGCCACATGGACGCCCTCATCGAGGACGTGACGAAATACTGGGACGCCTACCGGGACTGAACCGGCGGCCCCCGGAATCCCGGACCTAGGAGCTGCGAATGGACCGCGACGAGAACTACATCTGCCGCTGCGAGGAGGTCACGGAGGACGAAATCCGCACGGCGATCCGCGGCGGGGCCCGCTCCGTGAAGGAGATCAAGCGCTGGACCCGGTCCGGGATGGGAATCTGCCAGGGGCGCACCTGCCGGCGCCTGGTGGAGAGGATCCTCGCGGAGGAGCTCGGCCTGGCGCCCGGGGAGGTGGAATCCTCCTCCTTCCGGCCCCCGGTCCGGCCGGTGTCCCTGGATTCCATGGACGGGTCCCGAGACCCGTCCACGCACGGGTCCGGGGGCTGACGGGGGAACTCTCCGCGGAACACCCGCGGGGAGTATGGACAAGGTGTTACTATATATAGTATCGAACGAGCGGAGGATACGATGGAATACGGACGACTGATCGTGGCCTTGGCCACACCCTTCCGACCGGACCTGGAAGTGGACTACGACAAGACCGCCGAGCTGGCCCGCAAGCTGGTCGCGGACGGGGCCACCGCCTTCGTCTCCGCGGGAACCACCGGAGAATCCCCCACCCTCTCCCGGGAGGAACGGATCGAGCTGATCCGGACCCTCAAGAAGGCGGTACCGGTCCCGGTCATAGCGAACGTCGGCACCAACGATACCCGGGCCTCCATCCGCAACGCCAAGGACGCCGAGGAGGCCGGGGCGGACGGTCTTCTATTGGTGGTGCCCTACTACAACAAACCCGACCAGGGGATGCTGTACGACCATTTCAAGACGATCGCCGAGTGCGTGAAAATCCCCTCCATGCTCTACAACGTCCCCGGCCGGACCGCCGCCAGCGTCCGTCCCGAGACGGTGGTCAAGCTCTCCCGGGACGTGCCGAACATCCGGTTCGTGAAGGAGGCTTCCGGGGACCTGGACGCCCTGACACAGATCGTCCGGGACGCGGCTCCGGGCTTCCGGGCCTACACCGGCGACGACTCCCTGACCCTCCCGAGCCTGTCCGTCGGGGCCTACGGGGTGGTCAGCGTGTCGGGCCACGTCATCGGGAAGCAGATGAAGGAGATGATCGAGGCCTACACGGCCGGCTATGTGGTCAAGGCCGCGGAACTCCACGGGAAGCTCCTGCCCCTCAACAAGGCCCTCTTCCTCCAACCCAATCCCGTGCCCCTGAAGGCGGCCCTGAAGCTCGTCGGCTTCGACGCGGGCTCCCTGCGCCCCCCCCTCAAGGACGCGTCCCTGGAGGTGGTCCAGGCCCTCAAGAAGGCCCTCCTGGACCTGGGGCTCCTGCCGTGACGGATGCCCCGGAACTGTCCGCGGTGAACCGGGTGACCCGGCACGCGGTCCTGGGGGACCTGGAGGCCGCCCGGGAGGTGAGGATCTGGTTCGAAGGCCGGCCCCTTTCGGCCCGGGAGGGGGAGCCCATCCTCTCGGCCCTGGTCGCCGCGGGGGTCGGGGTTCTCCGGCACACCAAGAAGGGCTCGCCCCGCCGGATGTTCTGCGGCATCGGCCGGTGCACGGACTGCGTCATGACCGTGGACGGGGTGCCCGGGGTCCGCACCTGCGTTACCGCGGTCCGGGACGGGATGCGGGTGGAACGCCAGGCGGGCGTCGGACGCTGGGCCCGGGAGGAGGAACGGGATGGAGCGTGAAACCCGGCCCGCCGTCGTCGTGGGCGCGGGCCCCGCGGGGCTCTGCGCCGCGATCGAGCTGAAACGGGCGGGAGCCCCGGTCCTCCTCCTGGACGAGAACTCCAAGCCCGGGGGCCAGCTGTTCAAGCAGATCCACAAGTTCTTCGGATCCCAGGAGCACCGGGCCGGGGTCCGGGGCTTCGAGATCGGGAAAGACCTGCTCCGGGAGTCCCTGGACCTGGGGATCGACGTCCGCCTGGACACGGAGGTCGTGGGCCTTGACCCCAACCTGAACGTCTGGGCCGTCGAGGCCCGGAAGCGGTCCTACACCCTGGAAGCCTCCCGGGTCATCCTGGCCACGGGAGCCACGGAGAACGCCGTCCCCTTCCCGGGGTGGACCCTCCCGGGGGTCATGACCGCGGGCTGCGCCCAGACCCTGATCAACGTCCACCGGGTCCTTCCCGGAAGGCGGGTCCTGGTCGTCGGCTCCGGCAACGTGGGGGTCATCGTGGCCTACCAGCTCCTCCAGGCCGGGGCCGAGGTGGCCGCGGTCATCGAGGCCGCGCCGGCCCTGGGAGGCTACGGGGTGCACACCGCCAAGGTGCGGCGCGCCGGGGTTCCGATGCTGGTCCGGACCACGATCGTCCGGGCCGAGGGGTCCGAGGGGGTGGAGCGGGCCGTCCTGGCCGAGGTGGACGGGAAGTTCAAGCCCGTGCCCGGTACGGAGAGGACCCTGGAGGTGGATGCGATCTGCCTGGCCGTGGGGCTCACCCCCTCGATCGAACTGGCCGCCCTGGCGGGCTGCCGGACCTTCTTCGTCCCGGAGCTCGGGGGTCACATGCCTCTGCACGACGAGTTCATGCGCTCCAGCGTCCCGGCGGTCTACGTGGTCGGGGACATCGCGGGGGTCGAGGAGGCCAGCACCGCCATGGAGGAAGGCCGCCTGGCCGGAATCCACGCCGCCCATTCCATGGGCTACCTGGACCGGGAGGAGATGGAGAGGCGTACCGCCGATACCCGGCGCCGCCTCCGGGCCCTCCGGCAGGGAGTCTTCGGCGAAAAGCGCTTCGTCGCCAAGGAGAGGGTCCTGGCGGAAAAGGAGAAGGAATGCCCGTGAACCCGGACTCCCCGGATCTCGACGAACGGACCCTGAAGACCCTGGGCGCGCCCTCCCTGGCGGAGCTCAAGGCCGCGGGGGTCGTGCCCTCCCGGGAGGAGATGGCCGCCCGGCCCTGCGTCTGCGTGGAGTGCATCGAGGAGATCCCCTGCAATCCCTGCGAGACCTCCTGCCCCCAGGGCGCCCTGACCGTCGGCCAGCCCATCACGAACCTGCCCGTCCTGGACCGGGACAAATGCACGGCCTGCGGCCTGTGCATCCCCGCCTGCCCGGGGCTGGCGGTGGTCATCAAGAGCCTGGAGGGGAACCTCGCCAAGATCCGGTTCCCCTGGGAATACCTCCCCGGCCCGGCCAAGGGCGAGGAGGTCGAGATGGTCGACCGCCTGGGGAATCCCGTCTGCCCGGGCACCGTGGTGTCCGTGATCAACCCGGCCCGGAACAACCGGACCGCCGTCGTGACCGCGGAATTCCCCGCGGAGCACGTGGACGAAGTCATATCGATGCGGAGGAAGACATGGCCCTGATCGTGCAGAAATTCGGCGGAACCTCCGTGGCCGACGAGAAGGCCCGGGAACACCTGGCCGCCAAGGCCGAGGCCGCCCGCGCCCGGGGAGACCGGGTCGTCCTGGTCGTCTCCGCCATGGGACGCCGAGGGGCCCCCTACGCCACGGACACCCTCCTGGACCTCCTCGCGCCCTTCGGGGACGGGGCGGACGCCCCCGTCCGGGACCTGATGGCCTCCTGCGGCGAGGTCGTGTCCGCCTGCCTGGTGGCGGCCTTCCTCTCCTCCCGGGGCACCCCGGCGGTCCCCATGACCGCCTTCACCGCGGGCATCCGGGCGGAGGGCCCCTACGGGGACGCGACGCCCGTCGCGGCGGACGCGGCCCGGATCCGGGCGGTCCTGGACGCGGGGAAGGTTCCCGTGGTGACGGGCTTCCAGGGCGTCAATCCGGAGGGACAGCTGGCCACCCTGGGACGGGGCGGCAGCGACACCACCGCCGTGGCCCTGGCCGCCTTCCTGGGCGCCGACTACGCGGACATCTACACGGACGTCCCCGGGGTGGCCGCGGCGGATCCCCGGATCGTCCCGGACGCCCCCTTCCTGGACTACCTGGATTACCGCTCCATGTACCGGCTGGCGGCCTTCGGCGCCCGGGTCCTCCACGACCGCTCGGCCAAGATCGCCGAGGAGCGGGGGGTCCGGGTCCGGGTCCTGTCCACCTTCGACGACCGGCCCGGGACCCTGATCGGCCCCGGGCGGCCGGGAGTCCCGGAACCGGCTTTCCTGGGCATCGCGGTGGACAAGAAGGGACCGGAGTCCTCGGTGGTCACCATCCTCTTCCGTACCGGCCGGGGCGGGGAGGGAGCGGGAAAGGCTGCCCATGCGGCGGCCCCCTGGTCCCGGGACCGCGTCCCGTCGGAGGACCCGGACGTCGTGTCCTTCCGGTGCCCCGCCGCTTCCGCCCCGGACCTGGCCCGGGCCCTGTTCGCCGCCTTCCGGAGCGCGTGAGCCGCGTTCCGGAACCGCCTTCGTCGAGGGGGACGGCTGCGTCCGTCCCCTCTCGCTAAAGCCCGTTCTTGAAGGCCGACACCTCGTAGATCCGGATGTCCGCCGGAGCTTCGAGGAGGTCCTTCAGGGCCGCCCGGAACTCCGCCAGGTGCGGAGCCTTCAAATGGGCGTCCAGGGCCTCCCGGCTCTCCCAGTGCTCGAAGAGGAAGAAGGTCCGGTCGTCGTCGATCCCCGCGTAAAAGGTATAATCCACGTTCCCGGCTTCGCACCGGGTCTTCCCGGAGCAGATCCGGGCGGCCCGGAGCGCCTCCTCGCGCTTCCCGGGCTTTGCCTTGTAGGTGACGGCGATGGCGAGCATGTTCCCTCCTGCGGAGTATCGAGATTCGGCTAGGGCATAGTACCGAAGGCGGAGGGTTTGATAAAGCGGGAACGGACGGCCCGCGATGCGGCGACCGACGATCGAATCTTGTTTTACCTCTTGACTCATTGTACTAGTTCAAGTATGCTTGTACTAGTTAAATAGTACAAAAGAGCGAAACCCCAAGGAGGTACGCCATGACCGTAGTCGAAACCTCGGACCTGACGAAGGATTACGCCCTGAACGGCATAACCGTGAACGCCCTCCGAGGGGTCAGCCTTTCCTTCCAGGCGGGGGAGTTCGCCGCGGTCGCGGGCCCCTCGGGAAGCGGAAAATCCACCTTCCTGCATCTGGTGGGATGCCTGGACGTCCCCACGGCGGGGTCGATAGCCGTCGGGGGGATCGACGTGGCCGCCCTGTCCCGGAAGGAACTGGCCCTGCTCCGGCGCAGGAGCATCGGTTTCATATTCCAGGCCTACAACCTGATCCCGGTTCTGACTTCCCTCGAGAACGTGTCGCTGCCCCTCGTGCTGCTCGGACACGGCAAGGCCGAGGCGCGGGAAATGGCCGAGCGGGCGCTCGCCGAGGTCGGCCTGGGAGACATGACCGGCCGGCGGCCCAAGGAGATGTCCGGCGGCCAGCAGCAGCGCGTGGCCATCGCCCGGGCCCTGGTGAAGAAGCCCGCCCTGATCCTCGCGGACGAGCCCACCGCCAACCTGGACTCCAAGACCGGCCGGGAAGTACTGGAGATCATGCTCGGCCTGAACCGCTCCGAGGGCACCACCTTCATCTTCTCGACCCACGACCGGATGGTCATGGACTTCGCCCGCCGCCTGGTCGAGCTGAGGGACGGACGGATCGAGTCGGAGACGCTCCGATGAACGCGGCGGCTTTCCGGGACGTGGCGGGCATGGCCCTGCGGAACCTCGGGCGCCACCGGGTCAAGACGGTCATCACCACGGCCGCCGTGGCGATCAGCGCGGCCCTGTACATCTTCATGGACGGTTGGATCCTCGGGATGAACCTGGAATCCCGCCGGAACATAGCGGCCTACGAGATGGGGGCGGCCAAGATCCAGACCAAGGCCTACTTCGACAAGAAGGACGAGCTTCCCATGTACGAGAATTTCCCGGGATGGGAGACCCTGGCCCGGGACCTCGCGAAGGCGGGCTTCGACTCCGCCCCCCGCTTCACGTTCACCGGCACCCTGTACTCCCGGGCCGGGACCGCCCCGCTCGTCTTCAACGCGGTGGACCCGGAGAGCGAGAGAAGGCTGCTGCGGTACGTTCCGTACGTGGAATCCGGCCGGTTCCCGAGGGACGGGGCCCTGGAGCTGGCCGTCGGGTCCCTGGCGGCGGAGAAGCTGCGCGTGGGCATCCCCGACCGTCCGACCCGGTCCGAATACGAGGCGGAAATTCTGGGCGCCGCGGCCACGGAGGAGGACCGGGCCTTCGTTCGGAGCCTTTACGGGCCGCCCCGGACCTCCAAGGAACCGCGCAAGCCGTTCTCCGTCCCGGACAAGGCCGCCCCGGCCTTCGAGGAGGAGAAGCTCGCTCTGAAGGAGGGAGTCTCGGGGGAGGAGCGGGAACGCCTATGGCGCATCCTGGCGGCCTCCGGGCGCATGGACGTCCGCATCTCGACGGTGATCGACGTCAAGGCCGCCCCCGACTCCATCCGGAAGAACAAGTTCGAGCAGGAGCTGCTGCCGTCCCTGGACGCCGGGGCTCAGGCCCTCGTCCGATCCGCCTACGAGCCCGATCCGGCCACCGGCGACTACTACCTCGCGTCGGCCGACGACGCCCTGACCTCCCGGGTCCTGGAAACGATGGTGGCGGCGGACTACCCCGGCGCCATCCGGCACATCAACCAGCTCATAGACGCCGTCGTGGTCGGCGTGGTCAACTCCCCCAACCCCAAGACGAACGGCAGCGTGGGGTACATCCCCCTGAGCGCCCTCCAGGACGAGGCCGGACTCATGCTGGGCGGAGCCGTGACCGAGATCCTGATCCGGAAGGCGGGCGCGGACGACGCCGAGATCCCCGGTTCCGCCGAATCGCCCGCCGCCATCCGCGCCGCGCTGGACCGGGTCCTCGCCGCCGACGGCCGGACCTTCCCGGACAACCTGGACGTGCGGGGGTGGAAGGACTACTCCGCGGATTACTTGGCCGCCTCGGCCGGGGACGAGGTTTCCACCCGGGTCATGATCCTGTTCCTGTTCGTGCTCTCCTTCATCGGGATATCCAACACGATGCTGATGGCCATCCTGGAGCGCACCAAGGAGACGGGCATGCTCCGGGCCCTCGGCATGACGGACGGGCAGGTGCTCCTGGCCTACACTCTGGAGGCGGGCCTGATCGGCGCCATCGGGTCGGCGATCGGGATCCTCCTGGGCTGCCTCATCAACATCCCCATGGTGGCCTACGGGATCGATTATTCCGCGGCGGCGCGGGAGATGGGGGGGGATTTCGGGTACCGCATCGTCGCGCTCTTCCGCTCCGCGTGGAACCCGCCGGTGATCGCGGCCACCGGGGTCGTCGCCACGGTGCTGTCGGCGGTCGCGGCCATCCCCCCGACCCTGCGGGCTCTCCGCATGCCCGTCACCGAAAGCCTGCGGTTCGAATGAGGAGGTCGCCGTGAAACGCCTGGAGAACCAAGACGGAACGGGCGGCCTGGCCGCCCTGCTGACGATAGCCTACCGGAACATCTGGCGGAACGGCCGGCGCACCGCGCTCTGCGTGACGGCCATCGCCATTGCCGTGTTCTTCAACATCTTCATGCAGGCCTGGATCGTGGGGATGCTCCGGAGCATCGAAGAGGTCGTCCGGACCTACGAGACCGGCCACGTCAACGTGGTGTCGTCCCTCTTCGAGAACGACAAGGAGTACTATCCCGTGCAGTACCCTGTGGCCGACGGACGGAGCGCGGACGAACTGGTCTCCCGGATCGAGGCGATACCGGGGGTGAAGGCGGCCCTGCCCCGCGTCACGGCCTACGCGACCCTCTTCGACAGCACGGTCAAGCACGCGCTCCTGTGGGGCATCGATCCCGACCGGGAACGGCGGGTCAATCTCTTCAACCTGACGGACCGGAACGACGGAATGTCGCGGGGGCGCTATCCCCGGATGGGGACCAACGAGTGCGCAATAGGATTCGAGATGGCCCGCAAGACCGGCTTGGGGATCGGGGACAGGATCCCGCTCAAGACCGTCTCCGCCCAATTCTCCGACAAGTACTGGAACCCCGAGATCGTGGGGATCTTCCGGTTCGACTACCGCCGCTTCGACGAGGACGTCATCATCGTGCCGAT
This sequence comes from uncultured Spirochaetota bacterium, assembly GCA_937873275.1. Classification (GTDB taxonomy): domain Bacteria; phylum Spirochaetota; class Spirochaetia; order Treponematales; family UBA12059; genus JAAYUR01. The sequence goes on from CALMRC010000053.1 coordinate 45,093, forward strand.
CGACCGGCTGAGCCGCATCCTGGTCCTGGGCGGGGGGACGCAGCAGCTCTTCGTGTACGCCGAGGACCCCGGCCGCACCTCCGCGATCCGGTCGGAGGTGGCCGGCGTCGTGGGAGCCGGGAACGTCGTCCGCGCCTGGACCGACAACTACTGGGTGGCCATCATGAAGCAGAGCACCTTCCTCTTCTACGTCATCTTCGGGGTCTTCCAGGTCGTGGCCAGCTTCCTCATCATCAACACCGTGCTCATGGTCATCCACGAACGGATCAAGGAGATCGGCATGATGGGGGCCCTGGGCATGACGCGCCGGGAGATCGTCCTGGTCTTCTTCTTCGAGGCGGTCTACCTCAGCGTGATCGGCGCGGCCGCGGGCTGCCTGGTCGGGGGCCTGGCCTCCTGGATCGGCTCCCTGTTCCCGATAGACCTCAACACCTTCACCGGAGGCGGCATGAAGGACATGCCCATCTCCAGCACGATCTTCCTGGCATTCTCGCCGGGCATCCTGGCTCAAGGCTTCGCGTTCGGCGTGGCGGTATCGGCGGCCTGCACGCTCATCCCGTCCCTAAGGAGCGCGTTCATCGAGCCGGTGGAAGCCCTGCGCCGATGAGCCGGGGACAGAACAAGGAGCATGACATGAAGCGCATGATCGTTTCGGCCCTGGCGGCGTTCATACTGGCGGCCTCGGCCCGGGCCCAGGATCCCTCGGCGGCGGAACTGCTCGCCCGCGTGGACTCCAACGAGGTCTATTCGTCCATCTCCTACAAGGGCCGGATGACCATCGAATACCAGGGCAAGCGGTACGTGAAGACCTTCGAGGCCTTCGCGCGGGGCGGCTCCGATTCCTACGTGGAGTTCCTCAATCCGGAGGACAAGGGGACGAAGTACCTCAAGACGGAGGGGAGGCTGTACGTCTATTCACCGGACTCCGAGGAGGTCATGCTGATATCGGGGCACCTCCTCAAGGAGTCGATGATGGGATCCGACCTCTCGTACGAGGACACCATCGACAACGAGAAGCTCTCCGCCCGGTACGTCCCGACCCTGGCCGGGAAGGAGACCCTGGAGGGCCGGGAAGCCTGGGTCCTGGACCTCGCGGCCCGGAAGAAGACCGAGAGCTACCCGAGGCAGAAGCTCTGGGTGGACGTCGTGACGGGGGACCTCCTCCGCTTCGAACTCTACGCCCTGTCCGGTTCCAAGCTCAAGGAGTACGTCCTGCTCAAGGCCCAGGCCATCGGGGGACGGAGATTCCCGGTGGAGTTCGAGATGCGGGACCTCCTGCGCAAGGGGAGCCGGACGGTCTTCCTCATGTCCGACGTGGTCCTGGACGCTCGCGTGCCGGACTCGGTCTTTTCCCTTAGGAACCTGGAACGATGAGCGCCGCCGCCGGGCCCGTTCCGTCGCCGGTCCCTCTCCGCCGGCCATCCGCCCCGCGGCGCGCCAGCGCGGCCCGCAGGGCGGCCCCGGCGGTCCTGGCCCTCCTCGCCGCGGCCGCGGGTGCCGGGGCCGACGCCCCGGAGCTGTCGGGAACCCTCGTCTCCTCGGCCGCCGCCTCGGCCGGGGCCGGAGGGGCGGCGGTCTTTTCCATGGGCTGGGAGGAGTACTGCAACCTGCGCCTGAAGGCGGCCGCGGGGGAGAGGGGCACGGTCTACGCCGCCGCGAACCTGGTCGCGGCCTCGGGGTCCTACCTCCCGCCCGCCGCGGTCCTTGCCCAGACCGCCTTCGTCGCCGGGGAGAACTACGCGGCGGCCCTCGAGCTGGAGCGGCTCTACCTCCGGATCCGGGGAGAGGCCCTGGACTTCGAGGCGGGGCTTCTCCGGCTGTCCCTGGGCTACGGCCCCGCCTGGCGCCCCGTGGACTTCCTTTCCCCGCCGAATCCCCTGGTGCCGGACGCCCGGCCCCGGGGCCTCCTCGGCGCGGTCGTCTCGGCCTATCCCTCGGGGACCTCCCGGATCAAGGCCTTCCTGGCGGCCCCCACCGACCCCCGGGACGCCGAGGCGGAAGGCACGGCCCTGGGGGTCGCGGGGGACGTCCACGGCGGCCGGGCGAGCCTCCTGGGCCTGTACGCCTTCCGCACCCCGGAGCCGGGATACCCCCGGGGACGGCACATCGCGGGGCTCTCCGCCAAACTGGAGGCCGGGGCGGGCTTCGTGCTGGACGCCCTGTACGAATGGAACCCGGATGCCGGGGCCGGGTGGAACGGCCTGCGGGCCGCGGTGGGGGCGGATTATTCCCTGTTCGGGGGGGACCTCTACGTCCTGGGTCAGTACCTCTACAACGGGCCGGGCGCCCTGGATCCCGGGGACGACGTCGGGGACCTGTACGATTCCTCCGGGGATCCCTGGTACGAGACCGCCCCCGCCGAGCGCCTGCCCGCCCCGGGGGTCGAACCCTCCGCGTTCAACCGCAGGAACTACCTCCTGGCGTCCTTCCTCTACCGGTTCGGGGATTACACCCGGGCGACCCTTTCCTGCGCGGCCTGCCTGGACGACCTGTCCTTCCTGCCCTCCCTGACGGTCGAGCACGAGCCCTTCCAGGGCCTCGCGGTCTCCGGGACGGTCCGTGTGCCCCTGGACGCCCGGAGCCTTTCGGGATCCGGCGGCTACGGGGAGCTCGGCCCCGCCAATTCCGGCAGCCGGGGTTCGGTCACCCTCTCCGCGAAGCTGAGGTTCTGATACGCTTCGCGTGAGGGCGGCTAAGCCGCCCTCACGGCGACGAAGCCCTCCGGGCTTCGTCGATTTCCGCTACGAGGGTTGCCCCCGCGTATAGGCCTCCCACGTAGTCCGGACTAGGGTGGCCGCGTCGGAGCGGCGGGCGGTCCAGTCTAAGAGCTCCCGGGCCCGGGCGGAGGAGGCCACCAGCTTGGCGGGGTCCCCGGGACGCCGGGCCGTCATGACCGCGGGGATGGGCTTCCCGGTGATCTTCCGGGCCGCCTCGAGGATCTCCAGGACCGACAGGCCCTCCTCGCTCCCCAGATTCACCGTTACGCTCCGGTCGTTCCGCTCGATGTACTCGAGCCCCGAGACGTGGGCGTCCGCCAGGTCGGAGACGTGGACGTAGTCCCGGACCCCGGTTCCGTCCGGGGTCGGATAGTCGGTGCCGAAGACCTTGAGCTCCGGCCGGCGCCCCACGGCGACCTCCATGATCACCGGAATGAGGTTGGCGGGATTCCGCTCCAGGCCCCGGACGCGGCCGGCCTCGTCGTAGCCCGCGGCGTTGAAATACCGCAGAGCCGCGAACCGGATGCCCTTGAGCTTGTCGTACCAGCCCAGGAAGCGCTCGATCTCCAGCTTGGTGAAGCCGTAGTAATTCTCCGGGTTCGTGGGGTGACCCTCGTCCAGGGGTATGTACTCGGGCTCCCCGTAGACCGCCGCGGAGGAGGAGAAGACGATCCGGCGCACCCCGGCGGCGCTGGCGGCGTTCAGGATGTTCAGGGTCCCGGAGATGTTGTTGACCGAGTACTTCTCGGGCTTTTCCATGGATTCCCCGGCGGCCTTGAAGGCGGCCAGGTGGACCAGGGCGTCGTAGCCGCCCTTCATCACGCCCTCCAGGCGCCGGTAGTCCAGGATGTCTCCCTCCTCGAACCGCGCCTCCGGGAAAAGATTCTCCCGGACCCCCGTGGAGAGGTTGTCGAAGACCGTGACCTCCGCCCCCTTGTCCAGGAAGGCCCGGGCCACGTGGCTGCCGATGTACCCGGCTCCGCCGATCACCAATACCTTCATATTCCTCTCCTTCCTCACTTGAGGGGCTTTTCCACGATGCGTCCCAGCTGGACGTCGAAGGCGAAGGCCACCCGCTCCTTGCGGCTCTGGATTTCCAGGAACCGGTTGTGGCTCTCCAGGATCACCCCGGGATGCACGACCCCCCGGACCACGACCGCCGAGTCGTGGTGCTCCTCGAAGCGCTCCCGGAGGTCGAAGACCCGGAGACCCCGCTTTTCCAGGAGCTTGAGGAGCTTGGTCTTGTCCTGCCGGACCTCGTCCAGGGAGAAGCCGCCCCGCTCCAGGTCCTTCATCCGCTTGTCCGTCTGGAGGATCAGGGCCTTGAGCCGCTCGATCTCCCGCTCCTCCGCCTCCGCCTGGTCCGCCAGGAGGTAGTCCTGGCCGAAGGAGACCTCCGTCTTGATCCCGTTCTCGGAGCCGAGGTTCTGGACCTCCACGCCCTTCCGGGCCCGGACGACGCCCCCGATCAGGACCCCCTTGTCCCCTCCCAGCACCAGGCGGCCGTTGGTCTTCACGTTGGACAGCAGGCATGCCCCCCGGAGGTTCACCCCCTCCACGGCCAGGAGGAGGGCCTGCTCCGCGAAGGCGGCTTCCAGGGTCTTCCGGGCCCGGAGGGTAGCCTTGCGGCGTCCCTTGATCCCTTCCCCGATACGGATGGACCCGTCCGAGGAGACCAGGGCGGCCTCCACGGATCCCGAGATGGTCACGTCCCCCTCCGCGAAAACCGTGTACCCCCCCAGGACGGAGCCCGAGACCTGGACGGCCCCGGGAAACCGGACGTTTCCGGTGGCGGGGCCCACGTCCCCGGCCACCTGCTTGCCCTGCACGATGGAAAGGCGGTTCCCCTCGAAATAGAGCTCCCCGGTGCGGGCGGCAACCAGGAGGACGTTGCCCTCCGGGGTCCTCTCCTCCCGGACCGAGGCGTCCCACTGGGGAGGGGGCGCGGAGCGGGGGTCTACCGGGGGCTTCAGCGCCCGGCCCAGGACGTCGACACCGTCCTCGCCCTCCCCGCCGAAGCGCACCAACTCCACGAGGGGCTGGCCCTCGGTCACCAGGGTCGACCGGTCCTGGTTCTTGAAGTCCGCCCGGCCGTCCTGGCGGATGGTGACCGCCGCGCCCGTGGCCTTCCGGACCCTCCACTCCACCCGGACTCCTCCGGCGGCCACGGGGTCCTTGCGCCGGGCGACCACGAGACCCTCGGAGGCCCGGCCTTCCAGGGAATCCAGGACGGCCCGGGAGACGGCGTCCCGGTCGATCCCGTAGGTCACCCCCTCGGCGGCTAGAGCGGCCAGGACCGATTCTACGGTGGGAGGGGGCGCGAACCCCGCCGGAGGACTCAGGACGAGCCGGGCCTCCGAGGCGTCCGGATCGACGGTCACCTCCGTCCGGGCCTCCTTGAACGGGAGGACCCGGAGCAGGACCTCGCCGTCCCGCTCGCCCCGGAGCGCAAGGCCCTCGGCCTCGCTGCGGAAGACGTCCCGGAGCCGTGCCACATTTTCGAAGGTCCGCACCTTGGGATCCGCCCCGGGGGCTCCCGGGAGGGTCTCCCCCGTCACCGTCAGTCCCGGGGTGCCCGGGGAGGGCGGCGTGAATTTCCCGAGTTCCTGGCCCGCCTGGACGTAGCAAAGGTCCTTCGCCTCGTCCAGGGGAAAGTCCCCCAGGCTCGGGACGGAGTCGGACAGGGACGGATGTCCGGCCAGGGCCTTCCGGAGGGGTTCCGTCTGGTCCTCGGGGAGGAAGGCTACGGACCAGGCCAGCTCCCGGTCCTTGCCTTGCCCCGGGGGTCGGCCCTCGGCCAGGACGTAATCCGAGAGCTCCAGGTCCGGTCCCTTGAAGAACTCCAGGAGGTCCTTCTTGACCTTGGCGGTGTCCATGCCGGAGATCTTGGCCCGGGCGATCGCGGTGCCCAGGGCGGGGAGCTCCAGGGGCCGTCCCCGGCCCCGGCCCTTCCGGGCCGTGACGGACGCCCGCATCCGGTCCGGAGAGATCACGACCTCCACGGAGGCGTCCCGGCTCTCGGAGATGCTGTAGGAAAGGAGGGGTTCCGCCTCCGCGACCGCGGACCGGACCGCCCGGGCGATGTCGTCCGGGGAGACCAGGGAAGCCCGGTCGGCGCCCCGGGCTTCCGCGGCGGCCAGGATTTCCTCGGCGGCGGGCAGGGGCAGGCGCACGTCCCCGGGGTAGAAATTGAGCAGGAAGGACGTCCCGTCCCCGGACCGCGCCACCTCCCAGGAATGGATCCCGAAGGGCAGGATGTCCACCCACCGGGACCCGATCCGCACGAAGCCGTCCGTCCCGGCGACAAGCTCGTTCCGGGATCGCGTCACGCCCTCGCCGCAGTGGAAGCCGGTGTCCTCGGGGCCCTCCGGGGTGATCGCCTTTCCGAACACGGTCTTTCCGGGCTTGCCCGGGGCCGCCGTGGAGAGGACCGCGAGGCGCTGGCCCTTTCGGGCGAATCCGGTCGCCAGGATCTTGGTGTCCAGGGCCACGGGTTCCCGGACCTCCCGCTTCTCGACCTCCACGATCCGCTCTTCCTTGGCCGGGAGGAAGGGCAGGGCCCCGGGCTTGCGGATCACCTTTTCCACCGAAACCTTCTCCGTCCGGGTCCGGTAGATCGCCGGGGCGGGAGCCTCCCGGAGGATCGCCTCCCGGTAGGGCTCCGCCTCGGGAGGTACCGGCAGGTCGACCCACTCGGGATCCTCCAGGGTCGGGGGCTCCGGGGGGACGCCCCGGACCAGGACCTCCAGGTGGGGGCTCCCGGCGCGGGCGAACTTGGCCAGGATCTCCTCGATCCGCTTCTGGGCAACCCCGGCCAGACGGGCGTCCAGGGCCAGGCGCATCGTCCGGCCGACGCTCCACTCCTCGCCCTTGGGATCCGGCCGGAAGACGAGGGAAGCCTCGAGGCCCGCGGGATCGACCCGCAGCTCGATCGAACCGGTCGGAGGGGAGGCCACGACCTACCCCTTGAATCCCTGGGAGAAGGCCTTGACCAGTTTGGATTTCAGGAACTGGTTCTCCTTCCGGAGCTGCCCGATCTCGAACTGCTGGGACTTGACGGTCTCCACCAGGTCCCCGGGGGTCAAGGATCCCGCGTGGAGGAGGTCCTCGATGTACTCGACCTTGGCGGAGAAGTCGATCTCCGCCTCCATCTCCGCGGTCTGGTACGTCTCGTCCAGGTAGGCGTCCGACAGGGGCTCTTCCCCGGCGTCCTCGCAGGACAGGAGCTTGTCCGCCATGCGGTAGATCGCCTGGGACAGGACCGCCTGGGGCTTGTAGCGGAGGATGGGGATCCGGCTTCCCAGGGCGATGTCCTGGAGGTCGTCCCGGTAGAGGATGCCCAAGTGCTCCACGTCCAGGTTCAGGTACTGGAGGCTGGACTTGCGGATCTTCTGGGCCTTTTCCGCGTCCTTGGGATCCTCCAGCATGTTCATGACCAGCCGGGGCCGGAAGTGGGCGGCCTTGGCCTCGAAGGCGGCCCGGCTTTCCGGGTCCACCCGGCCCACCTGGTCCAGGATGGCCGGAACGTAGGCCTTCTGGAGGGAGGAACCGTCCTTCCGGAGATTCTCGAGCACTCCGTACGCGGCGGTGCCCTTCTTGAAGGTGGTCCACATGAGCCGGAAGACCGCGTTCTTGAGGAAGAGGTAGGCGTTCAGGGTGGCCGTCAGGGCCGGGGCCGTGACGACGATGCCCTGGGAAGCGGTCAGGAAGAAATCCAGGATGTTCGCCCCCGTGCCCGCCCCCAGGTCGAGGACCAGGTAGTCCGTGTCCAGGCCCAGGAGCTTCTTGACCAGGCGATTCTTCTGGAGGGAGGTGATGTTCGCGAGGCCGGGGATCTCCGCGTCCCCCGGGATGAACCGAAGGTTGGGATACTCCGTGTCCAGCAGGATGCCGTCGAACTCGGCCCCCGGGGCGGACAGCCAGGTGCCGACTCCCCGGCCCCGGGACGGAATGCCTAAAAGGACGTGGAGGTTGGAGGCTCCGAGGTCCAGGTCCGCCAGGATCACCCGGCGTCCCGCCTCCGCCAGCGCGATGGAAAGGTTCGCGGCCACCAGGGACTTGCCCACTCCGCCCTTTCCGCTGGCGATCGGCACGATGTGCATGGATCCTCCTACTCGATCTCCACGGCTTCCGGTTCGGGCTCCGGCGCCCCGGGCTCGGGCGCGGCGGATCCCAGGGGACGGACCCGGAGGGACCGGGCCAGGGCCAGTCCCGCGGCGAGGTCCCAGACCAGGAAGGCCCCCATCGCTGTCAGGAGGATCCCGGGATCCCCCTGGGGGGGCAGTTCGTTCCGGAAGGTCAGGACGAACCTCGCGGCCAGGGAACCCAGGGTCAGGACTCCCAGGGCCTTCCCCGCCGCAAGGAGGGGACGGAAGGCGTCATACCTGCGGGGATCGAGCCACAGAAAAAAAAACCCGCCCGCGAACAGGAGATGGGGGGAGGCGGCGAACTGGAGGAGCGCGAGGGAGGTCCTCCCCGCCGCGCCGCCCAGGAAGGCGCGCGACAGGGCGACAAGCCCGAAAAACCGGACCACTTCCCCGCCCGCGCCCAGAAGGGTGATGATGGATCGCCGCATAGGATTTCAGTCTACCCAGCCCTCCCGGGGGCGTCAAGCATTGACAGCCCCCGGCGCTACGCGGACAATAGAAATACCATGCGAACCACCCCCGCTTCCGGGAAGAACGACCGGGTCGCCTGGACCGCCGTCGTGGCGGCCCTGGCCCTGTGCTCGATCCTGTCCGTCTCCGTCCCCCCGGCCTTCGCCCAGACCCCGGCCTCGGACGCCCAGCGGTATTCCTCCCTCTTCCAGAACGTGTACTCCTTCATACTCCAGAACTACGTGGACGAGGTGGATCCCAAGGTCCTCTACGAGGGGGCCATGAAGGGCATGCTGGACGCCCTGAACGACCCCTACTCGACCTTCCTGGACACCGCCGCCATGAGCGACCTCCAGGACACGACGGTGGGCCAGTACGGTGGCATCGGGCTCTACATCTCCAAGACTCCGCCTTCCAGCCGCCTGCCCGGGGAGGAACCCTGGGTCGAGGTCGTGTCCCCCATCGAGGACACCCCGGGCTGGCGCGCGGGCATCCAGCCCGGGGACTGGATCAGCGAGATCGACGGGGTTTCCACGGCCCCCCTGGCCATGGACGAGGTGCTGAAAAAGCTCCGGGGCGCCCCGGGGTCCACGGTGGTCCTGACCATCCGCAGGGGGGAGAGCATCACCTTCCCCGTCGCGATCGTCCGGGCCCTGATAGAGGTTCCCTCGGTCAAGCGGGCGATGATGCCCAACCGCACGGGATACCTGCGGATCATCGAGTTCAATCCCCAGACCACCGCCCGGGTCCGGGAAGCCCTGGAGGAGTTCAAGTCCCAGGGAGCCCGGGCCCTGATCATCGACCTCCGGAACAACCCCGGCGGACTTCTGTCCGCGGTCATCGACACCGCGGACCTCTTCCTGGACTCCGGACTCATCGTTTCCACCAAGTCCCGCACCCCCTACGAGAACCAGATCTATCGCGCCAAGCCCGACCTCGTCGCTCCCCGGGACTGGCCCGTCGTGGTACTGATCAACCGGGGCTCCGCCAGCGCCTCGGAGATCCTGGCGGGGGCCCTGAAGGACCAGAAACGGGCCTACCTGGTCGGGGAGCGTAGCTACGGCAAGGGCGCGGTCCAACAGATCTTCCCCCTGGGGGAGACGGGGTTCAAGCTGACCATGTCCCGGTACTACACCCCCAGCGACGCCAACATCGACAAGGTCGGCATCCTGCCGGATCTGGAGGTCAAGGAGCCGGAGCTGTCCGAGAAGGAGGCCGAGGAGCTGTCCCGGCTCCTGGAGCAGCGCACCTTCGCGAACTTCGCCAAGGAAAACCCCGACGCCACCGAGCCGGAACGGAAGGCCTTCGTCCGGAAGCTCCGGGACTCGGGGGTCCAGCTGTCGGAGCGGCTCCTGGAGCGGCTGGTCCGCAACGAGCTCCAGCGCACGACCATCGCCCCGGCCTACGACCTGGAATACGACATCCAGCTCCAGGAGGCGGTCCGGCTGATCGACCAGGGCCGCATACGGGAGCTCCTGTCCGCGTCCCGGACGGTCCGGGAAAGCCAGGACCTGGCCGCCGCCTCCGTGACCGCGCCGAAGCCCTGAGGGCGCGGGACCGGCCCGCGGTGCGCCAGTTCGTCCTTCCCCCCCGCTGGTCCGGCGGCCCCGGTTGCGTCCTCACAGGAGAGGACGCCCGGTACTTGGTCTCGGTCCTGCGCCTGTCCCCGGGGGACCGCTTCCCGGGCCTGGACCGGGAGGGTCGTCGGTACGACCTGGAGATCCGGTCGGTGTCCCAGGGCCGGGTGGACCTGGCCGTGCTGCCCCGACGGGATTCCGGGGAGGACGGCCCCGACCGTCCGGCGACCCCGGGAGGAACCCGGCTGGTCCTGGTCCAGGCCCTGCCGAAGGGCCGCAAGATGGACCTGGTCGTGCGGCAGGCCGCGGAGGCCGGCGTAGCCCGGATCCTCCCGGTCGAGAGCTCCCGTTCCGTGGCCCGGATCTCGGACGAGGGAGGGGCGGCGGTCAAGCGGGCCCGGTGGGAGCGCATCGTCCGGGAGGCCCTGCAGCAGAGCGGTTCCCCCCTGCGGACCGAGGTGGAGCTCCCCCGGCCCTTTCGGGACCTGCCCGACCTGCTCGGGGACCCGGTCCCCGGACGGATCGGCCTCTATTTTCACGAGTCGCCCCTTGATGGAGGCACGCTGCATCGCTATCTTTCCGGGGAGCCCGGCGAGGTCGTGGCCTGCGTCGGACCGGAGGGCGGATTCTCGATGGAGGAAGTGCGCTTCCTGGACGGCCTCGGATTCCGGTCCGCCCACCTGGGCCCCACGGTCCTCCGGACCGAGACGGCCGCCCTCTACGCCATAGCCGCGATTCAAGTGATCCTATTGGAGCGTTCCTCATGGACTCCGACCGAGTGACCCGCATCTCCCTGCTGAACGTGCCCCTGGACATCCTCAAGCCGGAGGATTTCGACGACGTCATCCGGTCCATGTTCTCCGACGGCCGGAACCACCAGATCGTCCTCCTGTCCCTCTGGGACCTCCTCCGGGCCCGGAGGAACGGGGAATTCCGGAGCATGGTGAACGGGGCGTCCCTGGTCCTGCCCATCTCCCGGTCCCTGGTCCGGGGGGCCCGCTTCCTCCGCCGGGAGGAACCCGTCCGGTACATGCCCTTCGATTTCGCCATCCGCCTCCTGAACGCCCTGGAGCGGTGGAACCGGTCCGTATACCTCCTGGGCTCCACCCGCCGGAACCTGGGCCTGGCGGAGGAAAACATCCACGCCACCTACCCGGGCATCCGGATCGTGGGCCGGTTCCCGGGACACTACCCCAAGCACATGGAGCAGAGCATCCTCCAGGCCATCCGGAAATCCACGCCCACCCTCCTCCTGGTGGGCCGGGGGGTGGCCGGGCGGGAACGGTGGATCCCCCGGAGCCTCAAACACTTCAACTCCGGCCTCTACCTCTGGTGCTCGGACCTCTTCGACGTCTTCGCGGAAAAGGCTCCCAAGCCTTCCAAGGCCCTCTTCGACCGGGGTCTGGAGTGGATTTCCTACACCTTCCGCCGCCCGTGGAAGGTATTCCGCATCCTGCCCTACCTCCGGTACCGGCTTCTCCTTCTCTGGTACCGGATCCGCCGCCGCTGACGGAGCCGGGTCCGGAAACCCCGGGAGGGCCGGATCCGACCGGAATCGGGTGTAGACGAATATCTACAAGCTCCCCCTCCCGAGCCCCTTGAAGCCGAAATCCGGGGGATTTAGGTTTTTCCCATGCGCAGGGTGCTCCTGTGGGAGGAGGACGAGGAGGAACGGGACGTCCTCTCCGCCCTCCTGGAGGACGAATACCTCGTCCGGACCGTCGGCGGCCGCCGGGACGCCGAGGCCGCGCTCCGGGAAGACTCCTGGGACCTGCTCATCCTGGGAATCCGGGATCCCGATCCGGACGACGCCCTGCCTTCCCTCCGGCTCCTTCGTACCTACGTTCCCGGGGTTCCCGTGCTCTGCCGGGTTCCGGACGGCGATCCCTCCCTCCCGGCGGCCCTACTGGAAGAGGGCGCGGCCGCCTGCGTCCCCCGGGGCGGCTCCGGGGAGGACCTGAAGGCCCGTCTGCGGAGAATCCGGTCCGCCCTCGCGATCGAACCCGTCTGCCGGGAATCCCCCGGTACCTACCCGTGCGGCGACCCGGAGTCCCGGATCCTGTTGGGGACCAGCGCCTCCATGCGGGCGGTCCGGGCGCGGATCCGGCTGTTCGCCCGGTACGATTTTCCGGTCCTGATCACCGGGGAAAGCGGGACCGGAAAGGAACTGGCCGCCCGGTCGATCCACCGCCTCTCCCGACGGGGTTCCCGGCCCTTCCTGGCGGTCAACTGCGGGGCCCTGCCGGAGTCCATCCTGGAAAGCGAACTGTTCGGGACCGAGCGGGGGGCCTACACGGGCGCCGTCACGAGGCCGGGGACCTTCGAACTCGCGGACGGCGGGACCCTCTTCCTGGACGAGATCGCGGAACTCTCCCCCGGGGCCCAGGCCAAGCTCCTGCGGGTCCTGGAAAACGGGGAGATCCGAAGGCTCGGCGCCCGGGCGTCCTCCTCCTGCGACGTGCGCCTACTGTCGGCCACGAACGCCGACCTGGCCCGCTTCCGGGGCATGCGCTTCGACCTGCTGGAACGCCTGGAGACCCTGGTGCTCAAGCTTCCCCCGCTCCGGGAACGCCCCGAGGACATACCCCTCCTGGCCCGGCACTTCCTGGAGAAGGCGGGCCTGGGGACCGAGATCGACCCGGACGCGATGGAACTTCTCTCGGGCTACGACTGGCCCGGGAATGTCCGCCAGCTGAGGAACACCGTCTGCCGGGCCGCCGTATCCGCCGCGGATCCGGGTACGGGTCCCGGGATCATCCGGGCGGAACACGTGGATTTCGGGTGCCGGCCGCCGGGGCTGCTCCAAGCCCGGGCGGAATAGGGGGACGGGTGCCCGGCAGGAGGGGAGATCGGCTCCCGGCTCCGGGAGGCTCGTGGGCTTCTACAGGGAGTCCAGGCGGCGCAGGTGGACTCCCTCCAGGACCGCGACCCGACCGCCCTCCGGGGCATCCCGGGTCCCGGCTACCCGGGCCACCACCAGCACGGTGCTCCCGGAGCGCAGGAAGATCGGGGAGTCCCGGAGGAAGAGGTCCCGGAAGGCGTCCCCGGCCACATCGACCGTCACCGTCCGGAGCACGATCCTCGACGTTCCGATCCATTGCCCCGCCGCCAGTTCCACCCGTCCGGTGAAGGGCTCCCCCTCCCCGGCGGCCGCGGACCGCACGGTCCCGGTCAACACGACGTAGCGTCCGACGGGAAGCCCCGAGCCGGACTCGGCGGCTTCGGCCAGGGATTCCACGGTGGCGGAAAAATCGAAGGAGGAGACCGGGCCCGCCTGGGCCGAGGCGGGCATCGCCGCTAGGACCGCCAGCGCCGCGGCCCAGATCGCTATCCTCGGGAAACGGGGGCTTCGCATGATCCATCTCCTTCCTGGGACGGTCCGAGGGGACCGCGTACAAACTCTAGCGCCCCCCGGACCGGGGGTCAAGGCTCCGGCCGGCGACCGGACAAGGCGGCCGCCTTGCCGAGGAGGTTCCGCAAGTATTCCGCCTCCCAGCCCGCCGCCCCCGCCCGGGTCAGGAGGGACCGCAGAAACCGGACCAGGGCCGGCCGGCCGGCGATCTTGAAGAACCCGGCCCGGGCGAGGTCGTCCGCCGCGGCCCGGACCGCGCCCTCGATCTCGGCCCGGGTGGCCGGGGCTTCCGGGCCTTCGCCGTCGGAGCGCGATCCGGGGACGGGGGCTTCCCCGTCCCGCCGCCGGATACCCCGAAGCTCCTCCCGGGCCCGGGCCACCTCCCAGGCCGCGATCTGGACGGCCTGGGCCAAGTTCAGGGAGGGGAAGATTTCGGAGGTTGGTATGCGCACCGCCAGGTCGCAGAGGGCCAGCTCCCCCGCGGACAGGCCGTCCGCCTCGTTCCCGAAGACCAGGGCTATCCGGCCCGCCCGTCGGACCGCCCGTCGGGCGAACTCCGTCACGCCCCGGGGTTCCCGGGCCCGGAGCCGGCCGGTCCTCCGGGTGAACCCCGCGGCCAGGGAGCAATCCGCCAGGGCTTCCCCGAGGGTGGCGAAGCGCCGGGCCGCCTCGAACAGGGGGTAGGCCGCGAGGGCGAAGGTCCGTACCGGTACTTCGGGGTAGTCCGGGCAGTCCGCCAGGACCAAGGAGGTAAGCCCCATGGCTGCCATGGCCCGGCACGCGGCGCCGACGTTCCCGGGTTCCCGGGCCCGGCAGAGGACGACGACGAACTCCGGAGACGAATCCATGGGGGGAGTGTAAACGGTGAACGGTGAACGGTAAACAGGAACCGGAGAACCGCCGGGGACCCCGCTTCCGTCCCGTCGCGGGGACCGCGCCGCGATGGAAGCCGCCGCCGTCCACTGTTCACCGTCCACCGTCCGACCTATACTCCATCCGATGACACCCCACGACGCTTTCCCCCTCGCCGGCCGCCGGGCCTTCGTCCTGGGCGGAACGGGAGGGATCGGCCGGGAGATCGCCCGGTCCCTGGGACTCCGGGGAGCCCGGCTGGACGTGCACGGACGGCGGCGGGAATCCCTGGACGCGGCCCTGGCGGGATTCCGCGGCGACGGCATCGAGGCGGACGGTTCGGCCTACCCCCTGGATTCCCTCGGATCCGCCCGGCCCCTACTGGCCCGGGCCGCGGGGGCCGACATCCTGGTCGCCGCCTGGGGCCCCTTCCTGCAGAAGCCCCTCCACGAAACCGCCCCGGAGGAATGGGAAGCTGCGGCGGCCTTCAACCTGGCCTTGCCGGGAGAGCTGGTCTCCTCGGCCCTCCCGGGGATGCGCGCCCGGCGCTGGGGACGCATCCTCCTCCTCGGGGGCACCCGGACCGACGGGATCCGGGGGTTCCGGACCAACGCCGCCTACGCGGCCGCCAAGACCGGCCTGGGCACCCTGGCCAAGTCCGTGGCTGCGGAGTACGCCCGGGACGGCGTCGCCGCCCTGGTCCTCTGCCCGGGCTTCGTCCGCACGGAGTACCTTGGGCCCGAGACGCTGGAGACCCTCGCCGGAAAGACCCCCGGGGGCCGACTTACGGATCCCCGGGATCTCGCGGACCTGGCCGCAGATCTTCTGTGCCGGGAACCGCCCCTCTGGAACGGAGGGGTCCTGACCGCGGACGAAGGCCTCGCGGCGTGGTAAATTCCGTACGTCCGGCGGGCCCGGGGGGATTGATTTCCTCCATAATTTCGCATCCCGGGCTCTGGATTTTTCGGCCGACTATGCCGAAAATCTAGAGGTCCCGGATTCGCCGGAACCGGCGGATTTGACAGGAGATTGACTAGTTACTATGATGGACCTACAATACTCGCAGAAGGCGTATCCGTCATCTTTGGATCCAAGAGGAGCACCATGAATAATAACGATATCGTTCCGGGATTCGACGACGAGAAGGACGATAGTCTAAAGATACGCCTCCAGAAAGTGGATCCTGTCGAGAACTGCCTTACCCTCTTCCTGACGGGGTATATCGATACCTACAATTCCAATTTCTTCCAGAAGAGGGTCAGCAAGGCCATCGATTCCGGATACGTCCGCCTCATCTTCAATTGCGGAGGACTCAACTACGTGTCCTCCACGGGCATCGGTTCCTTCACCGCCTTCCTGAAATCCGTGAAGCCCCGGGGCGGGGACATCGTCCTCCTGGAAATCCAGCCCAAGGTCTACGAGGTGTTCCAGCTCCTGGGATTCTCCCAATTCTTCAACATCAAGGACAACCTGGAGGAGGCGGTCGGCTACTTCCGCCAGGGCAACCAGGGCGCGTCCCAGAGCGTCTTCCCCAAGATCTTCTCCTGCCCGATCTGCAACAAGAAGCTCAAGGCCGCCAAGCCGGGACGATTCCGCTGTTCCGAATGCAAGACCATCCTGGCTATTGACAACGCGGGGCAGGTTTTCCTAGGCTAGTCCCGCATCAAGGCCCGCCGGATTCGCCGACACCGTCAAGGAGGAACCGATGGCCGGACTAAGCCGCGTGGAAAGCTACCTGATCAGCCTCGAGATCCAGTACGAGGAAATCTCCCCGAGCGCTTGGCTCGTCAACGACGAGACCCGGGGCCTTTCCCAGGTGGTCATAACCCAGGCCGATCCGGTGGTGGCCCTCCGGACCAAGGTCATGGCGATTCCCAAGGAGCGCAGGCTGGAGCTGTTCGAAACCCTCCTCCGGCTGAACGCCTCGGACCTCCTCCACGGCGCCTACGCACTGGAAGGGGACGACATCGTCCTGGTGGACAACCTGGAGCTCGAGACGCTGGACCGTTCCGAGCTGGAAGCCGCCCTCGACGCGGTCGGCTTCGCCCTCGCCCAGCATTACGCCGTCCTCGGTAAATTCCGGGCCTGACGGAACAGAACAAGGAGGCCCCGATGGGTATCTTCAGCCGATTCAAGACCGTCGTCTCATCCAATATAAACGACCTGATCGCCAAGGCCGAAAACCCGGAAAAGATGCTCAACCAGCTGCTCCTGGACATGAACCAGCAGATGGTGGAGTCCAAGAAGTCCGTGGCCATGGCTATCGCGGACGAGAAGAAGATCGAGCGGGAGCTCGCCGAGCAGAAGCGGCAGGCGGACGAGTGGGAAAAGAAGGCCATGCTCGCAGTCCGGGCCGGACGGGACGACCTGGCCAAGGAAGCCCTCCTGCGCAAGCAGGAGTTCGAGGGCTACTTCCTCCAGCTGAAGCCGCAGTGGGAAGCCCAGAAGGCCTCGGTGGAGAAGCTCAAGGAGAGCCTGCGCCAGCTCCAGAACAAGATCGACGAGGCGTCCCGGAAGAAGAACATCCTGATCGCCCGGGCCAAGCGGGCGGAGGCCCAGGAGAAGATCCAGAAGACCCTGACGAACATGTCCGGCAACACCAGCGCCTTCGACACCTTCGACCGCATGGCCAAGAAGGTGGACGAGCTGGAAGCCCGCGCGGAGGCGGCCAAGGAGCTCGAGGACCTGTCCAAGGACACGTCCCTGGAAAAGCAGTTCGCCCAGCTGGAATCCTCCGGAGCCAGCGCGGACCTCCTGCTGGAGGAGCTCAAGGCGAAGATGCTCACCGAGGACGCGGGCACCAAGAACTGACGCGGCCGTGCGGGTCCTGGTCGTCGATCCCGGACTGCGGCATGTCGAAAAGGAGAGGGACCCCGGGGGGCCCCTCTCCTTTTTCTTTTCCCGCGAGCCCTCCGGGGCCGGGGACTTCGACCTGGTCGTCCTTCCCGTGGGCATGGTCCTGGAGGGGGCGGACGGTCCGGATGCGGGGACTCCCCGGGTGGCCTACGGCCCCGCGAGCCTCGCGGCGGACGCCTTCGCGGAGGGCTGCCTCGACTATCTTCGGGAACCCTGGGGTCTGGAGGAGCTCGAAGCCCGGGCCCTGCGGTTCCGGGTCCGGAAATTCCGCCTGGGCGACCGGGAGTACTCCTACTCCTCGGGACGGCTGGACGGGGCCGCGCTCTCCCTCCTTCTCCCCGAGGTCGAACGCGGGATCCTCGAGCTCCTGCTGAGTCGACTCGGCCGCGCCGTGCCCCGGGCCGCGTTCCGCCTTGCCCTGGGTACCGAGGATCCCCGGAAATCCCGCCGCCTGGACATGGCGGTCTCCCGGCTCCGATCCCGCCTGATCCGCGCGTCCGGGGATTCCCGGGCGGGTTCCTTCCTCCAGGCGGTCCGGAACCGGGGATACCGGCTGTCGGGGACGCCCTGTGGATAACTTGTTGAGAAATAATTCCTTATCCTACGGACCTTGCAAGCCCCGTATGAAAATGTAGACGAACGAAGCCGTGTATTTTTTACTTTTTTATGTCTAATTATAATTTATTATAATATATAAAATTAACTCGCCAAGCGTCCGTTATCTCTAAAATCCCGCTGTACAGACGTGGAGCGGATACCGGTCCGGCGTCCGACATGTCCCGCCCGGGGACGGCAACGGTCTGTGGATAACTTGTGGATTCCATCCCCCGGACCTCCCCCCCGCGGGGAGGTCCTCCGATCCGGCACGCCCCGGAACTTGCCAACGGGATAGGGGCGTGCTAGAGTTAGCGCGATGAAACGCGGGTTTTCCGTCGCGGGCCGATTCATAGTATGGCTCCTCTGCGCAGCGGTCGTGGAAACCCTCGTCCTCGCCGCGGGCCCCCTGTTGAACGGTGCGTCCGGGACGGGGAATTTCCTCCTGTCCTACTGGGCGGGCTACGCCGTGGAGTCCCTGCCCGTCGCAGCCGCGATCGCCCTGATGGGTGCGGGATTCCTGGCTTCCCGAACCCTCCGGCATCGCCTCAGCGGATACCTGATCCTGGGAACCTTGACCGTCTCCGTCCTGTTCGGGGGAGTGTGGGTCTCCCGGAGCCTCGCGACCCCGCCGGAACCCTTCCCCGCGGGCCCGGCCGCTTCCGGGGATTCCGCGCCCGTGCCGTTCTTCGTCCGCGCCTCCTCCGGCGACCGGGCCGAGGGCATCGTCTATCTCCGGCCCCCCGGCTCGGATCCCCGCCTGGCCTGGGCGGCTTCGGGAACCTACCTCCGGGACCGGGGCATCCTGCTGGCGGACCGCACGGCCCTCCCGCTGACGCCCCGGGGCCTGCCCTCCGCCCCCACCCCCTTTCCGGGGTTCCGGGAACTCCGGACCTGGTACCTGGAACTGGGCCGGGGAAACCTCTTCCACGCCCTGGCGGCCGCGGCGGGTACGGCCGCCCTGATCTGCGGCCTCTGGCCCCTCTCCCGGCTCTTCCGCTGGCCCCTCGTCGGAGCCTTCGCGGCCCTGGCCGCCTTCGCCCTCCTGGGCACCCTGCACGGACTCTTCCGGTCCCCCGCGGCCGGGGAACTGGCGTCCCTGGTGGGCATCCGGGTTCCCGGCACCCTGCTGGCGGGAATCCTGGCCGGCTCCTGCGGCGTCGCCCTGGTCTTCCTGGATTTCGCCCTGTGCGTCCCCTTCTCGACGTCCCGAGGCGGGGCCCGGAGGAACCGTGGCCGTCCGTGACAGCGAGTCCCGATCCGCGGTGGCGGCGACCGTCCTCCTGGGATTCGCGGCCGCCTTCGTGACGGCCCTCGTGGAGTACCGGTCCTCGGGCATCATCGCCCGGTTCGCAGTCCGCTGGGAACTGGCCCGGGCGGCCTCCCTCCTGGCCTCGTGGCTCCCCGCCCTGCTCTTCGCCGCCTGCGCGGCGTCCATGAGCCTCCACCGGGAACAGGGCCTCCGGTTCGCCGAGCTCCTGCGGCCCGTCCTGGTCCCCGCCCTGGTACTGGCCCTCCTCTTCTCGGCCCTGGAATTGACGGTCCTGCCGGGTGTTCGCCGGGCCCAGAGGACCTACGAGTCCCTGTCGAGCCTCTTCCTGGAGGCCCTGTCCGACGCCGAGGAGGCCCTGGAGGCGGAAGACCTTTCCCGGGCCCGGGAAAGGATAGCCCTGAGCGGGGCGATCGACTCCACGGAGAACGCCTACAAGATCCTGAACGAAAAGGTCCAGCGTTCCGTCCTTCGGACCCGGCAGACCGAGGACTCCACGGCCCGGGAACCGGAGCCGTCGCCCCCGCCCCCGGACACCGGGGCTTCCGCCTACGAACTCTATCAACGGGCCCTCGGTTATTTCCGGCGGGGAGACTTCTACAGCGCCCACTGGTACGCCGGCAAGGCCCTTATCCTGGATCCATCCCGGAGGGACGCCCGGAAGCTCCAGGCGGAGGCCTGGGAGAAGATAAGCACCCCCCTGGAGGATCCCGCGGACAAGGCCCGGGCCGGCTTCCACGAGCGCAAGGCCGCAGCCTACGCCCTCCTCCAGTCCGAGGCCTTCCTGGAGGCCTACCGGGCCTTCACGGACCTGGGCCGGGAGGATCCCGACGACCCCGACGTCCAGCGGTACCGCAAGGAAAGCCTGGACAGCCTGGCCCGGACGGCCTTCTTCGGGGAGGATTTCCGGCGGGCCTTCGCCGGGGGCGGCCGGGGCAGCCTGACCGTCCGGGTCACCGAGGGCGGTGCGGACCATGTCCTGCACGCCTCCCGGGTAGCCGAGGCGGGTCCCTTCCTGTACATGGAGGAGTTCGAGTACATGGTCGTGGGACCCGAGGGCCCGACCCTGCACGTCCTAGCTCCCTACGCCCGGCTTCGGGGACTGCCCCCGGCCGGGTCGGGCGAATCCGCCGCCGGTGCCCCGGCCAGCGCCGTGAGCCTCCGGATGGTGGAACGGGAATCCCCCCGGCAGGCGTCCCGGCCCCGATACCTGCTGGGATCCTCCGTTCCCCCGGATCCGGCCGTCCTTGTCCTGCCCATGGATTTCGAGGCCCTGACCGTCCTTCTGGATCTCCAGGATCCGGCGGAACGGATCCCCTTCTTCCGCCTGGCCGCGGGCGCCCGGATCGCCCCGGCCTACGGCCTGGACCCCACCCCCTATCGCATGGAAACCGCCCTGCGGATCTCCATCCCCGTCATGCTCACGACCCTGGTCCTCCTGGGAACCGCCCTGGGCGCCCGATTCCGCCGGGACGAGGAGCCGGGGCGGATCCGGATGATGCTGACCCTCCCCCTGCTGGCCTTCCTGGCCTCCCTGCCCCTGGCCGCCGCCACCCGGGCGGGAACCTATCTCCTGGGCCGGTTGTTCGCCGATCTGGCCCCCGCCGGGGCCCTGGCCGTCTGGGCCGGCTTCCTGGCCGCCCTGCTGGCCCTCTCCTTCCTGGCGGTGGGGAGGCTCGGCGTGCATGCGCCCGACTGAGGCGGCCCGGGCGGGAAGTCCGGCCCTCCTGGGAGCCCTCGCGGGAGGCCTCCTGGCGGGGCCCTACGGAGTTCCCGCCGGGGCTCTCCTG
>CALMRC010000054.1 GCA_937873275.1 uncultured Spirochaetota bacterium
CTCCCCTCCCTCCCCGAGCAAGCCGAGATCGTCCGGCGTGTGGATGAGCTTTTCGCGTACGCCGATAGCTTGGAAAGACGTGTTGAGGCAGCCCGCGCTTTAGCCGCCCGCCTGGAGCCGGCGATCCTGGCAACGGCCTTCCGGGGGGAGCTCTCGGAGCAGATCCCCGAGGAGGCCGCCGAGTGGGAGCGGACCCTGGTGGCTTTGGAGGAGGACGCAGCGCGCCTCGCGGCGGCGGGGGGTGCGAAGAGAGGGCGGGGGAGGAAGATGGTCCGGGACCCCGGTACGACCGCGGGCGGACACGCCGCGGCTGAAACGCCCTCGGCCGCAGCGCCGCGGAAGCGGGGGAGGCCGAGAAAAGGAACGTAGCAGGAGTATAGATTTGAAACGCGTATGTCCCTGTATTCTTAAAACCATAGCCGAATAGGACTTGGATTTATGCAAACCATTGAAACCAGGAAAGAAAGGAGACCCGATATGCCTCGATCGATGCCACAGGAAATCCTAGCCGCTGCGCAAGCATGGAAATCAAAAATGCTAGAAGGAAGCGGGTCGCTGTTGGGTCCAGGGTCATGTTGGGATCCGAGTACGATATCGGACTTGAGGAATCGATATGAGGGAAACCTCATCGAAGGTGGTGAAGCTGGATTTTTAGGAAAACTCAAGATTCAACTTTCGGGTGCGCCCGAGACAACGGTTCAACTGGCTTCCGAAATCGTATGGCTGCTATATTTATTTCCGAGTAACATAGGCCGGGAAAAGAAGCTGGAAAACATCGGCGTGATCCGGAGCTGGGCTGGTTTGGATGTCCCATCTTCTTCCCCCGCCTTGTCGGATGACGTCCTGGCGGGCGTAGGGTCTGGAGGTCCCGGGTATCTCATAAATTTCTGGAAAGAATTTCTGTTCGCTCTAATACTCTGTGATGAGTTGTCAAGGCTTGATCGGACTCGAAAAGAGGATCTTCTTAGAAATGGCGACCGCTTTGCTTTATGGTTAGATGCGCTTCCTGCATCGGAGAACCGACAGTTCCGGCATGTTCTGCTGTTTCTGCTGTTTCCCGAGCTCTTTGAGCGAATCAGTTCCAAGGCGGATAAGCCGGCTATTCTATCCGCGTTTAAGGAGAAGATAGTTCCATCCCAGGATAAGCGCCTCGCAATTGATCTGGCCCTAAGAAGTCTTCGAATACGAATCGCGAAGGATCGGGGCACGGAGGATTTTGATTTCTACGACCCCGACCTTCTAGCCGTCTGGAACGTATCAAGCTCCGGAACCGTGAAAAGTACCGGATCGAACGCTGATCCGGTTCCGCCGGAGCTTTCCGCGGACTTGGCTGCCGGCGTGCGGTATTGGCTGGTTGGGGCCAACTGGAACGGAACGGATAAGACGGGTGAGTTCGTGGATACGGGCTTGTGGATGAACGGGTACGAGGACAAGTACCTGGATACTGTGAAGACTGCACGGCCCGGTGACCGTATTGCCGTCAAGGCCGCGTTCCGACAGAAGAAGAATTTGCCGTTCGACAATAAGGGCCACGACGTAGGTATCATGCGCATGAAAGCCCGAGGGACCGTTAAGGAGAATCCTGGTGATGGCCGAAGGCTGGTCATCGAATGGGAGGAGGACTTCGAGCCCTTCGACCTTTTCGGGTATGTCTGGTGGCCTACGATAAGCGAGCTCAGCGCCAAGAAGTGGCCGGAAGTTGTTGGTTGGGTATTTTATGACGTCCGGCAGCCCATTGTGGAACTTGCACGGGAGTGGTGGCCGGAGAAGGGTCCTCTCGTACCTGACACCGGTTCTCCCAACGTGTCTTCAGGTTCTGCCTACGAACACAAGCCGATTAATCGGATTTATTACGGCCCCCCGGGCACGGGGAAAACCTATAAGATTTTCATGGAGTCCTCGGACGGGGGAATGGAACGTAGAACCGAATACCTACGCACGGACCGGTCGGACGGGGAAGGTGGCCTCGAAATGGTCGCCTTCCACCAGAGCTTTAGTTACGAGGACTTCGTCCAAGGTCTACGGCCGGTGATTCACGGAAACTCCATCGTATACGAAATACGGGAAGGACTTTTCAAGCAACTCTGCAAGCGGGCGGAAGCCAACCCGGAACATAAGTTCGCTCTCTTTATCGATGAGATTAACCGCGGAAATGTCAGTTCAATCTTCGGTGAGTTGATTACTCTCATCGAGTCCGATAAACGGCTTCGGTTTACCGATACAGGAGAACCTGATTACACACGGCCTGGTACATTCGTGAGGCTGCCCTTGAATGACGAGCCGTTCGGGATACCGTGCAATCTGGATATCTATGGCACCATGAACACGGCGGATCGTTCCCTGGTTAGAGTGGACACCGCACTCAGAAGGCGATTTGAGTTTGTTGAGTGCATGCCCGATCCCGGAATTCTGGCGGGACGTGGCATAGAGGGAGTTTCATTTGGACCGCTTCTTGCCCGCATGAATGAGAGAATCGAAGCCCTGCTCGACCGTGATCATACGATCGGTCACGCCTATTTCCTGGAATTGAAGCTCGAGGAAGGCATCGAAGGTCTGGCGAGGCTTTTTGAGCGTAAAATCCTTCCTCTGCTTGAAGAATACTTCTTCGACGACTGGGGCAAGGCCGCCACGGTACTTGGAGGTCCCGGAAAAGAAGGGGACAATCGATGCTTCTATATCGCCATGGCTCCTTCGGACGAAGATTTTACGCCAGGTCGTTTTAAGCGAAACCCCGAAGCCCTGCGAAATCTCGAAGCTTATAAATCCGTATATGCCTGACAAGGCCACTCTGCTCGCTTTCGAGGGAGGATCAGTCGTCTCGGAGGATTCTCCGTATATGGGAGGAACCCAGGTCTCGAAGGAGGACTACCGCGTACTTCGGGCAGCCATATTGGAATCTCCGAAGAATTATCCCCTGCAGGTGACCGTTGATTCCAGGGGGGAGCGGCTTTCCATCGGTTCGTTTGTCGGGGTTCTTGCCTTGCGATCCGGGAAGGTATTGGAGATCGTGCCAAAATGTTATGAGGGACTAGATAAAGCCAAACGATCCCGAGTGGCATTAATGCGAATGGTCGCTCGATCCGGTCCTTTGCCCTTGCGAGTACTCGAAAAAGCGGCTCAGGCTCCCTCCATACAACCTCTGCATCAAATTCTGGTCCAGTCCTTTTTGGACACCCTGGAAAAAGTGCTTGTGTACGGGCTTCTGTCTTCGTATTCGTCCGTAGCTGGACGGCGAAGGGTGCTCAAAGGGAAACTGGAAGCCTCGAAGCAGGTACGGGAGCGGACTCCAATTCCACTGACATTCCAGACAAAGGCGCAGGAATACAGGGAAAATCGTCCCGAGAATCGTCTGCTCCGATCCGCCCTGGATGTTGTAGTTCCATTCGCTGACTGGATATTTCCGGCTCGGATCGGAAGGATCCTCGAGTATTTAAAAGATATCGAGCCTAGTCGGGATATTCCCGCGGATTTTCGGGCTTGGGCTACAGATCGACTAGCTTCGAGATATTCGCCCCTCGAACCCTGGTGCCGACTTATACTTGAGGCTGCCGCCGCACCTCTGCCGGGAAAACGGAGACTCCCCGGTCTTCTCTTTCCGATGGAACGGCTGTTCGAATCTTATGTTGGTTCGTGTATCACCGAAATGGTTCCGAAAGGATATAACGTGGTAGCCCAATCGCGGAGACGACACCTCGGTAATCGCGATGGAAAACCTGTAGCACTCCTTAAGCCGGATTTCGTTATCCGAAGGGAAGGCGTCGATATTTCCGTGATCGATGCAAAATGGAAATCCTTGGTCAAGGAAGGAGAAATGTCCGAAGCTTCATCCTCGGACCTGTATCAACTCTATGCATATGGACGCAGCTATCTCGGTGGGAAGGGAAAGATGGCTCTCGCAATTCCTAAAACGGATTCGTTCAAGGAAGATCTTGCACCAATAATATACGCGGTTGATCCGGATTTGAGTGTCCGATACCTGCCCATAAATCTGGAAGGCCCACCGCTCGAACTACGGGAGCACTTGTCGGAAAGCCTGCGAGGAGAAGTTAAGGAAACTCAGTTGTGTTAGATTAAGAAGGCAAACGAGGTGGTATCCTGAGGGAATCCATCTCCGCGTGCGAAAGGAGCCGCCATGGACCTGGGAGCCTTTTCCGTCAGCCTGAATGTCAAGGATGTGGAGGCGTCGAGGGCCTTCTACGAGAAGCTGGGATTCTCCGCTTTCGGAGGGGACGCGGCCCAGGGCTGGCTGATCCTCAAGAACGGACCCTGCGTCCTGGGCCTCTTCCAGGGCATGATCCCTCAGAACACCCTGACCTTCAACCCCGGCTGGGACCAGGACGCCAAGGCGCTGCCTGCCTTTACGGACATCCGGGAGATCCAGAAGGCATTGAAAAAGAAGGGCGTTCAGCTGACCTCCGAGGCCGACGAGTCGACCTCGGGCCCGACCAGCTTCACGGTGGAGGACCCCGACGGGAACCCCATCCTCTTCGACCAGTTCGTCTAAGTCCGGGCCGCGCCCGTCCCGCTCCCGAGCGTCACCGGAACACTCCGAAGCGTCTCGGACACTCTCTTGAGGGGTACCGGAGGCTCTCCCGAGAGTCTCGGACACTCTTTCGAGCGTCTCGAAGGCTCTCCCGAGCGTCTCGGAGGCTCTCCCGAGGGCCTCCGACACTCTCCCGAGAGTCTCAGAGGCTTTCCTGAGCGTCTCGAAGGCTCTCCCGAGAGTCTCCGAGGCTCTCCGAAGCGTGTTGAAGACTCTCCCGAGAGTCTCGGACACGCTCCGAAGGCCCGGAGAGACTCTCGGTAAGGCGGGGGAGGCCCGGCCGCGGGGTGCCGCTGCGTCGGCCGAGCCTCGGGGGAAGGCTAGAGAGTCTTGGGGATCGTCCCGTTGGGCCTGCGGGCCTTCCGGAAGAAATCTCCCAGCTCGTCGGCCGCCACGTTAAGGCCCGGGACCCGGTCCCGGTTCAGCTTGACCGCATGGTAGACCTCCAGGGCCTCAGTGACGGCGTCGGAGTTGACCGCCGTCTGGGTGTCCCGCAGGGAGTCCGCCAGCTGGTTGGCCGCGTCCAGGATAGGCGTCAGGTCCTTGGAGAGTTGGTAGTCCCGGCGGAACTCCTCCAGGTCGAAGACCGGGGGGAGGATGTCCGGGTGGTCGTTGGCCACGTTGTACGCCTTCTCCAGGAATACCGAGAACCCGTTGCCCGCCTTGAACAGGGACTGCACCTGGTCGGGCTGGAGGGTCAGCAGGAATCCCAGGCTCTTCCGAACGGACGCCAGCTTGGAAAGGACGTCCGCCTTGGTCTCCTCGGCCAGGACCGCGGATACCAGATTCTGTCTTGCCACAGTGACCTCCTGATTTTTCATGATCGTTTCGGAAGATTTCGGAAGCGGTACGGATGCACCCCGGACTCCGGCTGTGGCACGCCGATCCCATCCTAGGCCCGGATCGGGCCGAAGGCTTGTAGACATTCGTCTACAACGAGGTTTTACGGGGGGTTCGGCCGTAGATTTTCGTCTACAAGCGGGCGGGGCGCTCCGCCCGCGTCCTGCACGCCTCCGGTCCTCCCGGGTTCCGAGGCGCGGAGCGCATGCATAACCCGTGCCGTGCACCGCGAGCCGGGGCGTTGCGTCCCGCGCGCGCCGGGCCTAGAATTCCCCCTGGAGGCGGTCCCGAGCGGAGTGCCTCGCTCCGCGGCCGCCCGAAGGAGGTCTCCCATGAGGGAGCGAGAATCCGAGGGGGGCGGCGGAGCCGAACCGGTCCGGTGTTCGCCGTCCCGAGCGCCGGCGGTCCGGAGGATGCCGAGGGGCGTCCTCCTGGCGCTGGCCCTGCTGGTCTGCGGCGGCCCCGCTCGGGCCCAGGTCGCCGGGCTGTCCGGCATCCGGTTCGAGTCGCCGATACCGGTCCC
Source organism: uncultured Spirochaetota bacterium (assembly GCA_937873275.1). Taxonomy (GTDB): domain Bacteria; phylum Spirochaetota; class Spirochaetia; order Treponematales; family UBA12059; genus JAAYUR01. The sequence goes on from CALMRC010000054.1 coordinate 5,907, forward strand.
CGTCTACATCCTGGAGAGAACGATCCCGATCGACGAGGCCCTGCCCGGGTATCCGGAGCCTTCCTACGTTTTCCGGAACGACGGCGGCAGCGCGACACTGCGGGTTCTGGATCTGTATCGCTCGTTGGGAAGCACGCCGGTATACGTGGACCTTCCCCCCGGCCAATTCACGTTCCAGTTCGTTATCCCCGGGTGGGATGTGACGACCCTACAGCTGGACACCCGGGAACCCGGAAGCGAGAATCAGACCTGGGAAATCCGTCCGGGCCGGGAAGGCCTGAATTTCCTTGGCTTGGCTGTCTCCGTGACCGGGGGCATGGTCTGGTGGAGTTCCGTGGGCCTAGCGGCGCGGGAGTGGTTCGTCAAGCGGGAGTTCGGAACTGCCTCCATCGTCTGGGCCTCGAGCCACGCGCTTCTGTTCGGGGGGATGGCGATCGCATTCGGACCCGGCTCTCCAAAGATTCGCAGGACCGATCCATAGTTTCTTAGCCGCTTCGCGGGAATACGAAGCGAGAAAGTTTTAGGTTTTCGGAGGTGTGCCATGACGCGCTTTCGAAAGCTGTGTTGTCCGTGCATCCTGATCTTGGTTTTCGCAGCATCCGCCACAGCCCAGATCGATTCTCTCGTAGAGGCAGTCCGCCGGGGCGTCCTGGAGGACATCCGCAAGGTCCTGGATTCCGGCGTCGACGTGAACGCCCGGGACGCCGACGGGAACACGGCCCTCATGTGGGCCGCCGGGGAGGACCTGCCCCCGGAGGTGACCGCCCTGCTCTTGAGCCGAGGAGCGGACATAAACCAGGTCAAGGAGGGGTTCACCGCGCTGACCTTTGCGGCGAGGTACGGGACCCGCCCGGAGACGATACGGATACTGGGGGAAGCCGGCTCGGACCCGAATTTCCACAACTCCAAGGGCTGGACGCCCCTCCACTTCGCGGCTAGGAACAACCCGAACCCGGGTATGTGCGCCGCGCTCCTCCGGGCGGGGGCGGACCCGGACTCCGTGACTTCGGAGGGTTTTTTCCCCCTGTATCTGGCCTGTGTCGCGGGGGGAAACCGAAACGCGCTGTCTGACCTGGTCGGAGCCGTGGAGTACGTGGACGTCCGGAAAAACCCTGAGGGGCTCACCTCCCTCATGGCGGCAGCCCGGGAAACGGGAAATTCGGAAATCTTCAAGCTCTTGGTCGCCGCGGGGGCGGACGTGAACGCCGCCACGGCGGATAACTGGAAGCCCCTTCATTTCGCGGCGCGGTTTAACAGGGAACCGGAGATCGTGGCAACTCTGGTAGCCTTGGGCGCCGAGGTGAACTCACCGGCCGGAAAGGACCTCACCCCCCTCCATATGGCCTGCATCGAGAGCCCGTCCCCCGGGGTGGTGCGTGCTCTGCTAAGGGCTGGTGCGGATGTGGATGCCCGGGACCGGATCCACGGCGCGACGCCCCTGATGCTGGCCGCGGCGAACGCGGAGAATGTCGAGGTCCTGGTCGAGATGATCAATGCAGGCGCCATGGTCCGGGACTTCGACGCCCTGGGCTGGATTCCCCTCATGTGGGCGGTCTACGACAACGACGGTCCCGGCAAGCAGGAGATCCTGCGGTACCTCATCGAGGAGGGGCTCAAGCCGGACAGCTGGAAGCGGGAGGACGCGGGCACGGTCCGCATCGTCGCGGGTCCGGGACCGTACCTCGACTGGCAGAACGCCGACGGGGACACAGCGCTCATGCTGGCGGCCCAGGCCTGCGTGGAGCCCTTCGTCTTCGACCTCCTCCTGGCGGCGGGGGCAGACACGACCCTGAAGAACCGCAAGGGCAAGACCGCCTGCGACCTCGCCCGGGCGAATCCCAAGCTGGCGGGCACGCCGATCCCGGCTCTCTTGAAGCCCCGGAAGCGGTAGGGCGGGAGGCCCCGGGGCGTTCCGGCAGGCTTATAGTCAGGCCTTGGCGCGCTCCGCCAACATCCCCCGGATCTTCCGGATCGTGAGGGGGGCGGAGCCCTCGTAGTGGTTGTTGGCGTTCAGGTAGATCTCGTCCAGGGCGTCCACGAGGGTTTCGATGCCCGGGACGATCCGGGCCAGGTCCTCGTCTTGGGACCGGACGATCCGGCTCCAGTCCTCCCGGGTCCGCTCCTCCATGCCCTCCCGGTCCGGGCCGTGGAGGCGCAGGCAGGCCCGGCCCCGGATCCGGCCCCCGAACCGGGCCAGGGTGTCCGCCAGGTCGTCCATCCAGTACCCCTGGAGGAGGACGGACGCCGCCCGCTTCTCCGCCAGGAGGTCGAACCAGGGGCCGTCGATCCACCGGGGGTTGCGGATCTCCACCCCGTAGGGCAGGTCCCCGGGCAGGGCCGAAAGGAAGTCGGCCAGGCGGTCCCGGAAGGCGGAGGGGTCCGGCATCTTGGCCTTGTTGAGGTACTCGAACTGGAAGATGAAGAGCCCGATCTTCGGGACCACGGGGGCCAGGGCGTCCAGGAAGCGGAGGAAGAGCCCCGGGTCCAGGAAGGCCGGGTTCGGGGCGGGCAGGGTTCCCCCCTTCGCGTAGGGGTGGGTCAGGGTCAGGGCGTTGGGGCACTTGACGGTGAAGCGGAAGTCCGCGGGGGTCGACGCGTCGTATTCATGGACGGTCTCCCGGCGGGGAAGGCCCGCGCCGGATTTTCCCAGGGACCAGAACCACTGGTCCACTTCGACGGTGTCGTACTTCGCCGCGTACTCGGCCAGGTAGTTCCCGGGATCCCGGGAGGAGTACACGAGTCCCTCCCAGGAGGGGTACTTCCAGGAGCAGGTTCCGATCCGGAGTCGTCCCATGCCTAGAATATACCGGATTCCGGGGCCGTCGGGGCGGGGAGTCTCTCCGGCCGGGGAAGCCGGAAGAGGGCGGCCGCCGTGAAGGGGAGGATCCGCGCCCCCAGGTGCGCCCGGGCGACGGCGAAGAGGGCGGGCACCCGGGCCGCGGGGGTCCGGCAGACCAGGTACCGGGGCTCCCACCGGGGACCGAACTTCCGCTTGAAGGATTCCAGGCCTCCGAACCCGTAGAACCTCTCCAGGACGGGGATCACCGTCGCGATGGCCTTTTCCAGCGGGGGATCCTCCGGATGCTCCCCGACGGAGGCGAAGGCCCCCAGGCCCAGGTTGAAGGTCGTGTACCCCGCCTCCTTCGCCCAGGCCAGGGCGCCGGCGAGGACCGCGTCCATGGCGCCCCGGGCGGAGCCGGAGGAGTGCCGCATCAGGTCCAGGGCGATGCCCCCGGAGGAGAACTCCGGCAGGAGGTTCGCGAAGGCCGCAGGTCGGCCCCCTGAGTCGTACAGGACCGCCAGGACGCAGCCGGCCAGGTAGGAGGGGTCGAACCGGCCCAGGGCGAAGCGCTGCTCGACGCCGTGGCGGGCGGCGATCCACTCGTCGCTGATCCCCCGGAGGGAGGCGACGAGCCCCTCGGGGTGGGGAGGGGAATGGACCTCGACGCGCCCGCCCTCCCGGCCGATCCGGTTCAAGGCGGTGCGCAGGTCCTGGGAGCGTTTCCCGGCCAGGGTGAAGCCCTCGAGGTCCACGATCGCCTCCTGGCCGATCCGGAGGACCGAGGGGAGCCCGGCGGCTTCCAGGTCCGGGAGCAGGGATTCCGGCGCCTGGTACACGCAGGGATCCCAGTCGTTCCGGGCGCAGAGATCCAGGAAGAGCCGCACGGCGTCCGTGCGGTCATCCGCCGGGCCGATCGGGCCCCGGAGCGCCACCGCCCACCGGCCGGCCGGGGCGAAGGCGACCAGGGAACCCGCAGGGGAGAAGGTGTACCGTTTGTCGTCGAACAGGGCGTACCGGTCGAGGGCGCTGGATCCCCATCGGGACACGACGCCCCAGGCCCTTCGGGTTTCCTCGGGGGAGGCCCGGGGGGCGGCCAGGACGGGGCGCAGGAGGAGGACGGTCACGGCGGCCCCGGCGAGGTACGCGACGCCGGCCAGGGCCTCCGGGAAGAATCTCTCCAGCCTCCCGACCGCGGCGCCCGGGAAGGGATCCCCTCCGTTCAGGGCCGTCAGGGTAGCCTGAAGGGCGGCCGCGGGGGACAGGTCCAAGCCGCGGTGCGCGGCGAGGGCGCGGAAGCCCGCGGCGCCGACCGCGGGCAGGACCAGGGCCGTCGAGGCGGCGAGACGGAGGCCCTGGCGGATGGAATAGGGATCCGAGTCCGCGTGGAAGCTCGGCCGGAGGACGATGAAGATCCCCGCCAGGGCCAGGGCCGCGGAGGCCTCCTCCCAGTCGAGACCCTTGACCAGGTGCGCGGCCGCGGACACGAAGAGCGCCGAGGTCGCGAGGGCCCACGCGGCGCGTTTCCTCCGGGCCAGGCCGCGGGCCAGGTACAAAAGGACCAGTCCGGCCGCGAGGGTCAAAAAGTGGCCCGCGTGACGGAGCTCCAGGGGGGAGATCCGCTCCAGGATCGCGAGGCGTCCGGCGATGCGGGGCGTCGCCGCGGAGGCGATGTCGAGCAATCCCATGACCGCGGTCATCACGGCCAGGATAATCGGAAGCCGGCGGGCCGCCCGGACCCGTCCGTCGGGGCGGGCATGCAAGTACCGGGCGAAAACGAAACCAGCCGCGAGGAGCGCCGCCGCGGCGATCAGGAAGTCCGCGTCCCGGGGAATACCGTCATGCAGGAACTGAAGGATCGAATGAACGCGCATGCCGCCTCCTCCCGGAAACCACCTTCCGGCTTCGGGACGGTTCCGGGCCGAATCGAAGTCGGTCCACGCTCCGAGTATACCGGATTCCCGGTCGGGCGGGCGAGGTGCGGCCGCGCGACGTTACACGGCCCGGGCGGGGATCCGCCGCTGGGCCTTGCGGAAGAACGCGGCCATCTCCTCGGCCACGACGTTCAGGCCCGGCACCCGGTCCTTGTTCAGCTTGACCGCCTGGTGGATCTCCAGGGCCCCGGCTACGGCGTCGGAGTTGACCGCCATTTGGGTGTCCCGCAGGGAGTCCGCCGGGACTTTCGACCCTTCGTCTCGAGGGGCGCCGGCGCCAGGAGGCGACCACTCGCATGGTTTCCGTTCGTTGACAGCATACTTGTCCAAACCTATACTCGGACCTTGCCGGCGTTGCCGGAAATCGGAGCAGGAGCGGACGGCTGGGCGGCGGAAAACGCCTGACTACGGGGCGATACCCATCGTCTGGCGGTAATGCAAACATCCCAATAGGACGGTTCCTGCCATTTAAGAATCAGGAGACTGAAATGAATAAGAATCACGAGGCGTATATAGACCTGGATAGGAAAATTGACCAGTTATCCGAAAACCGTAACTATAAAGAAGCGAT
>CALMRC010000055.1 GCA_937873275.1 uncultured Spirochaetota bacterium
GTCCAGGATCCTCACCCCGATGTCGATCACCTCGTCCATGCCGGGCGGCACCAGGTCCGGCTCCCCGGCGACGACCGCGATCCGGTATTCCGGAGGGGGCGGCGGGTCCTCGGGATTCCAGGGAAGCCAGTCCATCCCGTCCAGCCCCAGGTCCCGGAGGGAATCCACGCAGTCCCGGGCCGTCTCGGGGCGATCGTTCACGAAGAGGACCGGCAGGCCCGGGGGCAGGGCCACGACGCGCTCCAGGGCGTCGCAGTCCACGATGCGCCGGACCACCAGGGGTTCCGAACGGCGAGGAAGAAGCCCGGAGGCCCTAAGCTCCTGCCGGACAAGGTCGCTGGAGAGGACCACCAGGTCCGCTTCCGGGGGCTCCGTCAGGCCTTCGTCCACCCAGTACGGCAGGATCTCCGCCCGGCCCTCCACGTACTCGGCCAGCTGGCGGACAAGGACGCGGGCGGTGCTCTCGCTGCCCGCGACCACGGCCACCGTCACGGGGCCGCCTCCAGGGGATCGATCTTCTCGAAGGTTCCGGACACCAGCTCCTCGTCATCCCGGATCATCACCCGTCCCCGGGCCACGACCGACACGGGTTTAAGGTTTCGATCCAAGACCACGAGGTCCCCGTCCATGCCCGGGGCTATCCGCCCCTTGCGGGAAAGCTTGAGGGCGGCGGCGGGGTTCGCGGTGATCGGGAGGAGGGCCGTCTCCAGGGGGATGCCCCGACGGTTCACCGCCTCCCGGAGGGCGGACAGAAGACTCGCGCAGGTGCCCACCAGGAGGCCCGAGAGCTTGCCGGCGGCGTCGAAGGAGGGCAGGCTTCCTTGCCCGTCGCTGGACCAGGTGACCCGGTCCGCCGGCACCTTTCGGGACAGGCATAGGGCGAAAGCCTCCGCCGCGGAGGTTTCCCCTTCCTCGAGGAACCGCGGTACCGTGCTGGTCGTGTAGTCCGCGTAGCCCCCGGCCAAGGTCCAGGCCACGGACTGCTCCAGGACGACGGGATTCCGGTTGCAATGGGTGGGCAGGAACTGGGTCCGGGGCAGGTCCCCGGGGGCCACGATTCGCTCCAGGGGCTCGAATCCCGCGGGGGCGTCCCCCAGGTGGACGTTCACAACCCCCGCCTTCCCCGAGAGCATGCCCCCCAGCCGGGCCTCCGAGGCGATCCGGGCCAGCTCGGCGTCCGTGGGCTTGGAGGAGCGATGGTCGGAAATCGCCAGCTCCCCGATGCCCAGGAGGGGCTCGATCATCATGATGTCCCGGACCGGATCCCCCGTCACCGTGGTCAGGGGCACCCGGTAGGAACCCGTGTAGCCGTAGGCGGAAATCCCTTCCTCCCGGAGGCCGTAGAGCTTGGCCACCAGGGCCTCCATGCTGCGGGCCAGGCCGTCGGTGCCCAGGACCCCGACCACCGTGGTCACCCCGGCGCGCAGGGCGCCGGACAGGACCAGCTCGGGAGTCCGGGTCCGGTATCCGCCCTCCCCCCCCCCGCCGGTCACGTGCACGTGGGAATCCACGAATCCGGGCACGACGGCAAGTCCCCGGGCGTCCAGGACCTCGCAGGGGACCGGAAGGCCGGCGGGGTCGATCCGGTCCGCGACGGCCACGATCCGGCCGGCGGCGACGAGGATGTCCCGCGGGCCGACATGCTCGGGGGCGTAGAGGTCGGCGTTCTTGACGAGCAGCAGCATGGTGTAGCTTCCTTTCAATCCGGGATATGAAATTTATAGCAAGCTTCGTGCCAGTTCAGTGAACGGTGGTCCATTAACGGTGGACAGCGGTACGAAGTAGCCGAGCACGGGCGAGTCGTCCCTCTCGAAACACCGGCTCGTTCGTCCGCGCTCGGATCGAAGTATAATCTGCCCGCCCGGGACTCCGCCATCGGGAGGATTCAAGATCGGCCGAGGATCGTGCCGGGAGCCCGGCTCCTCCAGACCGCCGACCGCTGTCCCCTGTCCCCTGACTCCCGGCTCCTTCTATGGTATCCTGCCCTCATCCGACCTCCGGGAGCGCCCATGCAGCACGTGATCCTCGGATTCTACATCCTATTCTTCGCGACGGGATTCATGGGGGGCGCCGCCCTCTTCGTCCTGGGTCTTCGGATGCGAAGCCGGCTCATCCGCCCCCTCCTGGTTTTCCAGGCCCTCTTCCTGGTGGGTCTGGGCCTGGTGGCCCTGTACGCCTATCTCTACGGCCTGTGGGGAGAGGTTCCGGATGCCCTAGCCCGGTCGCTGGGATTCGTCTTGACGGGAATCAACGCGGGGATCTACGCCGTGGCCATCCTGCTGATCCGGCGGATCTCACCTCCTGCCTCGCGGAGGAAGTCCTACCCGGCGGCGGCGGAGATCCTGGCGGGCCTGGTAATCCTGAAAAGCCTGGCGAGCCTGGCCCTATCGGCCGTGGGGACGTCCCGGCCGGAGGCCCGGGCTCTCCTGGACTCCGAGGCCTGGAGCCTGGCGGGGTACATCCTGACCGGACTCGCCATGGCCGCCTTCGGCGTCACGGCCCGGGGGCCCCTCCCTCCCGGGGAGCCCCCCGCCCTACGGCCCCTGCTTCGGGCCTACGGGGCCTGCGCCCTGGTCTTCGCCCCCATGGGCCTCGTCGAATACGCCGTCGAAACCGCGGGGCTGCCCGGCCTTCCCTTCCTGTCCCTGGACCACCTGTTCTACCTGTCCTGGAACGTCGTCTCCATGAGCGCCGCGGCGCGGCTGCTCAAACCCGGGGCAGAGGGTGTCCCCGTCCTGGATTCCGTTCCCGAGGAGCGGGTCCGGACCCTGGGCCTGTCCTGCCGGGAAGCCCAGATGGCGGTCCTGATCGCCCGGGGGAAGTCCAACAAGGAGATCGCCGCGGAACTGGGGATCTCCCCGGCGACGGTGCGCACCCACATCTACAACCTCTACCAAAAGGCCGGGGCCCGGAGCCGGGTGGAACTGATCAACAAGCTCCGGGCCTGAGGCCGGCCGGCCGCCGCGGCGGCTGGCGCGACGGATGCCTTCGACCTCCTCAGGGAGCTGCGGACACGCTGGCGCCCGTGCCGACGTCCGCCTTGGCGGAAAGGTAGGCCGGAAGGGCCAGGGCGACGACCGCCGCCAGTACCGCGGCCACGATAAGGGGCGCCGCCGCGGACCGCTTTTCCCCCGCCCGGGGACCGAAGCGGCGCGCCCGGACCACGCAGGTCGTTCCGGCCAGGAAGGCGCAGACCGCGGTGGCGATGGGCGCGAAGGTGCACAGGGATTTGTAGCCCAGGACGTTCTCCCAGCTGGCGCCCGGATTCGGGACCAGGGTAAGGACGGCCCCCAGGGTGAACAGCCCGGACAGGGCCAGGAGGGCGCGATAGGCGGCGGGGTTCTCGGGTTCCTTTCGTTCCATGATCCATCTCTCCTTGGTGGCTCTAAAGTTCACCGGCCCCGGGCCGGCTCGTTCCGGTAGTTCCCCGCCCGGGGCGGAATCGTCCACCCGCGGCGGGCGAACAGGTCGGTCCATCGCTCCCGGGCCGCCGAGCTCCCGTCCTTGTCCAGACCGGACAGGATCCCGTACATAAGGAGCGAGCCCGCGGATCGAAGGCGGGCCGCGACCCACTCCTCGCTCCGGTCCTTCGCGCGGCCGAAGAGCATGTCCAGGATCATGCCCAGGGTGTAGGTCCAAAGCTGGTCGAAGATCCGGTCCAGTTCTTCTTCCTCCAAAGAGGCCAGGAAGGCGTCCTCCTTCATGCGGCTCCGGACCTCCCGCCGGTGCCGCTCCAGCTCCCCTTCGATGCCCGCCCGGTAGAGGGCCAGGAAGAGCTTCGGCTCGTCCCGGGCGAAGAGCACCAGCCCGATGCCGCTGTTCAAAAACCCGCTGTCCGTGCGCGGGCGGGTCCCCGCCTCGGAAAGCCGTCGGGACGCCTCCCCCAGGACCCAGGTCTGGAGATCCTCCATGGTCTCGAAGGCTCCGTAGATCGGAGCCACGGAGGTCCCCAGGGCGGCCGCCAGGCTCCGGGCGGTGAGGGCGTCCCAGCCCTCCCGTCGGACCAGGTCCAGGGCTGCGGTTCCGATCTGTTCCCTCGAGAAGGATACGGGGCGTGGCACTCCGGGCTCCTGAAGTTAGTCTAACATTGGTTATATTACAGTTGTTAGATTATGTCAATCGTTTTCTTCTTAATTTCCTCGTGGTTCCCGGAAAACGACGGGGCCGCTCCTCGGAGCGGCCCCGGATCCTTGAACATCGGGATTTCAGCCGGCGGAACGAACCGCCGCATAGGCGGACAGGATCCTCTCCAGCGCCGCGTCGAGGGTGGCCCGGGGGCAGGCGAGGTTGAAACGCTGGAAGCCGGCGCCCCCGGTTCCGAACATGGGGCCGTCGTCCAACCACACCTTGGCCTTGTGAAGGAAGAAGTCCTTGAGCTCCGGATCGGTCATGCCCAGGCCCCGGCAGTCCACCCAGGCCAGGTAGGTGCCCTCCAGGGGAAGGACCCGGATACCGGGGATCCCCCGCTCGAGAACCTCCTTGAGCCGCAGGAAGTTGCCCCGAATGTACCGGATCAGCTCCTCCAGCCAGGGCTCGCCCTGGGAATAGGCGGCCTCCTGGGCCACGATCCCGAATACGTTCGAGGTGCCCAGGCCGAGATTCCCGGCCGCCGTGGAAAAGCCGTCCCGCAGGCGGCGGTCCGGGATCACGACGTTGGCGGTACACAGGCCCGCCAGGTTGAAGGTCTTGCTGACCGCCAGGCAGGTGAGGGAGCGGGCGGCGGCGTCCTCGGAAATCGAGGCGAAGCAGGTGTGCCGACGGCCGGGCATCACGATGTCCGCGTGGATCTCGTCGGATACCACGATCAGGTTCTTGCGGGCGCAGAGCTCCGCCAGGGCCGAGAGCTCCTCCCGGGTCCAGACCCGCCCCACGGGATTGTGGGGGCTGCAGAGGATGAGCATCTTGGTCCGGGAATCGATCCTCCGCTCCAGGTCCGCCAGGTCCATGGCGTACCGTTCCCCGTCGAGCCGCAGGGGGTTGTCCACGAGCTGGCGGCCGTTGTTCAGGACCGCCGCCCCGAAGGGATAGTAGACGGGTCCCTGGATGACCACCTTGTCCCCGGGCTGGGTGAAGGCCAGGACCGCGAGGTTGATCGCGGGGACCACCCCGGGGGAGTAGCAGATCCACTCCCGCCGGATCTCCCACCCGTAGCGCCTCTTCGTCCATCCCGCCAGGGAATCGTAGAACCCGTCCTGCCGCACGGGATAGCCGTAGACCGGGTGCTCCGATCGGTCCAGGATCGCCTTCTGGATCTCCGGGGCCACGGGGAAGTCCATGTCCGCGACCCAGAGGGGGATGGCATCCTCCTCGCCGCAGAGCTCCTTCCGGACGCTCCATTTTATACAGCCCGTGGGGACTCGATCCGGGACCCTGTCGAAATCGTACATGCCGCCTCCTGCCCGTCCATAGTGGTGCGAAGCCTGTGCAATGGCAAGAGGCGGGGCCATCGGAGGGCGGACGGGGAGGCAAATCGGGGAGGTCCACGTCCCCGGGGCGGACGGAACCCGGACCCGCGGCTGTCCGCCCCGGCTCGGCCGCTTAGCGCAGGGTCGTCCGCCAGGTCGCCCGGATCGATACGCCGAGGTCGAACCCCGACAGGTCCCGGCCCTCGAAATCCTCATACCCGGGAGCGAGCCGATAGGCTCCCCAGAACCGGGCGGACCAGCGGCCCCCCAGGGGCAGGTCTACGCCGACCGTCAGGATTCCGCAGAAACCTTTTTCCACGCCCTGGCCGTCGAAGGCCCCGTCCGCGTCCGCCTCGTCCTTGACGATGCCCCCCAGGCCCAACCGGACGAAGGGCCGGACCGCTCCGGCTCCCGGGTCCAGACTGAAGCCCAGACTGCCGCCGTAGACCGCCGCAGCCTGACGGATCAGGTCCGGGTGGCCGAACTCCAAGGGTATCAGGTGCAGGTAGCTTCCGAGCTCGACCCGTCCCAGGAAAATGCCGGCCTCCAGGGAGGCAAGGGGCCGGATCACCCCGCCCGCCGCCGTCGCCCCGCCCCCGATCTCGGCGTAGGACCGCCAGGCCAGGCCCTCCCCGGCCGAAGCCGGTCCCGGGGCGGCCCCGACCAGGATCAGGGCGGCCACGGCAAGGACCGCCGCCTTGCCCAAGCGGGGAAGGAACATCCCCGTCCGGGCCTTGTAGGCTCTCCACGCATCTCCGAATCGCTCTTCCATTTCCGTCTCTTCCTTTCGAGCCAACCGGACGTACATCGACGCCAGGATCGGCCACAGTATCAGGAGCGGGATCGTCGCCCACTCGAACAGGACCCCCAGGGATATCAGGAGGAAGCCCGTGTATTGCGGATGCCGGACAAACCGGTAGATCCCCTCCGCGACCAGCCTCCCCTCCCCCTCCTCCTTGCTCCAGTACTCCCGGTGGATTCGGGCCCAGCCGCCCACCACCAGGATCGCCCCGGCGAGCACGCAGGCCAGGTAGATGTAATGCCCGGCCATGCCGAATGTCCCGGACAGGGTGTGGCCCCAGAGGACGCCCTCCGGCAGGGACTTCCCGAAGGCCCAGAGCACGAAGTACAGGGACAGGGGCGCCCCGAACATCTCCAGGGCGAAGGCCACCACGAAGCCCAGGAAGACCCCCGCGGGCTTTCGGTCCGCCTTCCGGTAGAAGGGGACGAACAGGAGAAAGGCGCCGAAGAGGGCGGCCCACACGGCGACCGCCCACCAAGTCCCGAAATGCGACTCTACGTTCTCTGTCATTTCGACGCTCCATCCAGGGAAGGTTGCGGGAAGCGGCCCGGGGCCCTTCCTCCCGCGGCGGCGGTCATCGGATCGATCGACCCCGGCGACCGCCGTTGAGGTGAGGATACCGAGGTCCTGGAATCGAGGGGATCGGACGAAGGTATGGAATTCGGGCGGAAGACCTACGTAGTTTGTATCAGTTCCGGCCTTGCGACCGGCCGCGGGCGGCTCGGAGGCCGTCCGCGGCGCGTCCCGAAGGCCGGTCGGGCGACGAGATCGCCCGGAACCGGCTCCTCCACGGGGCCGAGACTAGGCCGGGTCTTCGGTCTTCCAGGCCGGCAAAAGGACCCGGAACACCGTGCGCCCGGGCTCGCTCTCCAGCTCGATCCGGCCGCCGTGACGCTCCACGATCTTCCGGCAGATGTCCAGCCCCAGGCCCGTGCCCTCCCCGCTCTTTTTGGTGGTGAAGAAGGGCTCGAAGATCCTCTCCCGCAAGTGCCCGGGGACCCCCGGCCCGGAGTCCCGGACCTCGACGACCACCCGGGAATCCCTCTCCCCCACGGACAGTTCCAGGGTCCCCTTGAAGTCCATGGCCTGCAAGGCGTTCTGGATGAGGTTCATCCATACCTGGTTCAGCTGGTTCCGGTTTCCCTTCACGACGCCCGGGGAATGGTATTCCTTCTCGATGCGAACCCCGTGCTTGGTCTTGTTGGAGTACAGGGTAAGCAGGCTGTCCAATTCCCGGGGAATCTCCACCCGGGACGAGGCGTCCGTATCGTCCTCCTTCCGGACGTAGTACAGAAGGGCGGACACTACGTTGGAGCACTTGTCGGCGGCCACGGCGATCACGTCGGAGATCGTCTTGATGGACGCCAGGGTGTCGAGGGCGGACACGGCGGCCTCGAAATCCGGGTGGTCCCGAACCAGGACGGGAACCGAAGGATCCCCCTCCAGGCGTAGATCCAGGAGGGATTCCACGAGGGCCTCCGGGACCGGCCGACCGGACCCGGCGAGGCGGGCGGCGAGGTCCCGACGACGGCGG
>CALMRC010000056.1 GCA_937873275.1 uncultured Spirochaetota bacterium
CGATGGACCGCATCCTGGTCGTGGACGACGAGCCCGGAATCCGGGAGACGGTCCGGGCCTACCTGGAGCGGGACGGATTCTCGGTGGACGAGGCGGAGGACGGGCCGACGGCCCTGGCCCGGGCGCGGACCGGGACCTACGCCCTGGTGGTCCTGGACCTGATGCTGCCGGGCCTTTCCGGCCGGGAAGTCTGCCGCCGCCTCCGGACGGAATCGGCCGTGCCCGTGCTGATGCTGACCGCCCGGTCCGGCCCGGAGGCCGCCGCCGAGGGGCTCGATCTGGGGGCGGACGACTACATGGAAAAACCCTTCAGCCCCCGGGAGCTCGCGGCCCGGGCGCGGGCGGTGCTCCGGAGGGCCCGACAGCCGGGCTCCCGGTTGGAATTCCCGGGGCTCTCCCTGGACCGGGATGCCCGGGCCGCCTGCCGGGACGGATCCTGCGTCGAACTTACCGCGACGGAGTGGCGGATCCTCGAAGCCCTGGCCCTCCGGCCGGGGCGGGTCTTCTCCCGGGAGGAGATCGCGTCCCGGGCCTTGGGCGAACTATGGGACGGCTTCGACCGGACCATCGACGCCCACGTCAAGAACCTCCGCCGCAAGCTCGGGGAGGATCCCGAGAATCCCCGCTGGATCGAGACCGTGCGAGGCATGGGATACCGATTCCGGAGGGATCCGTGAGCACCACCCTTAGGTCCCGACTGACCCTCTCCCACGCCCTCCTGGCCGCCGCGGCCGTACTGGCGGCCGGCGGGGCGGCCCGGATCGTGGCCCGGGACCGTTTCGACAAGTATATCGCCGCCGGGATCGAGTCCCGGGTCCGGACCCTGGCGGCTTCCACGGCGGCCCTTCGGGATCCCGGGGGCGAATGGGACCCCGGAAGGCTGGAATCCTTGGGAGTCGGCGCCCTGGAGGACGGATTCATCCTCCGCTTCCTGGACGGGAACGGGGCGGTCGTCTGGGACGCCCGGGAGCACAACGCCGGACTCTGCAGCCAGATGATCGCGTCCATGACGGTCCGCATGGCCGGCACCGGAGCCGATCGAGGAAGCGGCTACCGGGAACGGACCGTCGCCCTCCCCGCCCTGCCCGGTGACCCGGGGTCCCCCGCCCTGGTGGCGGGGTACTACGGTCCCGTCTACTACCGGGACGCGGAGCTGGCCTACCTGCGGTCCTTGGACCGCGCCCTGGGAGCCGTCGGCCTGGGACTGGCCGCCCTGGCGGGCCTGGCGGGGGCCTGGAGCGCCCGCCGGCTATCCTCGCCCCTGCGCTCCGCGGCGCGGGCCGCCCGCTCCCTGGGCCGGGGCGACTTCGGGGTCCGGCTGTCGCCCGCCGGCATCCGGGAACTCGACGAGCTCTCCGGTGCGCTCTCCCGGCTCTCCGAGGCCCTGGGCGAGCAGGAGGAGCTCCGGAAGCGGCTGGTGGCCGACGCGTCCCACGAGCTCCGTACTCCCCTGGCCTCCCTCCGGGCCCGCCTGGAAGCCCTCCGGGACGGGGTCCGGGTCCCCGACGAGGCGGCCCTGGAGGCCTGCCTGCAGGACGCGCTCCGGCTGGGGGGCCTGGTGGGCAGCCTGGAAGGCCTGGCCCGGGCGGACGCCTCCACGTACTCCGGGGCCCGGGAGACCTTCGACCTGGCGGCCGCGGTCCGGTCGGTCTGCGCGGCCTATCAAGATTCCGCGCGGGCGGGAGGCCTCCGGCTCCGGGCGGACGCCCCGGAGCCCGTCCCGGTGTCCGGGGACCGCCCGGCCCTCGAAGGCGCCGTGGGCAATCTCGTGTCCAACGCCCTGCGGTTCTCGGACCCCGGCAAGACCGTCGAGGTCCGGGTCCGGCTTACGTTCGACGCCGGGGACCTCCCGGAACCGCCCCCCGCGACGGGCATCCGGGTCTGGGCCCGGGTGGAGGTGGAGGACGAGGGTATCGGGATCGCCCCGGAGGACCTGCCCCGGGTCTTCGAACGGTTCTTCCGGGCGGACCCCTCCCGGTCCCGGGCCACCGGGGGCTTCGGGCTGGGGCTGGCCATCGTACGGGCGGCCGCGCGGGCCCACGGCGGGGAGGTCTACGCCCGGAGCCCGGGACTCGGCCGGGGAAGCCGCTTCCTGCTAGTCCTGCCCGCCGCCCCGGAAGGTCTTCCGTACGTAGCGGCTCTGGGCGGCGAAGAGCAGGGCCGGGTAGAATAGACCGAATTCCAGGACGTCCCCCGCCGAGAGGGGACGAGCCAGGTCCTCCACGTCGCAGATCAGGTGGTCGCTGGAACTGCCGATCACCTCGACCCCGGCCTCGAGGGGTACCAGGGACTCGTGCTTGCCGAAATCCTGTTTGCCCGCGGCCAGGAGGGCCCGGCGGCGGGAGCCGCGGTCCTCGTAGGCGGGCCGCTCCCCGAAGGCGTCGATGAAGATCTCCCCCACCGGATGGGAGGGCTTGGTCCGAACCTCGATCACCTCCGCCCGGAGGGTGACCACGTCGGGGCGAATCCCGGGCACCTCCACCTTGTAGAAGTGCGGAAGGTCCCGGGCCGTCAGGAGCCCCTCCCCCACCCGCAGGTTGTTGATCCCCGGCGGGAGCGTCCCGGACAGGAGGAGCGGGATGGAGGAGGTGGCGCCACCGGACACGACCTCGAGGGAGCGGCCGATCCGGTCCTCGATCCGGCTCGCGGCCCCGGCCAAGCGGCCCAGGTTCTCCGGGGTCGGAAGGATGGAACCGTAGCACCCCAGGTTGGTCCCGATCCCCAGGAGCTCCAGGGCGGAGAGGTCCCGCTCGGTCCGGACCGCGGCCTCGACCAGCTCCGCCACGTCGAACCAGCCCTCCCGCAGGTCCCCCAGGTCGAGCATCAGGACGACCCCGTGCCGTCTTCCCGCCCGGTCCGCTTCCCGATCCAGGGCCCGGAGCACGGAAAGGTCGGAATGGAGGCTCCGGTCCGCCCAGCGGGCCACTTCGGACAGCTCCCCCGGGGCGGGGACGCGGACCAGGAGGAGGGGCGAGCCGATCCCGGCCTCCCGCAGGGCCCGGAGCTGGCCGATCCGGGACGAGGCGACGTGCTCGCAGCCCCCCGCGACCATCGCACGGGCCACGGGGGGAAGGCCGTCCGCCCCTTTCACGACCCCGGTCAGGGAGATCCCCCGGGTCCGGCAGAGTCCGGCCAGGGCGCGGACGTTGGAGGCAAGGACATCCAGGTCGATCGCCAGCTCCGGCAAGGATCCGGCGGAGCGGAATTCTTCGGGAAGGATCATGGGGACATCATAGCATATAGTTGGCATCCTCCGCGGCGGCGGGTACTATGCACCCATGGAACCCGATTACGATCGTATCCTGGCGGAAATCGCCGAGGAGGTGCGGCCCCTCCTTCCCCTCGGGAAGCCCGCGGACTACATACCCGCACTGGCCCGGGTTTCCCCGGAACGCTTCGGCATGGCGGTTCGAACCCTGGACGGCGGAATCCACGCCGTCGGGGACGCGGACGAACCCTTCTCCATCCAGAGCGTCTCCAAGGTGTTCACCTTCATCCTCGCCCGTCGGGCCGCCGGGGACGGGATCTGGGACCGCATCCAGAGGGAGCCCTCGGGGGATCCCTTCAACTCGCCCATCCTCCTGGAGGAGGAACGGGGCATACCCCGGAACCCCTTCATCAACGCCGGGGCCCTGGTCGTGGCGGATATCCTCCTGGAGATGTTCCGGGATCCTCGCGAGGAACTGCTGCGCTTCGTCCGGGCCCGCTCGGGGTCCGATGCCCCGCGGGCGGATCCGGAGGTGGCGGAATCGGAGCGGTCCACGGGATACCGGAACGCGGCCCTGGCCTACCTGCTCAAGAGCTTCGGCAACCTCCGGAACCGGGTCGAGGACGTCCTGGACTTCTATTTCTTCCAGTGCTCCCTCCGGATGAGCTGCCGGGATCTGGCCGCGAGCTTCCTGTTCCTGGCGAACCGGGGTCTCTGCCCGGTATCGGGGGAGCGGGTCCTGGAGCCCAGCCCGGCGAAGCGGGCCGCGGCCCTGATGCTCACCTGCGGGACCTACGACGCCGTGGGGGACTTCGTGTACCGCGTGGGCCTGCCCGCCAAGAGCGGGGTGGGCGGGGGCATCGCGGCGATCCTGCCCGGCCGCTTGTCCGCCGCTGTCTGGTCCCCGGGCCTGAACGAGCGGGGCAACTCCCTGGCGGGCACCCAGGCCCTGGAGCTATTGACCACAAAAACGGGGTTGTCGATCTTCTGAGGCCCCCGACGGATCCGTCCGCAGCAGCCGGGCCCGGATCGCCCGGGCCGAAGTCTAGGCCCTGCGGATCACCCGGATCGCGGGCTCCGTGCGCTCGAACACCACGGGGAAATCCTCGGGCTCGAGGCGTTCCGCCTCCCCGTCCATCTGCACCAGGGCCCGGTGGCGGAATCCGATCTCCACCCGGGCCGCGGAGAAGAGATCGACCTCGGGGTACCCCCGGTGCCGTCCCGTGGTCAGGGGACCCTTGACGATCAGCTTCCGCAGGAGGGGCATCTGCCGGACCATGCACACGTCGTCGTCGTCCGGAAGAATCGGCTTGTTCGAACCGTAGGTCCTCCGGCCCGACACGCCCATGGCCAGGAGCAGCATGTCCCCGTGGAATCGCTTCACTTCCTTACCCCGGGCGTCCCAGGCCCGGACCTCGTAGCCCCGGGTGGGCCAGAGGGCGTCGTAGAAGACCGTGGCCAGCTCCACCCAAAGCTTGTAGGAATCCCCCGGGAAGGTCAGCTTCAGGCGGTTGGTCATGTCCGATACGAAGGCGTCCGCACCCAGGGAGGCGATGTTGAAGGACCACCAGGGCCCCTTGCCGCCGGGCTTCCCGGCGGAGGCGGGGATCACCCGGAGGGCGCTCTGGCGGTCGAACCGGGAAGGTCCCAGGAGGAGTTCCAGGGCGGGCAGGAGGTCCCGGGAATCCGCCCCGTCGTTCCCGGTGCCCATGGGCAGGCGCAGGACCACGAACCGGCTCCGTTCCGCCTCGGTCAGGTCCATGAGGGTCGAGAGGGCCTCCAGGGTCGTGCCATCGCCCCCCGCGGTCACCACCAGGCGCTCCACCTCCGGGGCGGCCCGGGACTCCTCCGCGAGGTCCCGGGTCACCTCCGCGGCGTGCTTGGGGTACGCGGTGGCGTGGAGCCGGAAGGTCGTCGGCGCGCCCCGGGCGGGAAGGTCGGCGGCGCGCCGGGTCAGGAGCTTGAGCTCCCCCAGGTGGCGGGAATAGACGAAGGGGCGGGTGAACCCGCCCGCCCGGGGATTCGCGATCAGAGTGACGGAAAGGGGTTTGTCGCCGAAGATCGGGGACCGGGATGCCAGGAAGGCGACTCCCTCCGCGAACTGCTCGATGCTCATGCGGCGACGCTACCACCGACGAAGGATTCCGGCAAGCCCGCGCTTGAGAACCGCCTCCCGCGGGAGTATATTGGACGGGCGGCCCAACGTGTCCGATGCCCCCAAGGTGTCGGGCATGCCGAACAGGCAGACGGGCCGACATCCAGCCGGCCCCGGACGGGGCCCGAGGAGCGATGATGGAAAACCTGTTGGCGGCCGTCAAGAAGGGCCTCAAGGGCGAACTGGACAGCGTGACCATCTATATGGAAGCCGCGGAAAAGGCCGACGGTCCGGTGGCGGAATTCTTCCGGGAGCGGGGCAAGGAGGAGGAGCGGCACTACAACTGGCTCCTCGCCTACTACAAGGAACTTTCCCAGGGCAAGGTTCCCGACGAGAACCTGGCCGCGGACGTCTTCGGGATCGAGGGCCGCAGCCCCCTGGTGACGGAGGAGTTCCTCCGGCGGGTCGGGAGCAGCCAGCATCTGGTGACCGCCGTGGCCGCGGGAGTCCTGCTGGAGGTGGAGGCGGTCCGTCATTACCGGAAGGCCGCGGAGGAAACGGTCGTGCCGGCCCTGCGGACCTTCTTCGAGACCCTGGCGGATTGGGAGCAGCAGCACTACAAGGATCTCCTGGCCATCCAGGACGAGGCCGAGCGCTACTGGTTCGACGCCCAGCGCTTCGAGCCCTTCTAGGAGCCCTCCGGGGCCGCGGACGTTCCGCTTCCGCGGGAGCTATATGCCCCGATCCGCGGGCCCCGGTTCCGTACCGAGCAGCTTCCTCAGGTCCCCGACATCCCGGGGGCCCGAGGGATCCCCGGATCGCCCCAGCAGGGCGTAGACTCCCATGCCGCTCCCGATATCGAGCCGGTCCACGGGCTGGAACCGGAATCCGGGTCCCATGAGCCGCATGGCGTATTCCGAGACCAGGATGTCCGTCCCCCACCTCTCGTTCCGGATGACCATCCCGGAGCCTCTCCGGACGGCCTCCCCGGCGACGGTGTAGCCCGTCCGGTCCGGAGCCCCGAGGCGGGCGGCCAGAACCGGCCCGGCGTCCAGGGCGCAGTGCAGACGGATCGGAGGCTCCCCCGAGGCGGTCCGACCCCGGGCCAGGACGCCGATCACCCGGCGCATCCCCAGGGCCGCCCGTCCCGCGGCCTCGGCGTCCCCCCCCGTGGAGCTCGGTGCGCCCCAGAACGCCGTCAGGCCGCCTCCCGGGCAGGAATCCACCACCCCCCCGGCGGCCTTAACGCAGGCCGCGAATCGGGCGAGGACCCGGTTCAGGTATTCGGCGGCCCGGCGGGGATCCGATCCCCGGAAGGCCCCGAGAAGGTCGGCGAACTCCGCCCGAAGGACCACGGCGTTCCGGTACTGTTCCTCCCCGGACGCCCCCGCCGAGCGATCCCGGCCACGAGGGGCGGAACGTTCCGGAGTCGGGGCGTCCGTCCGGGGCGCCGACGCCCCGGGTTCCCCGTCCACGAGGTGGAAGCCCGCGATGTCCGGGACGGAATCCCGCCCCGAGGCCTGGAGGGTGCGGATCCTGCCGGTCACGGGGAATCCCGCCAGGGGGTCGTCCCCCGTCCCGGGCCCTTCCGCAGGAGGTCGGTCCGGCACGAACAGGGCGAACTCCCGGACCGGGGCTCCCGGCTTGCCCCCCGTCAGGGCGTACAGCCCCCGGAGGATTCCCCGGCGGGACAATTCCGCCAGGCGCTCGGACAGCGCCGCGGCGGAGCCCTTCAGCCCCGAGGGCCGGAACCGGAGGATCCGGAGTCCCGAGCCCGATTCCCGGGCGGCTTCCAACCAGGCGGAAGGCAGGGGCAACCGTCCCCGATGGGGCACGACCCGGGCACAGGGACAGCCGGGATATTCCGGGTCCGAGGCCCGGCCGGCTCCGGCCGGGGCGATGCGGGTGGAACCGTCCGCCTCCGACTCCGCGGCCTTCAGGGCGGCCCGGAGGGCGCGGATCCGGGCCGCCCCCTCGGGGATGCCCGTTCCGGACGCCGAGGAGGCCAGGACGGAGATCGAGTGGCAGATCCTCACCAGGGGGAACCGGGCGGCCAACAGCGCCTCCACCGCGGCCCTTCGGGCGGCGGCGGCCAGGGCCGGGCGGTTCGCCTCGGTCAGGGGCATGCGGATCAGCAGGAGAACCGCTTCCCGTGCCCGGGCCAGGAAGGCCTTCCGGAAGGATGATCTCAGCATTACCCGGGACTATACACCGGATTTTTCCGGGACGCCAGACTCGGCCCTACCAGAACCGCGATGTCTGTAAATGAATACATTTATATACTAATTTAACTATAATCTTTAATCTATATTTTTCCATCTTGACTAAATCAGTCATTTGGAGAATTCTTATAGTAAGAAACCTCCCCGAGGCCTAGAACCCGGAGGCGGAACCCGTCCTTCCATCAGGACGGGTACATTGAAGGAGGGTCCCATGAAGAGGATCGCTATCGTTACCATCGCGCTTCTGCTCTGCGCCGGGGCGGCGTTCGGGCAGACCGCGACCAAGTATTTCGTCGCCCACCAGGGCGGCTACATCGGCGAAGCCACCGTGACCGTCGACAAGAAGGGCAACGTCGTATCCGCGTCCCTGAACGAGTGGCAGGGCCCGGGCGGCTGGGTCGACTATAACGGTCCCGAGCACACCCTGATCGACGGCGCCGTTGTCCGCGTGCCGGATCCCCTCGCCAACGCCTCCAACCCGGATCCGATGATCAAGGGCTACATGTTCTACATCTACAACCTCAAGGACGACGGAACCTACGTCTGGTCCCAGTACACCCCCGGCAAGGACAAGTTCGCCAAGCCCTCCCGCCAGTACGAGCGCGACTTCGAGGGCCTCATGGCCAACCCCATCCGCGCCGCCGCCTACGCCAAGGCCGCCCGGGAGGACACCCTGGTTAACGTCACCATCGACGGGCTCAAGGTCACCCTGGGCAAGAAGGCTTCCGAGACCGTCCACTACGGGCACATGGACAAGGCCAACAAGATGGCCACCTACATGCCCCTGACCAAGGACTCCATCGGCTACCGGTACAACTACAAGGCCCTCATCGACTTCTTCAAGGCCCACCCCACCGCCGACTACACCGCCTTCTCCATGAAGAAGGCCAAGGTTACCGTCGTCGAGGACAAGAGCGTGGACGCCGGCGCCAAGGCGGCGGACTACGTCGCCGCGGACGACAACGTGTTCGTGGTCGCCGACGCCGTGACCGGAGCCACCTACTCCGACTTCCCGCACTATGCCCTCGAACTGCAGACCGCCTACAAGCTGGCCCTGGCCATGCAGCACAAGGCGATGAAGAAGTAGTCTACGTCCTGTAGGCACCGAAGGCGCTCTGCGCCTTCGGCGATCTACAGAACCGCAACCTCCATGTTGCGGTGTGGGCGCTGAAGACGCTTCGCGTCTTCAGCGATTTACAGTGCCGCAGCATACGGCCCTGCGGGCCGTTTGCCGAGAGGAAGTTGATTGTCGTCTGCGCTATCGCGCAGGACGGCATCCATGCCGCGGTGTGGGTACGAAAAGAGGCCGGGGCCCCGATGGGGCCCCGGCCTCTTTGTACCCCGTAGGCGGGCCGTGGGGCGGCAAAAAAACCCCGCGAGCTTTTCAGCCCGCGGGGGCGGATTTAGAGGGCGGACGCCCTCTCGTTGGTGATCTTCAATCCATGTACCTCCTTCCCGTCCAGGCCCGGGACGGACTATCGGATTTGCCGGCGGGCTCAGCATAATCCGACCTGAATCGAAAAGAAAGCGATAAATCGGTTCTATCCGAGCTTTCCTGCAGGCAAGCGCCGGGAAACCGGATGATTCGATTCTATCGGTTTTTTCCATTTACTTCCGACGGTCTTCCATGGCAAGATTCAGCCATCCTGTCTTTCAGGAGGTTCACGATGTATTGCAACGCAAACCTGCGCCGCATCTCCTCCCACGAATCCGTCGGCGCCGCCTGAGCCGCGTCGGAACTATCCTGGTTCAGATCCTCGGCTCTCGCGGATGTAGGAAAGCCGTCTCAAGAGGACCTGAATGCCTTATATCAACGCGGATACTCTGCTTCCCCCGGACCTTCTGAAGGAGATCCAGAAATACGTCCAAGGAGCCCTTGTCTATATTCCCCGCCTCCCGGAGCAAAGGCTCGGGTGGGGCCGTAAAAATGGATCCCGGGATGCCCTGGATCGGCGCGACGCATCCATTTTAACCCTGAAGGCCGCGGGATACAGCGTCGAGAAGTTGGCCGACCAGTACGGCCTTTCACCGGACGGCATCCGGAAGGTGTTGTACAAGAAGTCGTCGAGGCGGCGGACCCGAGTCTAGACCTCGAACCGCCCCCCCGTCATGACCCGGATCTCCCGGCCGTCCCGGCCGGTGCCCGTGACGTCTACCTCCGGTCCTCCGATCATGAAGTCCGTGTGGACCATGGAGACGTTCAAGCCCAACCCGGGGAGGTCCTCCTCGGGCCGGCCTTCGGCACCGCGCAGGCAGCCGGGGAAAGCCGAACCCAGTGCGATGTGGCAGGCGGCGTTCTCGTCGAACAGGATGTTGTGGAAGGTCTTCCCGGAGGCGAAGATCGGGGACGATCCGTCCACCAGGGCGACTTCCCCCAGGGATCGGGCGCCCTCGTCCATGGACAGGAGGGTGTCGAGGACCTCCTTCCCGGATCCGGCGCCCCAACCGACGGCCCGGCCGTCCCGGAACTCGATCCACCCTCCTTCCACGGTTTTCCCCACCGAGGGCACCAGCACGGGCCGGGTGAAGGCCGCCCGGCCCTCGGCCCGGCGGAGGTGCGGGGACGTAAAGACCTCCTCGGTCGGGATGTTCGGGAAGAAGAGGCGTCCCTTCGCGGTCCGCTCGGGCCCACCCAGCCAAATCGCCCCCTCCGGAAGGCCGACGGTCAGGTCCGTACCGGGACCCCGGAACCGCAGGCTTTCCAGGCCGAGAGCGGTGAGCCGCTCCGCCCGGGCCGCCAGGTCCCGGCAATGCTCGCCCCAGGCCGCGGCGGGATCCGGTCGGTCCAGCCTCAGGATGGGAACCAGGATCCTCCAGAGTTCCTCCACGGCCTCGGGTCCCGGGGGAAGGCCCAGGATCCGGGACGCCATCCCCTCGGTGGGAAGGAAGGCGACCAGCCAGGCGATCTCGTTGCCCGACACGATGCGGCGGCGGTGGGGCTGCATGGCCCGGGCCGCGGACCGCACGCAGCGGGCGTTCCGGTCGGGATCCAGGGCGGCCAGGAAGTCGGGATCCTCGGGGGCGTGGAGGACGATCATCGCCCAGTCCTCGTCGAGGATGGAACCGTACGGGTCGTAGAGAGCCCGGGGGGCGTAGTCGAGGTATTCCTCGAGGCTCCGCTCGACCCGCGCCTTGTACAGCCGGGGGTTCTCCGATTCCGCGGTGTCGTACCGGACGTACCGGGCCCCCCGGACGTAGGCCTCCTCGGCCAGGATCCCGATGAAGGGCAGGTGCACGGGTTCGCCCCGGACCAGGACGCACTGTCCCCGCTGCAGGTTCACCGCGCTCAGCAGGACGTTCGCGTACGAGCGGAGCAGGTTCGGGTCCATGGGGCCTCCGGATACTGCGGGATAGGCCATCCTAGGTCCGCCGGCCGAGGCCGTCAAGCCGGCAGGCCGCGCCCCGGCCGCCGAGCCCGCGGCTTTCCCGCGGCAAGCCCGTCCCGGTTCATTCGAAGAAGGCGCTCACCAGCTCAACGCCACCGTCCGTTTCCGCGCTCTCCGCGGGATCCGCGTAGGCCACGGAAGTCTCCGCGTACAGGATCTCCCCCGGAGGGAGGAGGGTGTCCAGGACCAGGGTCCGGTAGTAGGATCGGGCCGAGGTGAATACCCGGACGGAGAGGGAAGCCCGATAGATGCGGACCGATCCGGTATTCTCGATCTCCAGGTAGGCCACGCAGGAGGGGACCCCGACGATCTCCTCGTCGTGCCACCCGAGCACCCGGGCGGTCCCGGAAGGGACCCAGTCCCCGGGGCAGGATACCGCCAGAAGGGCCAGCAGGGCCCCGAGGAAGAGCCGGCGCGCCCCCCTCCGGCTCGAAGGTCCACCGAACCGGACCCCGGTCCGGGCCTCCCCGACGGACATCATCCCCCGCCCCGCCTTCGGATCCGGAACTCGTACTCCGCCCCCACGGCCGGGGTATACCCGGAATCCGGATCCGCAAGGGACCGGGACACCCCCGCCCGCAGGAAAAGACTCCGGGCGCGGAGATGCACCTCGACGCGGGCCTCCAGGTCCCAGGCGAAATCCCCTTCCGGCCCGGCGCCGGGTCCCCGGGCGGGAAGCCGGACCCCGGGCCGGAGGCCCAGGAGGATTCCCGTGGAGTCGTTCACCACCTCCACCAGGGAAAGGGACAGGGTCAGGTCCCCGGGGCGCCAGACCGGCTCCGGATCTCCGGGCAGGGGCAGGGATACGGTCCAGGAGAATCCCGCGGACAGGGCGACGGGGTCCCGGATCCGGCCCCATCCCGCGGACACGGACAGGCGGTGGAAGCCGGACCCCGGGACGGGACGGAGGGGCCGGTCCGTATCCTCCGACCGGCGGCCCAGGGGGGCGGCGTACGCGGCTCCCAGGGACCGGAAGGTCCCGCCCCGCCGGAGCACGGCACCGACCTCCAGGGAGGGATCCCCCCAGGCCGCATCGCTCCGTCCCGCCAGGTCGCCCTCGAGGGCGGTCCGGACGGCCAGGGGCAGGCGGACCGAGCAGCGGAAGGTCCCGGGCGACCGGTAATCCACGCCGAACTCCAGGTCGAGCCCCAGGCCGCGGCCTCCCGGCAGGTTCCGCGGATACGGCCGCGCCTCCCCGGATACGATCACGGCGGGGGGCTCGGTCGAATCGGTCCGGTCTCGGGAAGCCTCCGCCCCCGGGGCGGACGGGGAGGCCACCGTCAGCACCCCCAGGAGGACCGCCCGGACGACGGGCCGACGGGGGCGATGCCTCGGCCGCGTCCCGGGATACGGGATCCGGCCCGGAGCGCGCCGCGGTGCGCCGGTCACGGCAGGGATTCCTCGGCCAGGGTCTCCAGCAAGCGCCGGGACGCGAGGGCGCGGCCGACCCGGGCCGCCAGCTCCTCCCGATCGACCCGGGCTCCCGGCAGGACGGCGGCCAGGGCTCCCCCCGAAAAGGATTCCCGGAACTCCTCCGCCCCGAAGGTCCCCAAGCCCCGGGCCGGATCCGCCGTCACCGCGGTCCCCCGGTCCAGGGCCAGGAGCAGGGCGAAGTGCCCCCCGTCGTCCCGCAGGTGCACCAGGAGGGGGGCGAAGCCCCGGTCCAGGACGGCCGAAGCCGAGACGGGATCCAGCCGAAGGGCCCGGACGGCGAAGCCCCGGGCCGCCAGGAGGCGGGACAGTTCCGCCAGGTCCGCGGCCTTCTCCTCCGCGCCTTCCGGGGGGGCCAGGGCTTCCCGAAGATCCGCCTCCCGGCAGGGCAGCCCCCAGTACAGGTCCGCCAGAGAGGCGACGGCGGCCAGCCCGCAGGAGAGGTCGCCCCCCTGCTCATGGACCGCCTCGAAGCGCAGGGCTTCCCGTCCCGGGGACGCCGAGATCATCCAGGCCAGGAGAAAGGCTTCCACGCCCTACTCCAGGAGGGAGAGGCAGAAGAAGGGGAGCCTCTCCTCGGTCATCCAGAGGTCCGTGAGGATGACCAAGTTGAAGACGGACCCGGGGTACGTCCCGCCCCGGGGAAAGAGGGAGGCGCCGGTCAGGGTGCCTTCGAAGTAGGAATCCGCGGCGCCCGTGCAGGACACGGTCCAGGTCTCCGGTCCGGCGGGCTTGAGGACGCACTCCCGGTCCACGCTTCCGTCGGGATATCGGTCCTCGAAGCGGAGAGATCCCTCGCTCTTGAACAACCGGCCGTTCCATTCTCTCCGGCCGGAAAGGACCAGCTCCGCCAGGACGCTCCCGGCGGGTCCCGGGGCGTAGGTTTCCGCCCCCCTGTCCCAGGGGATCGTGAAGACTCTATCGGCGGGATCGAACCGGAATCCCGTCGCCTCCCCTCCCGCCGTCACCGTCAGGCCCGTGCCGCCCCATCCCAGGACGTACTCGTAGCCCACCGGGTCCGGGCCGAAGGACCGGTAGGACACCTTGTACCCGCCCGCCACGGGCTCGGACACCGAGGACGCCCGCAGGGACTCCGCTCCGCCCCGGATCTCCCGGAGCTCCGCGGCCCGGAGGGTCCCGTCGGGGTGGAACCGGAAGACGGCCCGGTACAGGACGGCCCCGGGATCCGCGATCCGCACCGAGGTGTACCGGTATTCGAAGGCCGAGGACTCCGGGCGTGTCGGAGGTTCCGGTGCGATGGGACCGGAGGCCTCGGCCGGCCCCGGAGCCGCCCCGGGAGCCCGGTCCGGACCCGTGGCTACCCGACCGCAGGCCGCCAGGCCGGCGGCCAGAAGGAAGATCAGGCCGACGCGCGAGGCGGTGCCGAGAATTCCGTTGTGATCCATGGTTTTCCTCCAGTTTCAGGATTCGATCGTCGGATGGAAGAAAGCACGGATGGCGGAAGCCCGTGTTCTTTCCGGACGTCCCCGGTTCCACGACCCTGGTGATTCTGCCTCCATCTTCCGCTCCGTGCTCTCCGTGGTGACTTCCTATGAAACCAGGCCGGCTCCGGACGTTCTCACCGGCCCGCCACCACGTACTGGTCCCCGCCCGCGGCGCGGTCCGCCCGCAGGGTACGCGCGAGCCTGCGGCAGTCCGCCTCCCGGACGATGATGCAGCCCCAGGACCGGGAGGACTCGAAGGGAGTCCCCCGGTTCGAATGGATGCTGTACCCGTAGTCCCGTACCTTCCCCGCGTACTCGGAGGAGACCACCTTGCCGTCCTCCTTCGTCACCCGGTAGGCGTCCACCAGACCCTCCGCGTCGGTCCCGATCGAATAGGGGCCGAACTTGTCCGTACGGGCGGTCACGCCGGTGACCCGGTGGGTACCCTCCGGGAAGCCCTCCGGCACCGCGGAGTAGCCGGGAACCTTCCCATCCCGGGTGATCAGGTCCGCGCCGGCTCCCTGGGTGACCCGGTTGTGGGACTCCACCTCGTACCGGCCCGCACGGCCCCGACCGTCGATGGGGATCTCCACCACCACCAGCCGGTCCCTGCGGGCGCTGGCCCGGATGAAGACGTCCCCGCCCCGATAGTCCCCCGGCTTGTCCAGGGTCGGGGCGATGTCCCCGAGGGCGGCGAAGGGATCGAGGTCCTGGGATGCGACGGCGGCGGCCAGGACCGCGGCCGCCGCGAAGACCGCGACAACTTTCTTCACGGTATGCCTCCTTGTTCCGGAATCGCCGGGTCCAGGCCCGGCGGCCGGGAAGGAATCCCGGCGGAGAGGCATCCGCCCGGAAACCGGGAGTGCGCTTGCGTGGGCAGGTAAAAAAAACCGGCGGGACAGGAGTCCCGCCGGTTTCGGCTCGTGGAAGGCGCGGCCGTCATCCGACCGGCCGGGGTCGGGTCAGTCGCCCAGGCGCAGGCGCTTCCAGAGGTCGGAATAGAGGGCGATGGAATCCCCGATGTCCAGCTTCAGCTCGCAGCGGGCCAGATCCGCCTCGGTGTAGTTGGGGGTTTCCGTCAATTTTGCCCGAGCGGGGACGTTGACGCTGGGCAGGGCCAGGTAGCTGGCGATCCGGGCGTAGATGTCGTCCCGCTGGATGAAATTGATGAACTCGAAGGCCAGGTCCCGGTGCTTGGCGCCCTTGAGGACGGCCATGCAGTCCATGTAGGCCACCCCGCCCTCCTTGGGGATGAAGAACTCCGAGTCCGCCTTCAGGGCCTCGTCCAGCTCCAGGAAGACGTTTTCCGCCCAGCCGTGGACCACCGCGTACTCCCCGGTGGCGAAGCCCTTGCCGAAGGACTCGGAATCGAAGCGCAGGACGTTCGCCAGCCACTTCTTGATCTGGGCTTCCGCCTTGGCCAGCTCGTCGGGGTTCACGGAGTTGACGGAGTATCCGAGGTACTTGAGGGCGGCCCCGATGGTCTCCCGGGGATCGTCCAAAAGAGTCATCTTGTTCTTCAGGTCCCCCCGCTCGTAAATGCTCCAGCTCCGGTCGAAGTTGCCGACGACCTTCTTGTTCACCACGATGCCCGTGGCGCCCATGAAGTAGGGAACCGAGTACTTGTTGCCCGGGTCGAAGCTCATCCGGGAGGTGACCGCGGGATCCAGGTTCTTCAGGTTCGGGATCTTTTTCGGATCGAGGGGTTCGAGCATCCCCTCCTTTATCATGATGGAGACGAAGTCGGCTCCCGGGAAGACCACGTCGTATCCCGAGCCTCCGGCCTTGATCTTCGCGAACATGTCCTCATTGGAGGAGAACACATCGTACACGACCTCGCAGTTGAATTCCTTCTCGAAGTCCTCAACGACGTCGTCGGGGATGTAGTAGGTCCAGTTGTAGATGAACAGGACCTTCTTCTCCGCCTTGCCCCCGCCGCACCCGGCCAGGGCCAGGATCGCCATGGAAAGAGCCAGGGCGATCGCGCTTTTCTTCATGCCTCGCACCTCCTATGCGCGCCGGGTGGTCCCGCCGCGTCGGCTCGAACCATAGGACATCACGGATAAATTTGCAATACCGTCCCTGCCCGAAACGAGATATCCCGGGCGGAGCGGAACGGCGGGTCATTATGCGTATTTTTATGCGGTCCGGAATCCCGGAGCGGCCGGTTAGGACAGGTTCATCTTCCGGATCATCCGGATGTAGTGATGGCTGGGTTCGTCCCGGGGCAGGATCTCCAGGACCGACCGGAATCCCTCCATGGCCGCCTGAAAGTCCTGGCGGTAGAAGGCGGAGATGGCCTCCTCGAAGGCTCCCCGGATGGAGTCCTTCCGGGCGATGAGGTCCTCGGGATCCCCGTCGTAGACCTCGAAGACCGAGACGTGCTCCCGCTTGCCCTTGACCCCGATCCGGCCCAGGTATCGGGTGCGCCAGGCCGAGCGGTCCGGCAGGGCGTCCACGATCCCCTCGCTGACGGCGATGCCGATCTCGTACTCCTTGGTGAGCCCCTCCAGGCGGCTGGCGAGGTTGACGGCGTCGGAGATAACCGTCCCGTCCATGCGCTCGTTCTCCCCGATGGTCCCCAGCATGAGGAGCCCCGAGTGGATGCCGACCCCCGCGGAGACGGGTTCCAGCCACTTGCCCGCCTGCTCCCGGTTGAAGGCCGAGATGCGCCTCTGCATGTCCACGGCGCAGCGCAAGGCGGCCTCCGCGTCCTCCGGGAAGAGGGCCATGACCCCGTCGCCCAGGAACTTGTCCACGAAGCCCCCGTGGCCCCGGATCGAGGGCACCACCCGCTCGAGGTAGGAGTTGATGAACCGGAAGGTCTCCTCGGGGGGAAGCTTCTCCGAAATCCGGGAGAAGGACCGGATGTCCGAGAAGAGGACCGTCATGCGCTGGGCGGTGTGGTCCCCCAGGGAGATCTCGTCCAGGGAGCTTTTGTTCAGGTACCGGAGGAATTCCCGGGGCACAAAGCGCTCCAGGGAGACGTTCATGCGCCGGAGATCCTCCGAGAGCCGCTCGGCGGTCTCGAAGGACACGGCGAATTTCCGGGTCACCACCAGGGACATGGCGAAGAGGAAGAACAGAAGGCCCACCTGGACAACGAAGGGGCCCGGAAGAACCCCCTGGGAGGCCAGCACGTCGTGGACCACCGAGGCGAAGAGACAGCCGAACCCGACGACCAGGAGGGCCGCCCCGGGTTCCCGGGCCAGGAGTGCTCGGACCAGGACGACCGCCAGGGCCGCTCCGACGGCCAGGGCGAAGAGCTGGAAGGCCGTGAGGAGGTTCCCGGAGACGAGGGGCGGGAAGACGGCGACCACCAGGGTATAGAACGCCGCTCCGCCGTGGATGACCCAGGACAGGGGCGTCCACCAACGGGCCGGGAAGAGGCTCTGGAAAAAAGCGGAGATCAGGAAGACCGCCAGGGAGAAGGTCAGGTACCCGGCCCGGAAGAGCCATACCCAGGACAGGCTCGGGAGGAGCTCCCGGATCAGGTACTCGTCGTAGCAGAGGATGCGCACGGCCAGGACGATGCACAGGAGGCCGAACCACAGAGAGGCCCGGTCCTTCCGGCGGAAGAAGAACAGGGCCAGGTAGTAGAACCCCATGAGGAGGATTCCGCCGAACAGGAATACCTCCATCATCCGTTCCCGGTCCCGGGCCGCGTCGACGGCCTCGTAGGGTCCCAGGTAGGCGCGGTTCACGAAGCCCCCGGTCCGGTCCGCGTAATTGGAGACGTGGACGACGATGTCCAGGACCCCCCGGGAGTCCGGCGAGACGGCCACCACCGCCGCGGTCCAGTCCGGTATCTCGAGTTCGCGGGAGCTCCCGGGAACACCCTGCAGGTGGACCGGGTGCCCGTTGGCGAAGACCCGGGCCGCGGTGTTGAAGGACGGGAACCGGAGGGCGTACCGGACCCCGGGATCCAGGCCCCGGACCACGAGGCGATACGTGCCGTGCCCTTGCCGGGCCGCCCCCTCCATCCCGTACTCGATCCAGGACCCCGGCACGACCCCGAAGGCGTCCGGCGGATCCTCCCGGCCCGCGCCCAGGAGGGAGGGATCCGGGAACCGGTCCCACCAGAAGGCCCATTCCCCGTCCAGGGCGGTAACCCCCTCCCGACGGGCCGACAGGTCCGCCTCTCCCCGGACCGCCCGGAGCTCCCCGCCCCGGGAAGGTTCCCGTGCCCCGCATCCCGCGGCGAGTAGGACGGAGAGGACGGAGGCGAGCAGTGCGATTCCGGGGACGGCGGCGCGGGCTTGCATGATGGGGGATTGTACCAGCCGACCGCGGCGGACGCAAGTTCGCCATCGCCGGGAAGATCCGGGCGGGTCGCTTGACGGATTCTTCTATGGATTGTACCTTTCTACCCTACCAATCCTCGAGGCGGCACGATGGAAGGCAACGAGCGCATCCGAAAGCGGTCCCGTCAGCGGGAGGAAATCCTCGCGGTCCTACGCTCCACGAAGGAACATCCCACGGCCGCGATGCTCCATACCGCGGCCCGGAAGTCGATCCCGCGACTCTCCCTGGGCACGGTATACCGAAACCTCGACGTCCTGGAGGAGATGGGGCTGGTCCTGCACATTCGCAACGGGAACGCCCAGGATCGGTTCGACGGGGACGTATCCCCGCATTACCACTTCGTCTGCGACGTCTGCGGAGCCGTCCTGGACATGCCCTTCCCGTACCGGAGCGACCTGGACGAGGCCGCCGCGAAGGATGGCTTCAAGATCCGCGGACACCGCTTGGACTTCCACGGTACCTGCCCGGCCTGCACGCGCGACTGACAGGAGTACTCCATGCCCGCCATCCCCGTCCTCGTGAAGACCCTCGCGGTTTTCGGAATCGTCGTGATCGCCTCCTCCCGGAAGGTCCACCTCGGACTGGCCGCCCTGGCGGGCGGCTGGGCCTTCGCCCTCTGGCAGGGGCTGCCCTTCGGACGGGTGGTCCTCCTGTCGCTTAAGGAATTCTTCAACCCCGAGAACCTCCTCCTCCTCCTCCTGGTCACCCTCATCATGGTCCTTTCCTCGGCCATGAGGAAGGCCGGGGCGATGGAGGACTTCGCCCGATCCGTGCAGGCGGTGGCCCGGTCCCGGAACGCCTCCATCGTCCTGACTCCCGTCCTGATCGGGACCCTGCCCATGCCCGGCGGGGCCGCCTTCTCGGCCCCCCTGGTGGAGGCCCTGGACCCGGAAAAACGGCTCGGATCGGACCGCCTCTCCGCGGCCAACTACTGGTTCCGGCATTCCCTGGAGGTCTGGTGGCCCCTCTTCCCCTCCTTCATCCTCACCGCCACCCTCACGGGATTCGAAGTCTCCCGCCTGGTACTG
Source organism: uncultured Spirochaetota bacterium (assembly GCA_937873275.1). Lineage (GTDB taxonomy): Bacteria > Spirochaetota > Spirochaetia > Treponematales > UBA12059 > JAAYUR01. Next base: position 19,121 of record CALMRC010000056.1, read on the forward strand.
ATCAACATCTACATGTTCCCCACGATGGTCTTCCTGGGCTGGCTCTTCCTGCTCAAGATCCCGAGCCGGGGAAGCCCGGAACCTTCCCCGGCCCCGGGGCGGGGCCCGGAGGGACCGGTCACCGGGGCCCGGCGTGTCGTGGCGGGCTTCGCCCCCCTCATCCTGATCCTGGGTACCTACGCGGTCCTGGACGTGGTCTACCGCGCAGCCGGGCCCGCCTTGGGGCTCTCCGGCGCCGCGGCGGCCCTGACGGGCCGCTACCTCCCCATCCTGAGCGGAGTCGGGGCGGGCATGATCTATGTCGCCGTCCGGAACCGGGGGCGGGGGGTCTGGAAGGGCTCCCTGAACCTGGGAACCCTCAAGCTGGCCGGGGTCGTGGCGGGCATCCGCGTCTTCTCCGCCCTGCTGTCCGCCGGAGGGGCCGCCGGTTCCGCCGCGTCGGAACTCGCCGCCGCGGGCATCCCCCCCCTGGCGGTGGCGGCCGTCCTGCCCCTGATCTCGGGGCTGGTGACGGGGGTGGGATTCGGGTACGTGGGACTCTCCCTGCCCATCGTCCTGGGTCTCTTCCGGGCCGGGTCTTTCGGTTCCCTGCCCCTGGAGCCGATCGTGGCCCTGGTGGCGGCCTTCGGCTTCGCGGGCATGATGGTGTCCCCCCTCCACGTCTGCATGGTCGTGAGCGCGGAGCATTTCAAGGCCACCCTGCCCCAGACCATCCGCCGCTTCGCGGCCCCTCTCGGTCTCTTCCTGGTCGCCGCGATGGCCTACGTGGCCCTCCTGGCCCGGATCCTCCGGGGCTGAGCCCGGGAATTCGCCGTCTTCCCGGGAGTCTGCCGGGCTCCTAGGAACCGGTGACCCGGTTCCGGCCGCCCCGCTTGGAGTCGTAGAGGAACCGATCCGCCCGGGAAAACATCGAGTCCGGGGTATCCTCCTCCCGCAGGGCCGTCACCCCGACGCTCACCGTGATCCGCCAGGGCACGCCCTCGAAGGCGGTGCCCGCGGTGACGTCCCGGATGCGGTTGGCCACTCCCTGGACATGTTCCGCCCGGGAATGCGGCAGGATCACCAGGAACTCCTCGCCCCCGATGCGGGAGACGATGTCGCTGTCCCGGACGATGCCCTGCAGGATCCTGCCCAGCTCCACCAGGACCGTGTCCCCCACCGGGTGCCCCAGGGCGTCGTTCACCTTCTTGAAATGGTCGATATCCAGGACCAGGATATGGAGCTCCCCCCCGTAGCGCCGAAGGAAGGAGATCGATTTCCGGAGGCTTTCGAACCCGAACCTGCGGTTGTACAGCCGGGTCAGGGGGTCCCGGTAGGCGAGTTCCTCGAGCTCCTCGTTCCGGGTCCGGAGATCCTTCAGGGAGAGCTCCCCCTCCCTGCGGATGCGGTCCACGAAGAGCCCCGCCGCCTGTCCCAGGGCCAGGGGAACCAGAATTTGGACCAGGTCCGGTGCCAGGGCTTCCGCACCCCGGACATATGCGGTCAAGGCCGGAAGGCCGAGCCCCGCCAGGACCGCGGCGGCCCCCCTTCCGCCCCGGGGGAGCCGGGCCAGGGAGAAGCCCGTCGTCGCGAAGGCCGCCCAGATCGGGAATCCCTCCCCCGTCACAGCGGCCGCGGTCCCGTAGGCCAGGGAGAAGGCCAGGAGGGTGTTCCCGGCCACGGCGGCGAACCGGGCGTAGGGCGTACGTCGGTTATAGGAGGGGCGGACCAGGAAGAGTCCCAGGCTGCCCAGCCAGAAGAGGGATTGAAATCCATGGAGGAGCCCGAAGACCGCTTGAATCCTCCCGGTCTGGGCCAGGAAGGCGTAGGCCGTAAGGGCGGCGGATCCGGCGAGGGCGAACACGGAAACCCGGGCCCCCCGGTTCGGGAGCCGCGGAGCCGTATCGCCCCCGCCCGGGAGGGCTGCCGGAGGATCGACCGTAGTATCCATGCCGAAAGGATAGCGGATGCCGCGCCGGCGTGCCAGCCCGCGGAACGGTTTATCCGTCCGCGAGGATCCCGTCCGCGGCCCGGATCCCGGAAGCCCAGGCCCCGGTGATGCCCCGGCTGGTCCCCGCCCCGTCCCCGATCAGGCGTATGCCCGGCGCCGCCTGGAAGGAGGCGTCCCGGAAGACCGGGCGGTTGGCGTAGAGCTTGATCTCCGGGTAGTAGAGGATGGTGCTGGGATGGAGCACCCCGGGCACGATGGTGTCCAGGAGCTTCATCGCGTTCCAGATGGACCTGAGGACCTTGGCGGGGACCGAGAGGCCCAGGTCTCCCGGGCAGGCCGACGGAAGGGTCGGCTCGAAGTCGTACAGGTCCCCGGAAAAGCCCTCCCGGGTGGAGCGCTTGCCCAGACGGAAGTCCCCCACCCGCTGCATGATGGGATGCCCGCCCCCGATCAGGGAGGCCTGTACCCCGAGCATGGTCGCGTAATCCTGGCCCGACGCCAGGGGCTGGGTCAGGGTCACGGTCTTGAGGAGGGCGAAGTTCGCCAGCCCGTTGGCCGGCCGGGAGGCGGAGTACGCGTGGCCGTTGGCGGAGTACCAGACCCGGCCGTCGTCCGTCACGTACTTCTCCTGGACCACATGGGCGCAGCGGGAATTCGTACAGAAGGTGCGGGTCTTCTTGGGGAAGAGAAACTTGGGATCGTAGTAGTCCCGGACGATGGCGTAGCGCTCCTCCTTGAGTTCCACCCGGACCCCGATGTCCACGGCGTTGTCCTGGAAGGGGATCCCCAGATCGTTCATCACGTGCCGGAGGAAGGAGAACCCTCCCCGCCCCGGGGCCAGGACCAGGTCCCGGTACCGGATCTCCCGCTTGTCCGTGACCAGGGTCAGGCTCTCGGCCTCCACGCGCACGGCGGTCTCCCCCAGGGAGAGGGCGACGCCCCGCCGGGCGAGGTCCGCGATCAAGTCCTTGATCAGGGCCAGTCCCCCGTCCGTGCCCAGGTGGGCCTGGCGCACTTCCAGGAGCCTCACCCCCAGCTTGGAGGCCCTTCGCGTGTAGATGTCCAGGTTCCGCCGGTCCATCAGGTCCGGCCGCAGGAAGGCCTCCACCCGGGCCAGGTAGGTCAGGCCGTCGGCCTCGGTCCAGACGTTCTCCGGAAAGCCGATGGGCCAGGTGAAATTCATCTTGCAGTCGTTCCGCAGGCCCCCGGTGGAGAAGGGTTCCTTGTCGATCAGGAGGATCGAGCGCTTCGGGTCGCGGGCGAGAATCTCGAAGGCGGCCCCCAGGCCCGCGGGGCCGGTGCCCACGATGACTACGTCGTAGGTATCCATACGGGATGGCAGTATAGCGGGAATCCGCCGGAGGGGGAACCGTCCGCTACTTTTTCGTCCGCCCCCGGAGGTACAGGAGGGCCTCCAGGACCCCGCCCGCCACGGCCCGGGCCTTGTCGGACACGGTGCGGCAGTACTCCGGCCGTCCCCGGGGATCCACGTCCGCGATCTTCTCCCCCTCGGCCGCCCGGATGCCCGGGCGAATGAGGCCCCGCAGGGTCCCGTCCAGGGGCGAGGGAACGGAAACCCGGCCTGCGGAAGTCTCGACCAGGAGGAGGGGCTCACCCGCCCGCACCGGGTCCCCGATGGACCGAACCGCGATCACCTCGCCCGCGGCGGGGGCCCGGACGACCCGCTCCGCGGACTTTCCCCCGACCTCCCCGGGAATCCCCGTGTTCGGGGCCGCGGAACCGGAAAGGATCACCCGGCCCAGATCGTGGCCCCGGGCGGTCTCCACCACCGCGTCCGCGTCCCGGCCCGCCTCGAAGCCCGGCCCCAGGGCGATCACCGCGGGGGCCATCCCGATCCGGGTGCCCAGGTTCCGCTTGGCCAGGATGGCGTCCACCAGGGCCGCCGGACGCAGGGCGGGGACCAGGGCGGCCTCGGGGTCCACCGCGACCGGCACGACCCCCTCCGCCAGGGCGGCCCGGATCTCCGCCAGGCCCTCGGTCCGACGGGCCCGCAGCCCCTCGACCTCCGCGGTTCCGTCGTAGACCGCCTCCGAGAAGGCCACGGTACGGCGGATGGCGGTGGGCCGGGGCGACTCCAGGGCGACCACCCGGAATCCCGAGCGGACCAGCCGGAGGATGACCCCCGTGGCCAGGTCCCCGGCTCCGCGCACCACGACCAGGTCGCCGTCCCGGCCCGCCAGGGGACCCCCGTCCCGTCCCGATCGCTCCGCCAGGATCTCCCCCAGGATGGAGACCGCGATCTCCTCCGGGGTCTCCGCGCCGATGTCCAGGCCCACCGGGGCCCGGACCCGGGCCAGGGATTCCTCGGGAACGCCGGATTCCGCCAGCCGTGCCAGCAGGACCCGGGTCTTGCGGCGGCTGCCCAGCATGCCCAGGTAGGCGCCGGGCTTGCCGACGCAATGCCGAAGGGCCGCCTCGTCCGTGGCGTGGGAGGCCGTGGCGATGAGCACGTAGGTCTCCGCGTCCGGCGCCGAGGCTTCCAGGGTCTCATCGAAGCCCGGCCGAACGAAGAACTCCGCGGCCCCGGGGAAGAACTCCGGCGTCGCCAGGTCCGGGCGGTCGTCCGCCACGGCGATCCGGAACCCCAGGGGCGCCGCCGCCCGGGCCAGGGCCCGGTTCACGTGCCCCGCCCCGACCAGGAGGAGCCGGGGTTTCCGTTCCCCGGGCTCCAGGAGCACCGTCATCTTTCCGCCGCAGATCATCGGGTCCGGCTCCGGCCCGCTCCCGGTCAGGTCGAACTCCAGGGTCCGGGGTTTCCCGGACGCCAGGCAGGCCCGGGCCTCCTCGATCACCCGGGACTCCACCCGCCCTCCGCCGATGGTCCCGTGGCAGGTCCCGTCGGCCTCCACGATCATCTTGGCCCGGCTGCGGGGGGTGGATCCGGAGGATTCTATAATGGTGGCCAGGACGAAGGGCCGGTTCCGGTCCTCCAGGTCCGCGGCGACGCGGTACAGGTTCATGGTTCGCTCCTGGGATCAGTATACCGCCGGGACCCCGTCCCCGGAAACCGCGCGCGCCGCCCGGACCTGCCGGGCAGGGTCCGGGTCCGAAAGGGAGCAGACGAGGACCCGGTCGATCCGCGCGGGGGACTCGCCGTCGGACGGCGGCGACGCGCCGGACTCCGCCAGCTCCGCCGCGGCTTCCGCCGCCAAGGTTTCCGGATCCAGGTCCGGCCTCAGGTCCGCCTTGTTCAGGACCAGGATCCGGCGGGCCTCCTTCGGCGCGCCCCGGAAGAGACCCTCGCGGTGCCGGACCAGCCGCAGGAGGTGCCCGAGTTCGAGGATGCCGCCCGGCGGAAGGCCCACGAGGGGGCCCAGGATCTCGGGCCGGTGGGCGACGCGCTCGTCCAGGGGGCGGTCCAGGCAGTCCAGGCCGAGGAAGCCCAGGACGGTCGAGACGCCCCGGGGCCAGACCGGTTCGTAGGGAGCCGGAGCCTTGACCGGCCGCATCTTCGCCCCGTCGGCCTCCGCCAGGATCGCGTCCCAGCGGCCCGAGGCGTCCAGGTCCGGGAAGGCCCCCGGATCGACGCCGACCAGCTTCCCGTCCTCCACGCCCGCGCAGAGCACCGTGACCGAACCCCGGCCCGCCGGGCCTTTACCTCCGGCGGCGTCGGCCCCGGATTCCGCGCCACCCCCCGACGACGGGAGGCCGGACGCGTCCCCGGGAAGCGCCCCGGCCGGGTCCGGGATCTCCAGGAATCCGTCGATCCGGCGGCCCTCAGTCCGGGGATCCCGGATGCGGGTGGTGGTCGTCACGAGGACCCGGGCGCCCCGGGCCGCCAGCTCGCCGGCCAGGGCGAAAAGGGCCGTTGTCTTGCCGCCGCCCCCGGAGAGGGCGAGGATGCCAAAATGCCGGGACCTGAGCCCGAGAGACCGGAGGAGGGTCACGGGCAGAAAGCCGCGCCGGAGGCCGTCGCGAACCGCATCGGATGTCCGCCTAGAACCGGTACGTGAACCGCCCCGTCACGCTCTTGTCGGAGTCGTTGGAGAAGGAGGCCCGGCGGAATCCGAAGAGGACCGCCGCGTCGATTTCCGGATCCCCGGAGGACTCGACGAGCTCCACGGCTTCGAGAGCCGGCGGTCGGTTGCCCTGGGCGGGACCCACCTTGAACCGTAGCTGAACGGGGGCCAGGGCGCGGCCGGTCTTGTACTCCGCCCGGGCCAGGTCATAGCCCCCGGACTCCAGGATCAGCCATATCCCCTGGCGCTGCTCCGGGGGAACGTCCTGCTTCAGCTTCCAGGCCGGGGAGTCGAACTCGTAGTAGTCCCGGAACCGGGTCTTCCGCTCGACGGCGGTGCGGAATCCGTCGCCCTGGATGCGGCTGTAGACCCGGTCCTCCACGGTACGGGGCAGGGGCATGAAGGTCCAGATCGGCACGTAGAGGCTCCGTCCCACCCTCCCCTCCGTCGCGTCGAAGGTGGTCTCGTGGGAGTTCCCGTGCTCCTCCCCCTTGACGGGACCCGCGACGGCCCCCTCCGT
>CALMRC010000057.1 GCA_937873275.1 uncultured Spirochaetota bacterium
GCCGCTGTCAGGACGGCCGGAACCGCGCCGCGCAGGCCCCTCATCCTCGGGAACCGGGCCGGGCGCGGGAAGCCGCCGCGGCGATCCCCTCGAGGAACCGGGCCGCGAGCTTGGGGTACGTGAACTCCGCCAGCAGGGTTTCCCGGCCGCGGCGCCCCATGGCCTCCCGGGCGGACGGCTCCATCCGGGCCAGGGCCTCGATCGCGTCCGCCGCTGCCCCGGGCTCCTCCGGGGGCACGACCAGACCGCAGCCCGTCCGGGTCACCAGGTCGTTCACTGCGTTGGAGGACAGGACGACGGGCTTGCCCGCCAGCATGTAGTCGAACTGCTTGGTCAGGGAGATGCCGAAGCGGTAGAGGGGGCTGCCCTTGGTTCCCGCGAGGCACGCGTCCATCCCGGCCAGGAAGCCCTGCATGGAGGACCTCGGGATGGGGTCGTGGAAGACCACGTTGTCCGCCCCCAGGTCCCGGGCCCGGGCGACGAGCGCGGGCTTTCCGCCCCCGTCCTTCCCGAGGAAGTGGAAGCGGACGTTGACCCCACGCGCCTTGAGCAGGGCCGCGGCCTCCACGAAGACCATGGCCACGTTGCGCTCGTGGAAGGAGCCCGCGTAGCAGACGTGGAAGCCGCCGTCCCGGGGAATCTTGGGGATGGCGCCCGCGACGATGCCGCCTCCGGCTCCCGAGGCGGTCCCGGTATCCGGCGCGGATTCCGCGTCTTCGGGGTCCACCCCGTTGGACACCCACAGAAAGCGGTCCGGGGACAGACCCCGGGAGGACATGTGCTCCAGGGCGTTCGGCAGGGCGGAGACCACGAGGTCGGCCTTCCGGTACGCGAAGTCCTCGACCCACTGGGTCAGGCGGATGAAGGGATGCCGCGTCGAGTATCCGCCGAGGGCGGTGAGGCTGAGGGGCCAGATGTCCCGGACGTCGAACACGAGCTTGGCTCCGAACCAGCAGGCCAGGGCGGCCGCGGGCACCACCGGGTACGGGACCGGAGAGGACACGACGATCGCGTCCGGCTTCGGCAGGCCCAGGCGCGCGACCCCGCCCAGCCGGAGGCAGAACAGGGCCCAGCCCGCGGTCCGGGCGGGATCCCCGGAGGAGCGGTACCGGGGCACCTTGACCCACACGTACTCCATTCCGTCCAGGGTCTCCCGGGTGTAGGTCCCCTTCGTCTCCGGAAGGCGCACGAACTGGTGGGAGTACGAGCCGGACACCACGACGACCCGGTGCCCCGCCCGGGCGAACTCCCGGCCGAAGTAGTAGGGGCGGTAGTTCATCCCGTGGCGGACGGACCCCGCGTAGGGGCAGACGATCCAGATGTTCAAGGCGTCCCCTTCTCGGATTCGTACCAGGGAACCTCGTTCCCCGTGGGCTTGGCCGGGAGGCCGACCACCGTCTGGTTGGCGGCCACGTCCTTCACGACCACGGCGCCCATTCCCGCGGTAACCCCGTCGCCGACGGTCACCTTGTTCCGCACCAGGACCCCCGGCGAAAGCCAGCAGCGCTCCCCGATCCGGGAGGATCCGGAGACGCTGGCCCCGATGCCGATCAGGGTTCCCCGGCCGATCCGGCAGTTGTGGCCGACGTGGGCGTGGTTGTTGACCTTCACGTCGGGACCCAGGACCGTCGGGTCGATCGTCCCGGAGCTCACCGTGGCGTGGGACCCGATCTCCGCCCGGTCCCCGACCAGGACCCCGCCCAGGTGGGGCAGGCGGATCGGGGGCCGGTCCCCGTCGAAGGCGAAGCCGAAGCCCGGCTCCCCGACGACCGCGTCCTCCCCGATCAGGCAACCCTCCCCGATCCGGACCCGGGGCCCGATCGAGGCCCCCCGCATCACGTGGGTCCCCCGGCCGATGACCGAGTCCCGTCCGATCGTGACGAAGGGCTCGATCGTCACCCCGTCCTCAAGGACGAAGCCCGGGTCCGCCCGGACCCCGGGGAGGGGTTCCGCCGAAAAGGTTCCCCGCTGGAGAACCAGAGGGAACAGCTCCGTCATGAGCCGGGCGTAGGCGTACTTCGGGTTGCGGGCGAAGAGGACCGCGTTCTCCCGGGCCAGCGGGCCCGGGACCGCGCCGGCCGGCAGGAGGACCAGGCAGCCCCGCAGGCCGCCCAGCCGCGCGAGGGCCTCCGGGGCCGCGGACTGCAGAAACAGGACCGTCCCGTCCCGGGGCTCCGCCGCGGTGGAGGGGCCGAGGAAGGACAAACCGGCCAGGACGTCCCGGGCCGGCGCGGGGACTTCCAGGTCCTCGGGGATCCGGGCCGCCGCCCCGACGGCCGCCGCGCCGGTGAAGGCCAGGCTCGGCCAGACTAGAGGATCCATCGGATCACCTCGAAGGCCTCCGCGAAATCCCGGCCGATCTGCACGCCCCGGGTCCGGGCCCAGCCCCGTATGTACTCCGGATCCATGTACTTCCGCATCTTCTGGGACCCGTACGCAGCCAGGGCCTCGATCTTGCGGTCCACGTGCCGGGGCTCCACGACACGGAAACCCTGGGTCGAGAAGTCGATGGTGTTCCAGGGAAGCTCGTAGGCCAGGACGGAGGTGTTCTTGAAGGCCCGGAGAGCCTCGGCGGCCACCGTGGAGTGGTCCTGGTGCAGGTCGTTCCGGGAGGGCATGAGCACCAGGTCCGGGGACAGGGAGGCCCGGAGCTTGACCATGTCCTCCAGGATGTCCTGCCGGACGTAGCTCAGCTTCCGAACCGTGTACCCGAAGACGTGGAGATTCTCCGGCAGGATCCCGAGCCTCTGGGTAGCCTCCCGGACCTCGACCTCCAGGATGTTTTCCGGAAGGCCCTCGGGCACGGACTCCTTGGCCGTGGAAAAGGCCACGTAGTGGACCTCCGCCCCCTCCTCCACGAACCGGGCGATGGTGGCCCCGCAACCCAGCTCCCCGTCGTCCGTGTGGGGGGCCAGGACGAGGATGCGGCGTTTATCGGTCATTCATTCCGCTCCTAGGTCAGATTGTCAATTCAACCGGCCAATCAAGCGCCTTCACAGGCTATCCTTCAATGATCCAGTTCCGCAAGAATCCGTTCCCCGGCATCCCCGGATCCGTACAACTCCGGGCGAGATCCGCTCGGGATGGGGGCCGATAAAGCGCTCAGGATCGCCCGCGGTTCGGCTCTGACGACACGATTCCACCCCGACTCCACAGTCTCCGTCCACTCGGTCTGGTCCCGAAGCGTGACGCACGGCTTGCCGAAGAAGAAGGCTTCCTTCTGCACCCCGCCGGAATCCGTGATGACGCCTTCGCATTCCCGCTCCAAGTCCAGCATGTCCAAAAAGCCCACGGGCTCGATCACGCGCACGTTCCCAGGAACCGTCAATCCGAACGCCTCCAGCATCTTCCGCGTCCGCGGGTGCAGGGGAAACAGGATGGACTTCCCGGAAGATCCCAGCGCCGAAAGAATTGAAGCAAGCCGCCCCCGGTCGTCGCTGTTCTCGGCCCGGTGCAGGGTGAGCAGGTGAAACGGCCCATCGATACCGAGCCGCCTCAGGGCTCGATCCTCCGCAGGACGCTCCGCGGCGATCGAACGGTAAAAGAGGGAAGCGTCGTACATCACGTCGCCCACGTTGGCCACCCGCGGAGAATCGGCCGTGGGGGCGGCTCCCGGTCCCGTATCCTCCACCCCCTCCCGGGAAAGGTTCCGGACCGCCGTTTCCGTCGGACACAACAGCCAGGTCGAAAGGCGATCGGCAAGTATCCGGTTCTGCTCCTCCGGCATCCTCTTGTTGAAGGAACGCAGGCCGGCCTCGACGTGGGCCACCGGGACCAGGAGCTTCGAAGCGGCAAGCGCGCCCGCCAACGTGGAGTTGGTATCCCCGTACACCAGGACCAAATCCGGCTTTCGTTCCAGGATCAGCCGCTCCAGCCCCTCGAGCATACGCCCCGTCATCGAACCGTGGCTTCCGCCACCCACTCCCAGGTTGATGTCGGGTTCGGGGATGCGCATCTCGCGGAAGAATACCGCGGACATGTTCTCATCGTAATGCTGGCCCGTGTGCACAAGGGTTTCGGAGAACCGATCCCTCCAAGCCTCGGAGCGGATGAGCCGAGAGACGACCGCCGCCTTCACGAATTGCGGTCGGGCGCCAATAATCGACATGATGTGATGCATTTTATTGTCCTTGGAAGATCAAGCTTCATTATTCATGGATAATACTTTGTGTTCCATTTCTTGTGGAATACAACCCAGGTCCTTATATGCGGAAATCAGCTTTTTCGCTTCGATTTCCCAATTGAATCTTTCCTGGATGGCGGCTTTACCACGCTCCCCCATCTTTTCAGCCTCATCAGGATGCTCAAGAACCCAATCAATAGCATCAGCAATTGCACGCGGGCTTCTGGGATCGACACAGATACCACATTGGTTTCCTTCAATTACCTTTTTCCATTCCGGAAAATCGGAGGCTATTACCGGAATCCCAGCGGACATGTACTCGAACATCTTGTTTGGTTGGGAAGTTGTATGATTTGGTACGGGTTGAAACAATACCAAACCCGCCCGGGCAGTGGATAGAACCTCTGCAACCTTAACCCTGCTAATAGAACCCATGTAGTTCACTTTTCCCCATCCCGCAAACAATTTTAAATCGTTCATCAATTGCGCCGGATGGAAAACTCCGGCCAGCTTTAGCGTGATTTGATGTGAACAAAGCTCAAGTGCGTCAACCATTTGCTGGATGCCGCGAATTTTAGTTATTCCACCGACATACACCACTGTGGGGTTCTCAGAAGGACCCGTTCGCTGATTCTCAAACTCCTCCATACGTGGATAGTTGTTCACAACAACCACGTTTCTGCTTTGAAGTTTCATTTTCTCACCGATGGATGGTGTAGCAGCAACTACCAAATCACAGTACCGAATGGCGGCCCGTTCTACAAATGAATAGAATATACTCACAAACTTAGCCAACCAAGGATAAAAATACGGCTTGGATAGAATTTGAAGAGCTACATCTTCATGAAAATCGAATACAACAGTTTTTCGTAGTTTTAATAGCACTGCCAACGGAATGAGCTCAGGATCATGAAGATGGTAAATATCTCCATCAAGTTCTAACGATTTTCTTAAAAGACGGAATGAAGAAGTAAACATACGAAGAAGCCTGTTGCCACTTTTTTTTATGCTATAGATTTCAATTGAATCCCGGGTTTCTTTCGGCAATCCATCTGCCACAAGGAGTACAGTCTCAAAACCATAGGCCGAGAGAGTTTTACATTCTTTCTGGAATATGCGTGCATCATTTCTAGAATGAACGGAAGATACATGAATCACTCGATACATAGTCTGCCCTTTTCTTATCTTTTTCATTTTTTTGCCAAGTGGCATGCTATTACATGCAGGTTGAGCGTGCATATTACTTAACCCGCCAGCATCGTCAAGATCCCTGATCATGGATTCATCACAGTCGAAGAAGCACCGACCATTTGGTTCAGGGCAAGACTCCAAGGCTGATGGCAATTCGGCTGCGGTTTGAATCAAAGCAACCTGTCCTGAAGCCACAAGATCCTCCATGTACTCGATGCCGGGCAAGTCCGCGAGAATTGTTCGACATCCCAGCCGCATCCCCTCGAATAGTGCCGTGGAATTTACCCCGAGCTGCCAGCGCGACCGGGCCATCAACTCGTACAGGTCGGGAGAATCGCCCTCGATCACCTCGATGCGGTCGGAATGGTCCGCGAGCCAGGGATAGGACTTCCTCCAATCGAGACGCTCCCCCGGATGGAGCTTGTAAAGAATGCGGACGTCCCCGGGGAGCCCGTCGAGTCCGTCCACGACCATCCTCGACAGGCGTCCTCCGATCGTCCCCTGGGAGATAACCAGGAGAAGATTGTCCTCCCGGGGGAAGTCTAGGTTCCGGATCGCATTCTCGAGGTAGGGGAAGCCGAAACCCGGCCGGAGCATCGTCCGAGAAGGGAACCGAACGGTCCGAGTCCAGTACTCCCCGAATCCCCAGAATTCATCGGGGGCCAGGCGCTTGTCCGTCCCCTGCGGGTAATGGTAGCCGGGATGGAACCGAGTGATTGTCCCGTGCTGGAGTTCTATGGTCCGGACGCCGCATCGGGCGCAGGCCTCGATCCAAGACTCCTTTCCATAAGAACAAACCATCACAAGGCTCTTCACTCGTGCTTTCCTGAGAAACCAGGAATAAAGCGGCACCAGTGCTCGGTGCCAAGCCATCGCGTCCCGGGCGGCTCGTCCTAGCGGAAACCTAGCACCAAAGACTTCCTGGAATTCCTGTTCCAAATTCCGAAAATTCTTTCGCTCCCGAGCGCTAGGAATCAGGAATAACCGAAAAATACTTTGGAGCAAACCTCCGATATACAATAGGACATCGTAGTAATAGAGATGCTTAGGCTTCACAGGACGGGAATGTCTTCCTCCAAGTCGGGACTCCAATACAACCGAAGAAGCAGAAAGTTGGGCTATCACGGGGTCCGTGACAGGATCAATAAAAGTTCCGCTTTCAGCGTCCCATTTTCTCCGGGCGCTGGCGAGGAATAGCACAGAGGACCGTGATGGCAAGGCAAGCAACAGACGCCGAAAAGATCTTAAATCAAAATACAGGTACTCTAGATAGTCCCGGACGCCCGGCTTCCTGTATCGCTGGGCCTTGCCGTATATGCCCAGGGATTCCGTGACGGAATAGAAGAACTTCATCCGCAGGGCGTCCCAGAACGGGAACCCCCCGATGCGCATTCCGCAGAGCGAGGTCCTCCGTTCGAGGGAGACCAGGCGGTCCAGGACCTCGGAAACCGTCCGGGGCGGTTCGGATTGAGGTTGTTGTCGAACGGTGGCCCGGTTCACGGCAGTCCTATAAAGCAAGCTTGAAAAGCCCAATGCAATTTGATCCTCGCTGTCTCCACCTCGGCCGTGAGGCTACAGTTACCCGCTACGACCTGTCCGCCCAGGTAATCGGGGATTAACAATTTGCTCATGGTCACCTCAAACTGATGATAAATCGATCCTTCGAATTCTCAACGGCTAGTGCGGCAGCATATCTATCTGGACAGCCAATTCATGGCTAAATTTCACCGCACCTTTGTAATTCAAGTGCTCTGCGTTCAGATAGTCCTCTTTTTTCAGAACACCCGTTGCGAGCTCGTGGTTGGGGTTTACTAGATACACGCCCTTCTCTTTGCAGATACGTGAGAGGATTTGTTCAAATTCCCCCAGACCGCCGGTTCCCCTCAGCTTTTTCTCCCGCTCCTGCCAAAGCGGGAGATTCACAACCAATACTTTAATATTATGGTTCTGAAGGAAATCAATTGTTTTGACAAAGAACTCAATCTGCAACGGATTCGCCCGAGACAAGTCAGCCTCTTCGGCTCCCCCATCCCACGAAACACCGGGCATTTGGTTATAGAACTCCAGGTGACCATTGTTAATGCTTTGTATTTCCCTGGTAGGATGGTACTTAATCCCAATCACCTTCTTCAACATATACTGCAAAAGATACTTTTCCTGAGCGCTGTAGAATAACGTCCGAATGCTATGTCCATCCTCCGAATTGATAACCAACGACGAATAATCGATGAAGTCATCGCGGATAATCAGAGGAGTATATTTGCCGATCCGCAATTTTCTCATAAACATAATCGGATTCGTACCTAAAACCACATACTTCGGCATCACCTTCATTCGTCGCAAAGCAGAGGCCGCCAGATGATAAATCTCGTACGGTGAAGCATGATACACACCGAGATTATAGGCTTCCATGCCGTATAGCCGAAGAGTCCTAGGATCGATGGCATCCGCGACATGCGAATCGCCAAATATTAACATGTCGTAGCGGCCTTGCTTTCTAAAAAAAGTACGCTTGGCGTCGAGGAAGGCAGCATAATCGGATGGCCTTTGCGACTGCAGTACCGTGAATGCCATGCGATCCAAACAAAACAGACCGACAATAAAAACCAACGCTTTGATTAGGTATTTTTTCATGATGTTAGAATTGGAAATAGATGAACTGTTGTTCGTCGCCACCGGCAAGAACAATGACGAATGCTATGGAGTAATAGAATGCATACCGCAACGCGGTCGGCAACTTCGCCGGAATCTTCTGAATCGCGTATTCACCCTCTCTACCAAACCATTCTACGACTAGAAACAAGGAGACCAGAAAAAGTACAATCCAAACGTTGTTCGAGTCCGGGATTTTCGGTGCCTCGAACAGTGAAAAAGAAAATATTTTCATCGTAATGCCCATTGCCTGCGCAACGCTGTCCGCCCGAAAGAAGACCCAGGCGATTAGCACCATAAAAAAAGTAGTCACCATACTTAGCAATTCGCCTGCCGAAGGCAATAGATGCCCTTCCGCAACGATCCCAAGATTTTTCCTGTTTTTATTTCCAAGCATTAGTGGAATAAAATAAAGCGCGTTCAATCCTCCCCAAACTAGGAAAGTCCAGTTTGCCCCGTGCCAAAAACCGCTCAGCAGGAAGATGATAAATGTGTTCCGTACATTAATTGCTTTACTTTTTTTACTTCCTCCGAGGGGGATATATACATAGTCCCGGAACCAGGTGGACAGGGAGATATGCCATCTCCTCCAGAACTCGGCAATATCTCGGGAAAAATATGGATTGGCGAAATTTCTCATCAGTTTGAAGCCAAATAAACGCGAGACACCGATGGCGATATCGGAATACCCTGAAAAGTCACCATATATCTGGAACGCAAAAAAGAATGCTCCGAGCAGGAGCGTGCTACCGGAAAACCTTTCCGGACTTGCGAAGATTTGATTGGCTATTACCGCGCAATTGTCGGCGATTACTATCTTCTTGAAAGCACCCCAAAGGATCTGTCTCATTCCATCCGATGCGGCCTCGTAGGTGAAAAACCTTTCGGAGGAAAACTGAGGCAAGAGATTCGTAGCTCTTTCGATAGGACCCGCCACCAATTGAGGAAAAAAACTAACGTACGCAGAAAACGCTATAAAATCGTTGGTTGGGGGCATGTTCCTTTTATAGACATCTATCGAATAGCTCATCGTTTGAAACGTGTAGAAACTGATACCGACTGGAAGTATTATTCTTAACCGATATAGATCTATCGGATTCCCCAGAAAAGTAAAAGCTGCAGCAAAGCTATCCATGAAAAAATTGAAATACTTGAAAAAGCCGAGCAGCGATAGATTTGCTACAACGCTTAAGAGAAGGTACAACTTTCTCCGAGGCAGGTAATCCGTGAGGCCCAGTTTTACACCTACAAAGAAATCAAGGAAAGTGCTTGCCGCGATTAAGAGGAGGAATCGCCAGTCCCACCAGCCATAAAAAACATAACTCGCAAGGACAATTATGCAGTTTTGAGCTTGAATATTCTTGCCCGCTAGAAACCAATATGCAAAGAACACGAGCGGCAGAAAGACCAAGAACTCAATTGAAATAAATTGCATATCATTCCCCATTCAATTCCTGAAAGGTATAAACAGACACAAACCTACTTGCGCAGGTTGATCCCAATTAGGGCAAACCAGCTAAATACTTATGCTGAATAACGAGGTATGATTCGATTCGTGAGAACGAGCTACCGTTCACATAACCAAATTCCCGTTCCTCCCTCCGCAGTTCCTCGACGACCCACCGCTCGATGTCCGGGAAGACCTTGCGCCGGGGGCCCCGCACGTCGACCCGGAGGAACCGGGTGTCCAGGGTCGGGGCGTAGGCCGGCAGGATTCCCGCACCCAGGAGGGGCACCAGGCTCTCTCCCCGGCCGTCCTCGCAGAGGAGGACCGAGGTCTGGCCCAGGGAGAGGGCGCAGAGGTGGGAATGCACCCGGTACCCGACGTGGGCGTCGAACCGGTCGTACAGGTCGATCATGCCCTCCGCGGAGCCCGAGACGTCGCGGTACTCGATCCCCTCCGACTCGAGCCAGGAGCAGAACGCCCGGTTCCGGTCGGCGGATCGCCCGCGGCCCAGGGTGTGCTGGAACACGGCGGTGACCGAGTCCTTCCCGTACTCCTTCCGCAGGGCCGTCACCACGGATTTCATCTGCCGCTCCAGGGCCGGATTCCGCAGGAACCGCACGCCCACGGAGAACGCGATGCTCCGGACCGGAACGCGGGCCCGGCATTCCGGCTCGCCCTCGGATCGGTGCATCGCCGGACACCCGGTCATGATCACCCGGGACAGGCCCAGGTTCTGGAGGACCCGCAGGGTGTCGTAGTCCCGGACGCTGGAGAAAAGCCCGTCCGCCTCGATCCGTTCGAGCAAGGGCTTCGAGCCGACCCGCCCGGAATAGGCCAGGGCGGAGCCGAGGCCGGACTCGTCGCCCTTCCAGCCCACGCCGAAGAGCGAGATCGGGGCGCGGATCCGGCCCAGGTCCGCCGCCAGGGGATAGATCCGGGGATACATCCCGGGCTGGACGGCCGGACCCCCGGTCAGGAGGAGCGCCTTGGCGCCGTTCACGGTCGCCAGGCGTTCCTCGTCCAGGGGTTCCCAGCGCGGGAGGTCCACGATCTCCCGGTCCGGCCTGAATTTTCGCAGCAGGCCGTGGGCCCGTTTGCGGATCAGGAAGTCTCCGGAATTGTTGATGGCCCCGGTCAGGGTGACGTAGTACTCCCTCACGCGAGCATGCCCCAGTACAGGACCTCGTCCTCCTCGATGTCCCGGGCCGCCGTCCGGCCGACCACCTCGTCGATCTCCGAGGGGGAGATCCCCGAGCCGGGCCGCTTCCAGGTCAGGTGGCCGAGGGTGATCGCCTCCCCCGCCCCGATGTGCCGGGCCGCCACCAGGCTGCGCCGGGCGTTCGCCCGGGCGGGGGCCTCGGAGGGCAGGGCCTTCTTCTCGAAGGAGCCCAGGATCGTGAAGTCCCGGTCCATCAGGGCCCGGAAGGCCGCGAGGTCCCGCTTGTCCATCGCGTGGTAGTGGTCATTGCCGGGCAGGGTCTTGTCGAAGGTGAAATGCTTCTCGAGGATGCTCGCCCCGAGGAGGGTCGCGATCTCCAGGACCTTCATGTCCGAGGGCAGGGTGTGGTCGGAGTACCCGATGGCGTGGTCCGGGAAGCGCCGGCGGAGGTCCAGGATCATCCCCAGGTTCGCGTTCTCGTCCGCGGTGGGGTAGTTCAGCACGCAGTGGAGCAGGGCCAGGGGATTGCCCCGCGCCTCGATCCATTCCGCGGCCCGGACGGCTTCCCAGAGGTGGGACGCGCCCACGGACAGGAGGATGGGCTTCCCGAATCCGCAGAGGTGCTCGATGAAGGGCTTGTTCGTCAGGTCGGAGGACGAGATCTTGAACACCTCCATGAGGTCGTTCAAGAATCCCGCCGACTCGACGTCGAAGGGGGTGCTCAGGAACTCGATGCCCGCGCGGTCGCAGGCGACCTTGAGGGCCTCGTACTCCTTCTTCCAGAACTTGTCGTATTTCTTGAAGAGCTGGTACTGGCTGGTGGTCGGTTCCTTCGAAAGGTCCCAGTAGGAGGGGGAGTGCTTCGAGGCGATCGTCTCCGCCTTGTAGGTCTGGAACTTGATGGCGTCCGCCCCGCCCTCGGCGGCCTCCGCGACGAGCCGCTCCGCCAGGTCCATCCTCCCCTCGTGGTTGACCCCCGCCTCCGCGATGACGCAGGGTCTCCGCAGGAAGGAATCGTCCCGGATGCCTTCGGTTATCGCCTCTCGAATCCTCATCGTGCGCTCCTTATCGTCTCGGAAATGAGCCGGATGACGTTCTGCTTTGACTTGCGGATGTCCACGGCCCGCATCGCCTTGCGCATGGAAGCGCGCAGCGCGGGATCACCGGCCAGGAGTTCGAAGGCCTCCTTGATCTTCCCGGGCGGGAGGGACGCCCCGAGGCCCAGGTTCAGGAAGCCGTATTCCGCGGACGCGAAGAAGTGGGTGGTCTCCCGCTCGTTCTGGGCCAGGACGATCGCGGGAGTCCCGATGGACGCGATCTCGTAGGTGGTGCGCCCGGCGGACGTGAAGACGACATCCGCCCGGGCCATGTGGACCGCGATGTCCGTGACGTCCCGGAGGATGCGCGCCTCCGGGAAACCGGCCAGGGTGTCGTACCGGGCGTACCCGGGTCCGGCGATCACGACGATCGAGATGCCCCGGGCCGCGCAGTCCGGGTAGATCTCCCCCAGGACCTTGCGGGTGAAGTTGCCCGGGTCCACGCCGCCGAAGGTCAGCAGGACCTCCCGGACCTCAGGCCGGATCTCCTTCTCCGGGGCCCGGAGGAACTCGTCCCGGAGCGCGAAGTACCGGTGCCCGTAGTAGTGGCGGTCCCGGGGCACGGTCTCGGGATAGATCGCGTTGACCACGAGGTCCGCGTGGCGGGCGCCCTCCCCCAGGTCCTCGAAGTTGATGACGGTGTATCCCTTCCCCTTGAGCCGGAGCACGTAGTCCGCCTCGGTGTCCAGGCGGTCGTTGATCACCACGTCCGGATCGATCTCGGCGATGTCGTCGACGATGTCCGGCCGTTCCTGCATGCGCACCGGGTAGTTGGAGGAGGCGATCTTGTCCCGGGCCAAGGCGCTCCGCGAGTCCACCAGGAATTGCACCTCGTGCTCCAGAATCTCGTGGGCCAGGATCAGGGTGTTGTACACGTGGCCCATGCCGATCTCCGGGTATCCGGAGACGACGAACAGCACCTTCCGGTGGCGGAGGTGGTACTCGCAGAGGCTCCAGTCGTCGAAGCCGTCGATGTCGATCGTCTCCGCCCCCGAGAGGATGTGCAGACCCACGTTCGTCCCGATGCGGCCGGCGGGTGTGACGATCCCGGCCCGGGACACGAAGAATCCCCCGGTCTCGCGATACTCCGGCGGAAGCTGCTGGCGGTTCAGGCGCTTCGCGTAGTTCGGGACGAAGCGGTCGCCCTCCTTCCTCCAGGACAGGTGGGCGTCCTCCCTCGCGGAGATGACAGTGTCGAGCTCGGGGGACTCAAGCATTCTCCGGACCGCGGCGGCCAGGGACTCCTTCCGGAGCAGGGGGGAGGTCGGCTGCATGGTGACCACGAGGCCGTAGTCCCTCCCGGTCCGCTCCCGCATCCGCGCCATGGCGTCGTGGATGACGGGGTCCAGGGTCACGCGGTCCCCGGCCAGCTCCTCCGGGCGGCGGATCGGGACCGCCCCGAGGGACTCCGCCAGGCGGAGGATCTCGTCGTCCTCGCTGGACACGCAGACGTCCGCCCCCAGGCCGCATGCCAGGGCCGTCCCCACGGAGTACGAGAGCAGGGGCCGGCCGGCCAGGGGACGGAGGTTCTTCCGCGGGATTCCCTTGGACCCGCCACGGGCGGGGATGACGATGAGTATGGGACAGCTATCCATTCGATCTCCTATTCGCCGATCAATCGCCGGACGGGAATCCCAGCCGTTTTCGCACGGCGGTGACGATCTTCCGCCTCTCCCCGTCCGTGATGCCGAGGCGCCACGCAGCCGCCAGGCAGGATACACCGCCGGCCGCGGAAACCGCCAGGAATCTCGGAACTCCCGGCGCCATCGCCTTCCACAGGGCCACGGGAGCTACGAAGGAAAGGGCCGTCACCGCCGCGATCGCCAGGAGCACGTTGCGCGCGTATTCCAGGACCGGCAATCCTATTGTCTTCCGAAGCACGGCCAGGCGCAGGGCGACCGATGCCACCTCGATCGCGAGGCCCGAGGAGAACGCGGATTCCGGTTCTTGCCCGGACCGGAACAGGATCCAGGCGATCGGAAGATTCAGGACCTGGAAGCCTCCGACCCATGCCTGGAAGGCCCGGACCCGGCCGGTGGCCTGGGCGGCCGCGGTCAGGGAGTACGACAGGCTGAGCACCAGGCTCTGCAGCACGACGAGGCGCGTGAAGGCCGCCATGTGGGGCCCGGCCCTCCCGAGCCACCACGTCAGCAGGTTTTCCGTCTCGAGGAGCACGGGAACCGCGAGGACCAGCATCAGCAGGTAGGTGAACCGCGAGCTCATGTAGACGAGGTTCAGCATCTCCCTCCGCTGCCCCGCGGAGTACGACTTCATGATCTGGGGACGGAGGGCCGTCGTGAAGTTGCTGGCGAACTGGACGATCGCGGAATTCACCTGGAACGCGACGCCCCGGGAGGCGTTCACGGCGGGCCCGAAGAACAGGTTCAGCAGGATGTTCACGCCCTGGGACCGGGTCGCGCTCGCGAAGCTGCCGAACAGGTTCCAGCCCGTGAAGGACAGCATCTCCCGGAGCCGGGCGGGGACCCAGGAGTACCGCCAGGACGCATTCTTGTACTTCACGATGCAGACGATCTTGAAGCCCAGCGCCCGGGCGGCCGTGGCCCCGAACATGAGCACGCCGTACGTCGCGAGCTTGTCGTAGGGCAGCGTGCCGATCAGGTACGCGGCGGCCAGTTTGAGGCCGGCCTCCAGGAAGCTGACCCAGGCGTAGATCCCCATGTTCTCGTGGGAGATGATCGCCGCCATATATGGGGTGTTCGTGATGGTCATCAGGAAGGAGGCGATCGAGAACTGGTACACCCAGAACGCGGCCGCCGCCCGATCCGGGGGAATCACCATCCGGTTCCGGACGAACCATAGACCGGCCGTCTCCGCCAGGATCAACACCACGAGGGCCAACAGGCCGTACAGGGTCCGGGTCGTCCGGAAGGCGTCGGCGAACCCAGCCTCGTCCGCCTTCCCGATCGCGTCCGTGAAGTACCGCTGGGACGAGGTGGCCATGGAGTTGCTCATGAAGGCGAACAGGGCCACCACGCCGCCCACCACGTTGTACAGGCCGAAGTCGACCATGCCCAGGGCGGCCAGGACGATCCGCACCGTGTAGAGCGAGACGCCCATGAGCAGGAACATGCGGAAGTACAGGAGAAGCGTGTTCTTGGCCAGGCGACGGACGCTGACGGTGCTCAAAGAGAGGCCCCGCTCATTCCCGGCATAAGTGTCCGATCACAGCTTGAACACCTTCCCGTCTTCTATATGCACCCGCTTGACCGCGTTCCGGGTATCCACAACCAGTTTGGCCTTGGACACGATCCGCTCCACGTCGAAGCAGGCGTGGTTCGTGGTGAATACCACGCAGTCCGCCGAGGACAGGGCCTCGTCCGTGAGGTCCACGCCCTTCCAGGTCTTCCCGTGGTCGTCCGTCACCTCGGGGATGTACGGGTCGTGGTACAGCACCGTCGCGCCCTTCTTGGCTACCGCCTCCATCACGAGGAGGGCCGGGCTCTCCCGGGGATCGTCGATGTCCGGCTTGTAGGCCACGCCCAGGAAGAGGATCGTCGAGCCGTTCATGGCCTTCTTATGACGATTGAGAGCGAAGGCGATCTTGTTCATCATCCGGTAGGGCATCAAATTGTTGATATTCCCCGCCACGTTGATCATGGTCAGGTCGAAGTTGAAGCCCTTGGCGATGTACTCCAGGTAGAAGGGGTCCAGGGGGATGCAGTGCCCGCCGATCCCGGGTCCGGGATAGAAGGCCTGGAATCCGTAGGGCTTGGTCTTGGCGGCCTCGATGACCTCCCAGATGTTGATGTCCATCTTGCCCGCCAACAGGGCCAGCTCGTTGACGAGGGAAATGTTCACCAGGCGGTAGGTGTTCTCCAGGATCTTCACCATCTCCGCGGCCCGCGGGGAGCTCACGGCGTGCAGGTACTCGATCGCGATCCCGTACAGGGCCAGCGCGATCTGGCGGGCCTGCTCGCCCAGGGCGCCGACCACCTTGGGGGTGTTGTCCGTCTTGTAGTCCTTGTTGCCCGGGTCCACCCGCTCGGGGGAGAAGCAGAGCCAGAAGTCCGACCCTTCCTTCATCCCGGACTCCCGCTCCAGGATGGGCTTCATGAAGTCCTCCGTGGTGGTCGGGTACGTCGTGCTCTCCAGGGAGACGAAGGTACCGGCCTTCATGTTCCGGCCGATGTCCACGCAGGACGCCTCGATATAGCTCATGTCGGGCTTCTTGAATTTGTCCAGGGGGGTGGGCACGCAGACGATCGCGGCGTCGCATTCCCGGATGCGGGAGAAGTCCGTCGTCGCCGACAGCTTCCCGACCTTCACCACCTCGGCCAGCTCCTCGTCCCGGATATCGCCGATGTAGTTCCTGCCGGCGTTGACTGATTCCGCCTTTTTCGTGCTTTTCTCGAAACCCAGGACCGTCACACCTTTACGGGCGAAGGCCACGGCCAGGGGCAATCCGACATAGCCCAGGCCAATGATTCCGACTGCGACCGATTTCTCGGAAATTTTCTTAAGCAAGTCGTTGTATCCGCTCATATATTCTCCATTTTTCTGGACAGGTTTAGAATAGAACGTATCCAAGATGTTCTGAGTTCATCTTGAAGAAAGATATCTTTCCAATTATTCGGTTAAATCCAATCCTTCTCCCGCCTTCCGATATTTCTTCCCACAGGCCGGGCACACCAGATCCTCCCGCAGTTTCACCCCGCATCGGCACATCCAGCCCCGGACCCTCGCCGGGTTGCCGTGCGCCAGTGCGTATGCGGGCACGTCCTTGGTCACCACGCTGCCGGCCCCCACGAAGGAGTACTCCCCCAGGGTCACGCCGCACACGATGGTGGCGTTGGCCCCGATCGAGGCGCCCCGCTTGACCAGGGTGCGCAGGTACTCGTGCTTGCGCTCCACGAAGGATCGGGGATTGATGACGTTCGTGAACACGCAGGAAGGACCGCAGAAGACGTCGTCCTCCAGGACCACGTCGTCGTAGATGGACACGTTGTTCTGGACCTTCACCCGGTCCCCCAGGATGGCCTTGCTCCCCACGTTGACGTTCTGTCCCAGGACGCACTTCCTTCCGATCCGTGCCCCGCCCATCACGTGGGTGAAGTGCCAGACTTTCGTCCCCTCCCCGATCACCGCCCCCTCGTCGACGTAGGAGGACTCGTGCACGAAGTAGTCGCTCATCGGTAGAACTCCTCGATCCGGTCGCAGACGTAGTCGACCTCGTCGTCCGTCAATTCGGGGAAGATGGGCAGGGCCAGGACCTCCCCGCAGGCGCGCTCGGCGTTCGGGAAGTCGCCCCGTTTGTACCCCAGGTACGCGAAGCACTTCTGCAGGTGCAGGGGGATGGGGTAGTAGATCGAGGTGCCGACCCCCTTCTCCTTGAGGAAAGCCGCGAGCTCGTCCCGCCTTGGCGCGAAGACGTTGAACACGTAGTAGACGGGTTTCCCGCCGGGAAGGATTTTGGGAAGCCGGATCCCGGGAACCCGGGAAAGCCGTTCCGTGTAATGGGCCCCGTGGCGGGCCCGGGCCGCGATGGCCGCGTCCGTGGTCCGCATCTTCACCCGGAGGATCGCCGCCTGCAGGGTGTCCAGCCGGGAGTTGTAGCCCACGTAGTCGTGGTGGTACTTCACGGAGCTTCCGTGTACCCGGTAGCTCTTGATCTTTCTGTACAACTCCTCGTCGTCCGTGACCATGAGGCCCGCGTCCCCGTAGGCCCCCAGGGTCTTGGTGGGGAAGAAGGAGTAGATGCCGATCTCCCCGATCGTGCCCGCCTTGCGCCACCGGCCGTCCACCAGGCTTTCCATGCCCCAGGCCTCCGCGGCGTCCTCGAGAACCCGCAGGCCGTGCTTCCCTGCCAGATCCATCAGGGCCTGCATGGGCGTCGGCTGGAGGAACAGGTGCACCGGGATGACGCCCCTCGTGGCCTTGGTCATGCGCCGATCCGCGTCCCGGAGGTCCATGTTCAGGGTCTCCGGATCCAGGTCCACCAGGACGGGCTTCCCGCCCAGGCGGGAGACGCAGGAGGTGGAGGCGAAGAAGGTGAACGTGGGAGTGAGCACCTCGGCCCCGTCCCGGAAGCCCAGCAGGTCCGCGGCGATCACCAGGGCGTCGGAGCCCGAGGCGACGGCCACGGCGTGCCTGGCGCCCAGCCAGGCGGCGGCTTCCCGCTCGAACTCCGCCACCTCGGAGCCCAGGATGAAATCCCCGCGCTCCATCACGGAGCGGACGGCGGAGTCGAACTCGTCCCTGCGAGCGGCGTACTCGCGGGTTGAGGTGTAGAAGGGTACGGTCATAAATATTCTCCTAATGATTAGAAAAAAGTAAACCCGTATCGATTTCAATGTAACCTTGAAGGTTTTACATATTATTCGTCCTTTCGTCCACGATGTACAGCGGCCGGTTCTTCACCTGGTCGAAGATCCTGCCGATGTACAGGCCGATCGTCCCGAGCAACAGGATGTTGAGGCTCCCGACGAACCAGATCGAAACCATGATGCTGGCCCACCCTTCCACCGCCCTCCCTCCGAAAAGGGCACGGAGGAACAGGTAGATCCAATACGCGGAGGAGACCAGGGACATGGCCAGGCCCATTTTGACGATCGCCTTCAGGGGACGGTCCGAAAACGCGAAGAGGTTGTCCATTGCCAGCCGCAGGCTTCTTCGGAACGAATACGAAGTGGTCCCGACTTCTCTCCGCGCGTGGTCCACCTCGATCGCCGTCTTTTCGAACCCCATGTAATCGATGAAGGTCCGGAAGCCCCGGTACCGTTCCCGGTGCAGGAGGAACGCGTCGATCACCTTGCGCCGATAGACGCCAAAGCTGGCGATGGCCGGATCCGTGACGCTCCCGGTCATGGCCGAGAACACCGCGTGGTAGAGCCGGGACCAGGCGACCTTGACCGGGGAATCCCGCCGGTTGCGCCGCCGGGCCCGCACCACGTCCCACCCCTCCCCGGCCTTTTCCAGGAAGGCCGGGATGTTCTCCGGCACGTCCTGGAGATCCCCGTCCATAACCACCACCCAATCACCGCGGGTCGCGTCGATCCCCGCGGTGATCGCCGCGTGCTGTCCGAAATTGCGGGAAAGACGGATGCCCCGGACGCGGGAATCCGCCAATGCGCACTCCCGGATCGCGCTCCAGTCGGGCTCGGGGCTGCGGTCGTCCACCAGGACGATCTCGTACTCGAGGCTCCGCGACTCGAACACGGCCCGAAGCCGGGAGCATAATTCCCGGAGGGTTCCGGAGGTCCGGTAGCATGGAACCACCACGGAGATCATCCCCGATCCGATCCGGGCGTCAGGCAAGGTGGTCCCTCGCCGCCTCGATGACGGCACCCCTCTCGGCCTCTCCCATCCCGTACCACAGGGGGAGACGGACCAGGCGCTCGCTTTCCCTCGTGGTCCAGCGGTCCTCGCCCTCGAAACGGCCGAGCCGTGCGCCGGCCGGCGACGAATGCAGGGGAATATAATGGAAGACCGCCCCGATGCCCCACTCCTTGAGGGCCGCGATGAACCGACTCCGGTCGTCCATGTCCCGGAGCTTCATCCAGAACATGTGGGCGTTGTGCTCCGCGCCGTCGGGGATGGACGCGATCTCGATCCGGCCCGAACGGGCGAGGTCCGCGAACGCCTCCGCGTAGACGTTCCAGGTTTCCATCCGGTTGGCCTGGATCGTCTCGAAAGCCTCGAGTTGGGCGTACAGGAAGGCGGCGTTCAGTTCCGAGGGCAGGTAGGAGGATCCGACGTCCCGCCACGTATACTTGTCCACGAGCCCCCGGAAGAAGCGGGAACGGTCCGTCCCCTTCTCCCGGATGACCTCGGCGCGGTCCGCCAGGGCCGGGTCGTTGATCAGGAGGAGCCCGCCCTCTCCGCACGTCACGTTCTTCGTCTCGTGGAAACTGTACGAGGCCGTCGCCCCGAAGGTGCCCAGGGGCCGTCCCCGCCATCTCGAGCCGACACCCTGCGCGGCGTCCTCCACCAGGACCAGCCCGCGATCCTCTGCGATCCGCCCCAGGGCGTCCATGTCGCAGGCGACACCCGCGTAATGGACCGCCACCACCGCCCGGGTCCGGGGTCCGGCCGCGGCCTCGACTGCGGCGGGATCGATGTTCAGGGTCCCGGGCTGGATGTCGACGAACACGATTCTCGCGCCCCGGAGCGCGAAGGCGTTGGCGGTGGACACGAAGGTATAGGAGGGCATGATCACCTCGTCCCCCGGCTCGAGGTCCAGCAGCAGGGCGGACATTTCCAGCGCGTGGGTGCACGACGTGGTCAGAAGGGTCTTCGGGCAGCCGGTCCGGCCCTCGAACCATCGGCAGACGAGCTTCGTGTATTCCCCGTCCCCGCAGAGTTTCCCTTTGGCGACGGCGGACTTCACGGCTTCCATCTCCGTGCCCACGACGGGAGGACGGTTGAAGGGTACGTTCACGATAGCCTCCACTGGATAGGTCTTGACCTATTCACTCGTAGATCCCCCGGATGATAAGGTCGCGGCCGGTATCATCGGTTGCCCGGACTTCGGCCTCCAATCGTTCCAACCGTTTGTGATAGGATTCGACATCGTCTGCAAGCACAAGGAAATGCCCGATCCTCGAGGTAGCATCCTCGAGCTCCTCTATCCTGTCCCCAGGCGACACGGTAATTCCCCCGGATCCTAAGAACTCCTCCGTTGCATCGACATGAGACACCTTTCCCGGCTTTCCGAAAAGGAAGCAGATGCTACCGAAATCATGGCGGTTCAACTGCACCGATTCGATCGATGTACCTCGATCCGTCACGAGATCATAGTACTGCCCGAGGATGTCGAACCCCGTCATCCGGGGTATGAAGAAAGCCTCGAATCCGCCTCCAACGCGATATCCTAATTCAATAAGCCACGGTTGACCGTCCCGGTCCATCACGAATTGCGCGTATAGAGGACCATTCTCGATCTCGAAGGCTTCGGGGATCCTGGAGACGGCATTCTCGAGACAAGCCATTTCCGAAGGACGCTCCACCAACTTGGACGGATACCGATGTTCCTTGCAGACACCTAAAACTTTCTGGTCGTCGAAATGCAGACGATCGTTCACCTGCAGGAATTGGATCCTGCCCCCGGAGACCCAGCAGTTGGCTGTTACTTCTCTCCCCTCCACGAACTGCTCTACCACTGCACTACCGGAACGGCTATGGGCTAGTGCCCGTTCTATGGCGGTTTCCAGCCCCCCGCCCTCCGCTTGGTTCGCCGTAAGCAAACTGATACCCCGCTGTCCTTGGCTGTCCGAGGGTTTGACAACATATGGCGGCGGGAACGGAACTTGGGGGTTGCTTCCTCTGCGGCAGGTGGTGGTTCGCGGAGTTTGAATTCCCCCGAGAAGCAGCCGCTTCTTCATGTAGGTTTTATGCGTGAACCAAAGGCCCTGGGATTCATTTATGGGATGGACCAAGCCGAGCCTGCTCGAAACCGCTGCGGCCGTATAGACCGGCTGATCGGTACCCGAAGTCAGGATGTGCTCCGCACCACAAGCCTTCGCCACAACCTCAACGCCTTCCACATCGAACGTACTTGTTTGGAAGTGCCGAGCCGCCAAGCCCGCACATGCGGGAGACTCAAGGTAGTCGACGAGGTACGCGGTATCCCCTCTTCGGCTAGCGGCTTCAAAGAGCGGTCTCTGTTGTATTCCACCACCGAGGATTAAAACTGTCTTTCCCAAGATTCCACTCCGGATTGTCGAGTTCCGCCATCTACTCAGCCGGAAATTATATCAGTACCGCTTCACATCAAGATGGTCATAAAGGATCCGCCATTTTTGCATAAAGTCTTCCGACTCCGGCATCCTGGGGGATCGTATCTCATTCTCTACAAACAACTTCACCCGAGCCGGCCTGCCGGAAAGCACCATGATATGGCTACCCAGGATGATGGATTCTTGAATATTATGCGTAATAAATACAATGGTGGTCTCAACCTCTTTCCAGAGTCTCAGAAGGTCTTGCTGAAGAAATGCCCGGGTTTGCGCGTCCAATGCCCCGAATGGCTCGTCCATGAGCAGGAGCTTGGGCTGGAGAGCAAGGGACCGAGCAATGGCCGCCCGCTGTCGCATTCCACCCGAGAGTTGATTCGGATAGGCGCCCGCGAAATCCTGTAGATCCACCATACGCAGGAACCTATCCGCGATTTCCGCACGCTCCTTGGCGGAAAAGGAAGGATATACATACTTCAGGGGAAATGTGATGTTGCCTTCCACCGTCTTCCAATTGAGCAGCTGGTTAAAATCCTGGAACACCATCAGCCGGGAGGGATCAGGCGCTTTCACCGGTTCGTCATCCACAAGTACAGTTCCGCTATCAAGGGGTTCGAAACCGCACATGCTTCGAATCAGTGTGGTTTTGCCGCACCCAGAGGGACCCAGAACGGTGAGGAACGAGCCGCTTTCAAGCTCGAAACTGACGTCATCCAGCACTAGCAGATCAGTGCCACTCAGGGTGTAGCTTTTTCGTGCGTTCTCGACGCAAACGTTGTGTCCCATTATTTCGACATTCCCCATTTAACGACCGTATGCTTTTCCAGCGACTTGAATAGGATCTCGTCCATCAGGACTCCTATCACAACTATCACAAGCAATCCGGCGAAGACTTCCGGAACATCCATGAGGTAGCGTTTCTTGTATATATACCAACCGATTCCGCCATTGAGTCCCGTCGCCCCGAATATCATCTCCGCGGAGACCAAGGCGCGCCATGTCCGGGACCAGGCGATCTTCAATCCCGAAAGTATATGTGGAAAGGCATTGGGAATCATGATCAAGTAAACCAACCGAAAGCCATTGAATCCAAGGTTCTTCCCCAATTCAATCTGCGTTTTTGGAACCGCGTTGAATCCCGCAACGGTGTTTACGATGACCGGCCAGATTATTGAATGTACGATCACGATGATTATGGCGGCAGGGCCGAGGCCTACAAGCAGCATTATGACAGGCAAGAGGGCGATTCCCGGGAGAGGATGCATCACGGAGATCAGGATCTCTATCATAAAGGAAGCCCGCCTTGACACTTTATACAAAGCGGTAAGCAGGAACGCTCCGAATAAACCAAGAAAGAGACCTGCCGCGATCAAATACAGCGAAAACCAGACATGCGTGAGGATCTCTCCGCTTTTTAGTCCGAGCCATAGAGCAATAAAGACCTCGGACAACGGAGGGATCAATTTGAATTCATCCCCCCGGCTGGCGAGAATTTGCCAAAGCAGGCATAACGAACCGAGGAAGAGCGCTTTCGTAAGAAAGGCATCCCGGTTTCCCAGCACCGGTTTCATACCGTTGGGATACCGGGATGCGATTTCGGTTTTAAGCATTTTTCTGAAAAGTCTCATTATCAATTCGCCTTGCTCGGATCCAGGGTCTCCCAAATCAGATCCCTGACGTCCTTCGTGGTCTTCTTTACGTACCCGGCTTGCAACATGAAATCAAGAAACCGTATCATTCCGCGCGGATTTTCCGTGAACACGGCCCCTTGGGCCGTCAATTGCACGTAGAGCTCCGAAGCTGGGATGCCAAGAGGTTTTTCGAGAAGCTTGGCAGCCTCGCCGGGATTGGCCAAAATCCAGGATTTCGCCTCCATAAACGCATCGAACACCGCTTTGAACAGTTCCGGCTGTGCTTCCTTGAATTTACGAGTGGCTATCGCGACGAGGAACGTATAATCCCCTCCGAAAGCGTCTCGACCATCTAGAATCGTATGGATATTCGGTTTTTCGATTTCCTTGAACAGGTAAGGGGGAGACGTGAAATGGCCGACGATGTCAACATTGTTGATCAGCGCATTCACGCCGTCCGGGTGAGCCATCGCCACTATTTGATTATCCAGAGCGCGGGCGTTCCCCAATTGTCGTTCCGCTCCCATGGATAACAGAATATGCTGGATGCTTCCGGGGGATGGGACGGCTATTTTCATTCCGGGTTTGAAATCCGAGAGACTCTTGATATCCGCGCGGTTGGTCTGAAGACGGTTGGGCATTTCACAGATCGAGAAAAACACTTTGACATCGATCCCTTTCGACCAAGCGATCAGAAACGGGGGAACCCCCATGGAACCGATATCGATCGTCCCTGCAGCCATCCCGTCCCGAATCGCCCCGCCCGATCCCATCTGAACCCACTTCACAGAAGCAGTAGGCATTCGCTTTTCAATGAGCCCGCGTTCTTGAGCGACTATCAATGGCGCATACCCCAATCCAAATTGCTGTGCTATAGCAACTTCATGCTTCACTCCCCGTTGGGACCAAGATTGTATTGTAGATAATATGAAGATGACGAAAACAACCTTCCGGATACTTCTCTCTAAAGCCACCATATTCCCTCCTTAACTTGCTTTGCTGGTTTTACTTTTGATTCAGTTAAAACCTAAGTTATGATACGTTTTTTGATTACTTTAGCAGGTACCCCGGCAACAATAGTGTACGGTGGAATATCTTTCACTACTACTGATCCTGCCGCGACTATCGCCCCTTCTCCGATTTCAACACCTCCCAAAATAATAGACCTACCACCTATCCATACATTGCTTTTTATCAAAATAGGGGCTCCATTATCCGGAAGATCCATTGAAGAATAATCATGACCTGCAGCAAAAAAGGTTGTTTCCGGACCTATCGCAACATTATTCTCGATGTTTATAAAACCTTTTGAATGAAAAAATGAGGGATAGAAAGAGCACCCTCTATTTATCTTAACATTGTCTCCAATCTTCACTTTCCATGGATATCTGATATATACTCCATAGTCGATGAACACCTTCTTTCCAGCATGCTTTAGAAATAGCTTAAATAGGACTACTCGAAAAATACCCGGCATCAGGTCCAGGGTAAAATAAAATAATCTTGAGAAATAAGAGTACATTGAGAAAATAATCATTTTCATAAATGCTCCAGTAATTCCCATTACAAATTATAAATGATTATTCCTATCAGTAAAACGAAGATCCCTATATATTGCATCAAACCTATTTTCTCTTTAATAAGTCTATTTGATAAATAAACTACAAATATCAAACTCACAGATGCTGACATATACACAATGTCAAGGCTTAAGCCTCGTAAAGCAAGCCTAGTAGTGAATGGTGTAATTATGAAGCAGATCAACGCAAAGACAAGCAAGAAAGGCATTCTTCGTATAGCATAGACTTTGTATAGTATATTGCCCACAGAAGTACAGAAAATTGAAACAACCAATCCAAAAATTGAGATCATCAGTGCTGGAATCATATACGTTCACTTGCTTTGTTTATAATTGCAGCTCCCATAAATATTAACACCACACCAATAATTTTCCCAACTTCAAGAATGGCCTCCTTACTAATGATGGAATACACATATAGAACGGGGAAAAAAAGAGCAGTAAGGGGATATATCTCACTTAATGCAAAACGTCTGTTTAACCACCCCCATGATAAAAACCTCATCCCATTCAAAAAAATAACTACACCGATCATAAGATAGAACATCACACCTCTTAGATTTAAAGTGAGTTGTAGTACTATTGCGGAAAATAATTGAATTAAAATGTTAAAAAGAACAAGAAATAGTTTCAAAAAAACTCCATACTTTGTGCTTTCTCAAACATCTATACTTCCTCTATGAGTACTGAAGCTTAAGCCAGTTTCTATATTCTCCGGACTTAACACCATTGACCCATTCGGGATTCCCGAGGTACCAACGGACCGTGAGGTGGAGCCCCTCCTCCACGCCGACCCGGGGCTCCCAGCCGAGCTCGGACCGGATTTTCGTCGAATCGATGGCGTACCGGCGGTCGTGCCCGGGACGGTCCTTCACATAGGTTATCAAAGACCGGTAATCGTCGGCGGGCTTGCCCGTCTCCGCTGCGACCGCCCGGCAAAGAGCGTCCAGGAGGACGATGTTCTCCAGGGCCGCCCCGCCCCCTACCGCGTAGGTCCCGCCGATCTTCCCCGACGCCATGACCAGCTTGATCGCCTCGACGTGGTCGTCCACGTACAGCCAGTCCCGGACGTTCC
>CALMRC010000058.1 GCA_937873275.1 uncultured Spirochaetota bacterium
CCCGGAGACGAAGCCCGCTCCCGGATCCTCTCCGGCTTCCGAGACTCCCGCGGCCAAGCCCCCGGAGACGGGCCCCGACAAACCCGGTGTCTCCAAGACCCGCTCCGCGGTCCTGTACTTCGTCCGGATCGACGGGGACGGGGTCATCGTCCGCCAGGAGGTCAAGCGCACGATTCCCGCCACGGATTCCCCCCTGACGGACGCGATCGGCTCCCTGTTGAAGGGGCCCGGGGAGGACGAACTGCGCAGGGAACTGATCACCTTGGTGCCCCAGGGCACCCGCCTCCTGTCCGCCCAGGTCCGCGGGACCACCGCCTACCTGAACTTCTCGGAAGCCTTCATGTACAACTCCTACGGCATCGAGGGCTACGCGGGACAGCTCAAGCAGGTGGTGTGGACCGCCACGGCCTTCCCGACGGTCCAGGACGTCCAGATCCTGGTGGAGGGACAGCGACGGGACTTCCTGGGGGGGGAAGGGGTCTACATCGGCCGGCCCCTGTCCCGGAATTCGTTCTGACCGCGCGATCCGTTGTGGGCAATTCCCGGACCCGCGGGATCCTCCCCGTCCTTGCGGCTCCCCGGTTTCGATGCTAGAATTGACCCGTCGGCGGAATCCCCCCGCCGTTCGTCCTGTTCCAAGGAGGACACCCTGAAATCCACAGCTCTCCACGATTGGCACGCGTCCCGCGGCGCCAAGATGGCGCCCTTCGCGGGGTACGAGATGCCCATCACCTATCCCACGGGGGCCGTCGAGGAGCACCTGATCACCCGCCGCTCCGTGGGGCTCTTCGATATCGACCACATGGGCCAGATCGAGGTCTCCGGCCCCGGCGCGGACGACTTCGTCTCCCGTCTGGTGACCGCCAAGGTCCTGGACATGAAGGACGGCGACGCCCGGTACTCCCTGCTCCTGGACGAGAAGGGCGGGGTGACGGACGACCTCTTCATCTACCGGCTTCCGGGTCGGTGGTGGATCGTCGTGAACGCCTCCAACCGGGAGGCCGACTTCGCCTGGTTCCGGAAGAACGCCCCCTCGGGGGTCAAGGTCGAGGACCGGTCCGAGGACACCTACATGATCGCCGTCCAGGGACCCCGGGCGATCGAGCTTTTGGGTCTGGCGGCGGACTTCGACGTTCCCGGAATGATCCGGTTCACCAGCGCCGAGGGCAAGCTCCTGGGCGTCCCCTGCCTGGTCGGACGCACCGGGTACACCGGGGAGGACGGGGCGGAGCTCTTCTTTCCCGCCCGGGAAGCCCGGAAACTCTGGGAAGGCCTGCTGGACCTAGCCGCCGAAAAGGGCATCGAGGCCGCGCCCATCGGCCTGGCCGCCCGGGACTCCCTCCGTTTCGAGGCGGGCATGCCCCTCCACGGCCACGAGATTTCCCCCTCCATCAATCCCGTGGAGGCGGGCTTCAAGTGGGCCTGCGACCTGGAGAAGGACTTCGTGGGCAAGAAGGCCGTGACGGACCTGGCGGCGACGGGACCGTCCCGGAAGCTCGTCGGCCTGGATGTGACCGGGGGCGTTCCCCGGGAAGGCTACGAGGTGCAGGATCCGGACGGAAAGACCGTCGGGCTCTGCGTCGCCGGCATGTTCTGCCCCACCGTCAAGAAGTACGCCGCCAACGCCTTCGTCGCGCCGGAACTCTCCAAGGCCGGGACGGCCCTCAAGGTCGTCATCCACGGCAAGCCCAAGGACGCCGTCGTCGTGAAGCGCCCGCTGTACGTCCCGGCGTACCGGCGGTAGAATATCCGTATCACTATATACAAGGAGACGATATGAAGATCGACGCCAATGCCCGATACCGCACCTCCCACGAGTGGGCCCGCAAGGAGGGCTCCGTGATCGTGACCGGCATCTCGGACCACGCCCAGGAGTCCCTGGGGGACATCGTGTTCGTGGAGTTCCCCGAGGTGGGCAAGACCCTGAAGCAGGGCCAGACCTTCGGGGTGATCGAGTCCGTCAAGGCCGCCAGCGACCTGTACATGCCCATGAGCGGCACGATCACGGCGGTCAACGAGGCCCTCGGGGGGGATCCCTCGGCGGTCAACAAGGACTGCTACGGGGCGGGCTGGCTGATCAAGTTCGAGCCGACCTCCCCGGCCGAGTGGGACGGCCTCCTGTCCGCCTCGGACTACGAGAAGGAAGCGGCCGCCCACTAAGGGGGCGGTGTCGGCAGGTGAGTCGGCCGTCCGGCGCGCCCCGCCGCGTCCGGACGGTCCGCGGAGCGCCGGGCCCCACGGGTCCGTAAGGAGCGAATCGTGCCCTTCATTCCCAACACCGACTCGGATCGCCGGGAGATGCTGGCGGTCATAGGGAAGCCGTCGGTGGAGTCCCTGTTCGAGGACATCCCGAAAGCCCTTCGATATCCCCGGCTGGACCTCCCTCCCGCCCTGTCGGAGATGGAGATCCTCCGGGAGATCGAGGCCCTGGCCGCCCGGAACCTGTCCTCCTCGACCTGCGCCTGGTTCCTGGGCGCGGGGGCGTACAACCACTTCATCCCCTCCCTGGTCCCGGCCCTGGCGAGCCGCGGGGAGTTCCTCTCCGCCTACACCCCCTACCAGCCCGAGGTTTCCCAGGGAACCCTTCAGGCCATCTTCGAGTACCAGAGCATGGCCGGGTCCCTCTTCGGGGTGGAGGCCATGAACGCCTCCCACTACGACGGGGCCACCGCCCTGGCGGAGGCCGTGCTGATGGCCGCCCGGAACGCCCCGGGGCGGGACACCGTGGTCCTTCCCGCGGCCCTCCATCCGGAGTACCGGGAGGTCGTCCGTACCTACCTGGAGCCCCTGGGCGTGAAGTTCCGGGAGTACGCCGGATCCCCCGCCTCCGCGGCGGCTTCCCTGGATCCCTCGGTCTCCTGCCTGGTCGCCGCCTACCCGGACTTCGAGGGCCGGGTCCACGACCTGTCCGGGGTCGCCGACGCCGTGCACGCCGCGGGCGCCCTCCTTTTGGTCCACGCGGATCCCATCCTCCTGGGCCTGTTCAAGAGTCCCGGGGAGCTGGGGGCGGACATCGTCACCGCCGAGGGCCAGGCCCTGGGCAACGCCATGAACTACGGGGGACCCTTCCTGGGCATGATGGGGGCCGCGTCCAAGTTCGTCCGCAAGATGCCCGGCCGCATCGCCGGCCAGGCCACGGACGCCCAGGGGCGGCGGGGTTTCGTCCTGACCCTCTCGGCCCGGGAACAGCACATCCGCCGGGAGAAGGCCCTGTCCAACATCTGCTCCAACCAGGGACTGGTCATGCTCCAGGCCTGCATCTACCTGGCGACCCTGGGGAAGCACGGCCTAAGGAAGGTGGCGGAGCTCTGCTGGCACAAGGCCCATTACGCCGCCTCCGAGATCTCCAAGCTTCCGGGCTTCTCGGTCCCGAAGGACACCTTCTTCAAGGAGTTCGTGGTCAAGACCCCCGTGCCCGCCCAGACGATCTACGACAAGCTCTCCCGGCGCTGCGTGGTGCCCGGACTGCCCCTCTCCCGGTACTGGCCGGACAGGACCCATGAGCTCTTGGTCTGCGTGACCGAGATGAACACCAAGGAGCAGATCGACCTCCTGGCCGCGTCCCTGAAGGAGGCCTCCAAGTGAACCTTCGACCCGAACCCCTGGCCTACGAACTCTCCGCCCCCGGCCGCTGCGGCGCCGCCCTGCCGGAACCCGACGTCCCCGAAACCGCCCTGCCCAAGGCGCTTCTTCGGGATGACCTTCCCCTGCCGGAGATCGACGAGTTGACCGCGGTCCGGCACTTCACCCGGCTGTCCCAGAAGAACTACTCCATCGACACGGAGTTCTATCCCCTGGGCTCCTGCACCATGAAGTACAACCCCAAGGTCAACGAGGCCGCCGCGTCCCTTCCGGGCTGGCGCACCACCCATCCCCTGGCGGGGGCGGAGTTTTCCCAGGGTGCCCTGGAACTGATGTACCGGCTCCAGGCCATGCTGGCCGATATCGGCGGCTTCAAGGCCGCCAGTCTCCAGCCCGCCGCGGGCGCCCACGGGGAGCTGGCCGGTGTCCTGATGATCCGTAAGTGGCACCGGGACCGGGGCGACCTGAAGCGCGTCAAGATGCTGATCCCCGACTCGGCCCACGGGACGAATCCCGCGACCTGCTCCATGGTCGGCTTCGAGACCCTCACGATCCCCAGCGCCGCCGACGGCGGGGTGGACCTGGCGGCCCTCGAATCCGCCCTGGACGACACCGTGGCGGGGATCATGATCACGAACCCCAGCACCCTGGGCCTCTTCGAGCGGAACATCGAGCGGATCGCGAAGCTCGTCCACGACGCGGGGGGCCTGGTGTACGGCGACGGGGCCAACCTGAACGCAATCACCGGGATCTTCCGGCCCGGGGACGCGGGCATCGACGTCATGCACTTCAACCTGCACAAGACCTTCTCCACCCCCCACGGGGGCGGGGGACCGGGTTCCGGCATGGTCGCCGCGGGGGAGCGCCTGGCGGACTACCTGCCGGGTCCCGTAGCGGTCCGGAAGGACGGACGCTTCGACATGGCCATGCCTACGGCGAGCATCGGCCGCCTCAAGGCCTTCCACGGCAACTTCGGCGTCCTCGTGCGGGCGTACACCTACATCCGCATGCTCGGGGCTCCGGGTCTCCGGCGCCTGGCGGAGACCGCGGTGCTCAACGCCAATTACCTCAAGGCCAAGGTCGAGAAGGTATACCCCCTGAAGTACGGCCGGGGCTGCATGCACGAGTTCGTGGCCATGGGGACCGTCGCCGAGGGCGTCCATACCCTGGACATCGCCAAGCGCCTCATCGACTACGGGTTCCATCCCCCGACAATCTACTTCCCCCTCATCGTCCCCGAGGCCCTGATGATCGAGCCCACGGAGACCGAGACCCGGGAGACCCTGGACGCCTTCGCGGACGCCCTGGTCAAGATCGCCGAGGAGGCACGTTCCGACCCCGAGCTGCTGCACTCCGCGCCCCACGTCACCCCCGTGGGACGCCTGGACGAGGTGGCCGCGGCCCGGTGTCCGATCCTTTGTTACAGAGGATAGCCGTACAAGGCTTGAACCACAGAGGCACAGAGGCCGACCGACGGGGCGGCATGCGCCGCCCGTCGGGCAACGAAGCCCTGCGGGCTTTGTCGAGGTTTCTGGAATCCAATGATTCCGGAATCTCTCCGCTCCGTGTCCTCCGTGGTGAGTCGAGAAACCGTGCGCCGGGTCCGCCCCGGCGCTTTTCTTTTCCCCGGATTTGTAGTATTATACCCCCGGGGGGTATGAGGTTCCCCGAAGGAGCGACAGATGAAGAAGATCGTGACGATAGAAGGCATGAGCTGCGGACACTGCGTCATGCGGGTGAAGAAAGCCCTGGAGGGCGTCCCCGGGGTCACCAAGGCGGACGTGGACCTCCTAAAGGGCGAGGCCGTGGTGGAGGGCGAAGGCTTCGGAGGCCCCCAGCTGGAAGGCGCCGTGAACCACGCGGGGTACAAGGCCGTGAAGGTGGTGCCGTGAGGGTGGACGGTGGACTGTGGACTGTGGACGGAAGTGATACCAGAGTTGCGGCCGTTTCGTACGCTGTAGCGTAAGCATCCAACGCGGACTGAAGTCATTCCCGTTTACTGTTCACCGTTTACCGTTTACACTCCTCTCAGGAGGTCCCCCATGCCCGTACGCCGCCGCATCGGATCCACCGCCTCGGAGGAGCGCCTGGAACGCCTGATCGAGGAACGCCTCAAACCGGGCTCGGACCGGGAGAGGATCGACGGCCGAATCTGGGACCTCTTCGGGGAGGACTGGGCGGTCATGTTCACCGACCTCTCGGGGTTCTCCCGGAACGTGGCCAAGTTCGGGATCATCCACTTCCTGCAGACCATCTACGAGAGCGAGCGCATCCTGGTGCCGGTCCTGGAGGACAACGACGGGATCCTCCTGAAGACCGAGGGGGACAGCATGCTGGTGATCTTCCGCAATCCCGCCAAGGCCCTGCACGCGGCCCAGGAGATGCAGGCCGCCTGCGCCGCCTACAACCGCACCCGTCCGGACGAGGAGAAGGTCCTGCTCTGCGTGGGCCTGGGCTACGGCAAGATGCTCCGGATCGGGGACGCCGACGTATTCGGCCGGGAGGTCAACGCCTCCAGCAAGCTCGGGGAGGACGTTGCCAAGGCGGGGGAGATCCTGGCCACCGACGCCGTGCGCGAGGCCGTGAAGACGGAGGCCTACGAGTTCCGGGAGCTCGAGGAGACCCCGACCGGAGTCGGGAAGGCGTGGAAGCTGATTTACGGTGAACCGTGAACGGTGGTCGGTGGTCGGGAGTGCGTTCCGACTGCGGCCGAATCATCCGCTATAGCCTAGCCTGCCGCCGCGTTCTGTAGGTACTTCCGTTCACTGTCCACCGTCCACTGGCTACCATAACAACCCCCCGATATACAACGCCCCGAACACCAGGTGCAGGAGGTTGGTCGCGGGGATGGCGTCCCGGCGCCGGCCGGCAACCCGGATCCGGGCCCGCAGGGCCAAGGGCAGGGCGGCCCAGGAGACGAGGGTCGCCGCCGGGGCCAGTCCCAGGGGAACGAGGGCGGCGGCCCACCCGAAGGTCAGGATCAGCAGGCCGTCGTAGAGGGCCTGACCCGCTCCCCGGCCGATCCGGACCGTGAGGGTGCGGATGCCGAGATCCGCGTCCCGCTCCACGTCCCGGATCTCGTTGGCCAGCATCATGGCGGGGATCAACAGCGAGGTCGGCAGGGCTACCAGGACGGGCCGCCAGGAGGGCGCGCCTCCGACCCCCAGCCAGGCGCCGTAGTTCATCAGGGGACCCAGCAGGGCGAAGGAAAGGACCGCCCCCAGGCCGTACCGCTTGTAGACCACCGGCTCGCCGGTGTAGCCGTACCCGCCTACCAGGCCCAGGGCGCCGATCCACAGGAGGGCCGGGGTGACCGTCAGGACCAGGTAGAGCCCCGCCAGGGCCGTGAACCCGAAACAGGCCAGGGCCAGCAGGAAAACCAGGATCTCGAAGGCCCCCCGCTCCCGGCCCAGGAACCGGTACCTCCGGCGGGACTCCGGGGCGTTCTTGATCCCGCTCTCGAAGTAATCGTTGATGAGGTTCGTGGCCGCCTGGACGGCCAGGCCCGAGAGGGTCACCAGGATAGCCCGTAGGACGCCGATGCCCGGAGGATCCCCCGGAAGGAGCTGGTCCCGGACGGCCAGGGCCAGGGGCACCCAGGTCGCGTACAAGGCCAGGCTCAGGGAGAAGGGACGGGCCGCGATCCATAGGTCCCGGATCAGGGCCGGAAGGCCGCGTTCAAGCAATTCCATGACCATGACACAAGCACCTTTCTCGTCCTCGAAGGGTCGGACCGGGTATTGTGCCGGTCCCGCCGGCGAGGGTAGCATAGGTCGCGCGCCTCCTCCAGCCCCCGGGGAACGCGAAGTCCAGGAGGTCAAGAACATGCCCGCAGTCCTTCCCGTCCGGTACGGGACCGTTTTTTCTCCGTCCAAATCCCGTTCCGGCCGGTCCTTCCGTCTCGCCGCCGCCGTATTTCTGCTCCTCCCGGCGGTCCTTCCGCTTTCCGCGGCGTCCCCCGTCCTCAAGGTCGGGCTCATGCCCGCGGTGGACTCCGCCCCGGCCCTGCTGGCCGAGAAGCTCGGGTACTTCGACCGGGAAGGGGTCTCCGTCGAGCTCGTCGTCTTCCCGAACGCCACGGAGCGCCAGGTCGCCCTCCAGGCCGGGGCCGTGGACGGCGCCATGACCGACCTGGTGGCCTTCGTCTACAACGTCCAGGGAGGCTTCGACCTCCGGATCACGAGTTCCACGGACGGATCCTTCCCCTTCCTTGTGCGCCCGGGCTTCCCGGAGACCCGGAAGGCCACGGTGGCCATGATGGAGGTGAGCGTCTCCAACTACCTGGCGGACGCCTGGCTCGCGGGACGGTACGAGGTCGAGAAGGTCTTCATCACGGACATTCCCGCCCGGCTGGAGATGATCAAGCGCGGCAAGGTGGACATGGCCTGCCTTCCGGAGCCCATCGCCTCCATGGGCCAGCTGGCGGGCCTGGAGAAGCGGGTCTTCGAGAACAAGGACGATTTCTATCCCGACGTCATGGTCTTCACCGTCCCGGCGGTTTCCGCCAAGCGGGACGCCGTCGCGGCCTACC
Organism: uncultured Spirochaetota bacterium; assembly: GCA_937873275.1. Lineage (GTDB taxonomy): Bacteria > Spirochaetota > Spirochaetia > Treponematales > UBA12059 > JAAYUR01. The sequence continues at coordinate 8,114 of CALMRC010000058.1, forward strand.
ACCGGGCCGTGGACCGGGCGGTCGCCGACATCCGCGCGGATCCTGCCTTGGCCCGGGGCGTCCTGGTGGAACGGCTTCGGCTGGATCCCCGGGTGCGGGACATCATGGTCCTGCCGGAATACCGGCCCACCCGTCTGCCGAGCCGGGAGTACCTGGCCAAGGTCTCCGGGTGGATCGCGGGTCTCCAGGGCAAGGCCGTCACCCTCGATTGGGGGCGGTACCTCCTGGACACTTCCCGCTGAGGCCGGGGGGATCCGGATGATCCGGGCGGAGGGCCTGACGGTGGACTATCCCCGCCGCGTCCCGGCCGGGACGGCCGGCGGGGCCTCCTTCGACCGCGCCCTGGACGGCCTGGACCTCTCCGTGGCCCGGGGCGCCTCCCTGGCCGTCGTCGGCCCCTCGGGCTGCGGGAAATCCACCCTCCTGTACGCCGTCGCCGGCCTCGTGCCCGTGTCCGGCGGACGCCTCGAGGTGGAGGGACGCCCCCCCGCCGGCCGGGCCGGCACCGCATTGGTCTTCCAGGACTACGGCCTCTTCCCCTGGAAGACGGCCCGGCAGAACGTGGAGCTCGGGTTCCGGGGCCCCGCCGCCCGGGGCGCCGCGAAGGATCGGGCCCGGTCCCTCCTGGAGCGCTTCGGGGTGGGGTACGCCGCGGACAAGTACCCCGCGGAGCTCTCCGGCGGGGAACGCCAGCGGACCGCCATCGCCCGGGCCCTGGCCTCGGAGCCGGACCTCCTCCTCCTGGACGAACCGTCCAGCTCCCTGGACGCCCTGGCCAAGGAATCCTTCCAGCGGGCGGTCCTGGGCCTGTGCAGCCACTCCGACTCCCCCCGGGGACTCACGGTGGTCCTGGTGACCCACGACATCGAGGAGGCGGCCTTCCTGGGAGGCTCCGTGGCGGTCATGGAGCGGGGCCGCATCCGGGCGGTCCAGGAAAATCCCCTGTTCGGGGATCCCGCCCTCCGGGAACGGCTGGAATACTACGAGTTCTGCCTGGGCGTCCGCCGCCTGCTGGGGGAGGAACCGTGAAGCGCACCGGACTCCCCGCGCCGAGGCCGGCCGGCCGATCCGATCCCGTGCGCGGAGGTTTCCTCGCGTCCGTTCTGCCCGGAGCGGTCCTGGTCCTGGCCGCCTGGCAGATCCTGCACGAGGTCCTGGGGACCACCGCCGTCCCCTCCCCGGCGGAAACCTTCGCGACCCTGGCGGACCTCGCCCGCCGCGACCTGGCCGCCCACCTGGCCGCGAGCCTCGCCCGGGTCCTGGCCGCCACGGCCCTGCAGATCCTGGCGGGCACGGGGCTCGGGATCGCCCTGGGGGCGAGCCGGAAGGCCGAGCGTATCCTGGGGTCCGCGGTCCGGATCCTCCACCCGGTCCCGAAGATCGCCTTCCTTCCGGTGTTCATGATCTTGTTCGGGATCGGCGACCTCTCCAAGATCCTCTTCGTCGCCTCCGTGGCGGTCTTCCAGACCGTCGTCTCCGTCCGGGACGGGATCGCGGAGATCCCCGGACCCCTCTTCCTGGCGGCCCGTTCCCTGGGATTGCGCCGGCCGGGACTCCTGAGGCATCTCTACCTCCCGGCGGTCCTGCCCCGGGTCTTCACCTCCCTCCGCCTGGGCCTGGGCATGGGGTTGTCGGCCCTTTTTTTCGCGGAAAACTACGCGACCCGGTACGGGGCGGGCTACCTCATCATGAACGCCTACGCCATGGCGGACTACCGGACGACCTTCGCCGGCATCGTCTGCCTCTCCCTCCTGGCCCTGGGGCTCTTCGCCCTCGCGGATCGGGCGGAGCGCCGGCTCTGCCCCTGGCTGCGGGCGGGCCGGGGGGCGTAAAGAAGCCCCCGGCGAAAGGCCGGGGGCTTCGGGGAGGTTCGGACGGGACGCCCGAGAAGCCCGGGAGCCCCGCGGGCGGCCGACTCCGGGCTTGTCTCAGTACCGGGCCAGGCCCGTGCGGAACGCCTGCAGATGGTTCTTGGAAGCGTCCCGGAGCCGGGCGAAGAGGTCCCGGAGGGCCGCGTTTTCCGGCCGTGCCAGGAGCGGGTGGGCCAGGAAGGTCTCGTACATCCCGATGTTCGCGATCTCCGCGTCCACCCCGGTCCGGAAGGCTTCCTTGAGGGACGCGGGAACCTTCACGTATCGACGGGCCTCGTCCGAGGGGACCGGCAGCTTGTTAGCCTTGTACGCGTCGACCAGCCAGGCGATGTGGCTCTCCTCGGAGCGCTGGATGTTCGAGAAGGGGCTCTGGACCCCGAACCGCTCCTGGATGGCGATATACTCCGCCCGGGCCAGGTACTCGTCCTGGATGGCGTAGGCCAGCATGGAGTCGATGGTGAGATCCCCCGCGGACGCGGCGGCGGCCCCGGCGGAGCCCCAGGCGGCGCTCGACGCGAAGGCGGCGACCACGATGCCCGCGAGGGCCAAGAGCGCGATGATCCGTTTCTTGTTCATATCGTTCCTCCAACGAGTATTGTCTTCCGGTTTCCGGGAATACCCGGATATAGGATGAACACTATATAGCAAAAAACGTGCCAACCGTGGGAATCCTCGATTCGCCCTCCGCCGGTCTTCCTGGACGCGGAAAACCGGGCGCTCGAAGGCGCGAAGGCGGTCGGGGACCGACGGGCCCCGCGGATTTCCGGGGAGCGGGACGGAATTACCCGAACCGGGGGAAAAAAGTTCCCCTCCGGATTCCGGTCCTTGCCCGCGCGGTCCCGGGAGGGTACTCTCCTGTACCGGAGGATCCAACGATGACGGACGCGAAGGGTGCGGATCGAGGGGAGCGGGCGGGCTTTCCGACCATGGCCAGCTACGGTATGGGAAAGTTCCTGGCCGAGTTCCTGACCGGGGGCTTCGCGGCCCTGGTGTTCAAGTACTACGAGACCGAGTTGGGGCTTTCCGCGGGCCTCGTGGCCGCGGGGGTGATCCTCTATTCCCTGTGGAACGCCGTTAACGACCCCCTGATCGGCTACCTCACGGCCCGTCCCACCCCCTGGGCGTCCCGGCTCGGCCGGCGCTTCCCCTGGATCGTCGGGGGAACGGCCTTGAGCGCCCTGTCCTTCATCCTGATCTTCTCCCCGCCCCGGGCCCTGGCGGGCGGGGGCCGTCCGGCCCTCCTGTTCGGGTGGCTCGTGTTCTCCGTGTGCCTCTACGACGGCCTCTATTCCGTCTGGGAATTGAACTACCAGTCCGTCTTCCCGGACCGGTTCCGGGAAACCGGGGAGCGCGCGAAGGCGGCGGGCATCGCGACCCTCGTGGGGGTCCTGGGCATAGCCGGAGGGGCCATCCTGCCGACCCTGGTGATCCGCTACGGGAATCCGGCATCCTATACGACCAATTCGTGGATCTTCGCGGCCGTCGCCCTGGCGGCGGCCCTGGTCCTCCTGCCGGGGGTCCGGGAGACTCCGTCCATGATCCGCCGCTACCTGGAGCAGACGGCCCGCAAGTCCGAGGAACCCGGATTCTTCGCCCGACTAAGGGAATCCCTCAAGGACCGGGACTTCCTGGCCTTCATCCTCCTCTTCTTCTTCTACCAGTCCGCCACCATCTCGATGACCGCGTCCATCCACTACGTGGGGGACTACGTCCTGGGGGGCCGGAGCACTACCCTGATCTTCGCGGCGATGCTCCTGGGGGCCCTGGCCGCCGTTCCGGTCTGGACCACCCTGCTCCGCCGGAAGGGAGACACCCAGGGGCTTCTCCAGGCCGCGGCCGTGGTCCTCGCGGTCTTCTGCCTGCCCCTCTTGGCCGCCCGCAGCTACGAGGCCTTCGCGGCGGCGATGTTCTTCTGGGGGACCGCCTTCGGCGGATTCTGGCTCCTCATCGGTCCCGCCCTGGCGGACGTGGTGGACGGGATCGTGGTCCGGACCGGCAAGCGGGAAGAAGGCGTCTACCTGGGCTTCCGGGCCTTCGCGGGCCGGCTTTCCTACGCCGTCCAGGCCGTGAGCTTCTGGGCCGTCCATGCCGCCACGGGGTTCGCCCGGAATCCCCGGTCCGCCGCGGCCGTGACGGGCATTCGCGTCCACACGGCCCTCATGCCGGCCCTCTTCCTCGTGGCGGGGGTGCTGGTCTTCCGGAGCTTGAACACCCTGACCAAGGATCGGGCGGAGCGGAATCGGGCGGTCCTGAAGGAGCGCGGGCTCTGACGAGGGGCCCGGGTATCGCCGACCGTTCCGTTAAGGAATCGCCGTGAACCTGCCGAAGAACTAAGGGAGCCCCCCGGCCCTTCCGGGGCGGCTCGCCGTCCGGTCGATCCCGCCACCCAGGAGTGCCGAGACTTGGAAGTCGCCGTTCTGCTTGAATCCTCGGACGCGTCGCGCGCCCTGGCTCTTCTCCGGCATCTCGGGAAGGCGGGCATCTCCGCCTACGCCCTCAAGCTGAGCCCCTCCTGGGAGGACGAGACCCGGATGCCCCTGGAGTTCCGTATCCGGAAGGCGTCCCACATCCTGCTGACGATTTCCCGGGACAGCGCCCGTTCAACCTGGTTCGCCTTCACCGGGGGGTGGTGCCTGGGGAACGACAAGCGCCTGGCCGTGTACCGCCGGGATTCGGGCATCCGGATCCCCGGGTACCTGACCGGAGTCCCCGTCCTGGATACCCTGGACCGGGTCGCCGCCTACTACGAGACCGAACGCGCCGAGTGGCTGGTCCGGGAAGGCCGGAGCCGGGCACGGTCCTCCCTCCTGGAGTTGGGGATTCCCTACCGGTCCGAGTCCCTGGCGGATTGCTGCCGCCAGGGGGACGTGAAGGCGGTGGAGCTCTTCCTCAAGGCCGGCATGATCCCGGACATGCGGGACCGGGCCGGGGTGACCCTGCTGGGCCTGGCCCTACGGAACAAGCACCAGGCCGTCGCGGAGCTCCTGGTGGAGCACGGGGCGGCCCTGGATCTCCAGAGCGAGGACCGGGGATATTCCGCCCTCATGGACGCGACGGCCGCCGGCAGTTCGGAGGCGGTGGACTACCTGCTCAAACGGGGCGCCAACCCCAACCTCTCCAGCAAGGACGGGCAGACCGCCCTCGTGATCGCGGTAGGGCGGAACGACGTCGCCCTCTGCCGCAAGCTTCTTTCCTACGGAGCCGATCCCGACGCGGTGGACAAGCTCGGCTTCTCCGCCCGGAAATACGCGGAACTCTTCCACAATCCCGAGATGGTGCGCCTCTTCGAGCGCTGAATCTCCCCGAGGGGGCTGCCGTGATCGCCCTGGAAACCGGTCCCGATGGATTCACCCTCAGCGTGGACGGCCGTCCGGTGGTTGTCCACTCGGTCCGCAGGCCCTGCGCGGAACTGGGGGCCTGCGGGTCCCCGGGCGGCCGGATCTCCGGCGCCGGCGGCCGGGAGGGGAGGGTCCAGTACCGCCCGCTCCGGAAATTCCGGATCGAGGAGTCCGGTCCCGATGCCGCGGTCGTCGAGTTCGAGGGAGGCCTTCGCCTGGCCGCCGGAACGACCGGGGGGGTCCTGTGTCTCGACTTCACCCGCCCGAGCGATCGCTACGACCGGTTCCGGTTCCGCCTGGCGGCGGTGCCCGGAGAATCGATCTTCGGATGCGGGGAGCGTTTCGGTCCCCTGGACCTCAAGGGGCGGTCGGTGGACCTCCGGGTGGAGGACCGGGGCCGGAGCCGGGGAACCTGCCCGCTGCCCCAACCCGCGAGCCTTCGCAGGAAGGCACGGGACCCCGATTCGACCTATTTCCCCCATCCCTCCTTCATCTCCACCGAGAGGTATTGGGTCTACGCGGACGCGCCGGCCTATGCCCGGTTCGACTTCCGGTCTCCCCGCCACACGGTGCTGGAGTTCCGGGGGATGCCCCGCCGGATCCTCCTCGGTTGGGGGGACAGCGCCGCGGAAACCGTCTCCGCCCTTTCCCGCCACGTCGGTAGGCCCCCCGCCCTCCCGGCGTGGATCCGCCGGGGAGTCATCCTCGGCCTGGGGGGAGGGGAGGATGAGGTGCGCCGGAAACTGGAAGCCGCCCGCGGGGCGGGGGTCCCGGTGGCGGCGGTATGGGTCCGGGACTGGTGCGGAAGCCGTTCCTCCCGGCAGGGGGTCCAGCCGTACTGGAACTGGACCGCCGATCCCGGCCTGTACCCGAATCTGCCCGGCTTCATCGCATCCCTCCGGTCGGAGGGGGTCCGATTCCTGGGGTACGTCAATCCCTTCCTGGCCGCGGACGGGAGCCTCTACGCGGAAATCCGGGATCGCGGGTACTGCGTCCGGTACCCCTTCGGGGGGGACTACCGCTTCGGGACGGGCTCCCAGCAAGCCGTCCTGGTCGACCTTACGAACCCCCGGGCCTTCCGGTGGATGAAGGACGTTCTCCGGGAACGCCTGCTCGGAGCCGGGATGTCGGGATGGCTGGCGGATTTCGGGGAGTGTCTGCCGGAGGACACGGTCCTGCATTCCGGGGAGCGTCCCCGGGACGCCCGCAACCGTTGGCCCGTGCTCTGGGCCCGGGCGAGCCGGGAGGCGATCGACGAGGCGGGGGCCGGCGGGGAAGCCGCGGCGTTCCTCCGGTCCGGCTGGGCGGGATCTTCGGCCTTGGCATCCGGATTCTGGGCGGGAACCCAGACCTCGGACTTCAACGACGCCTCCGGGATTTCCAGCGTGGTGCCCGCGGGCCTTTCGGCGGGACTGTCCGGCGGTGGGTTCTGGCATTTCGACGCCGGCGGTTGCGTGTCCGGCACCCTACGGCACCGGACTCCGGAATGTCTGGAGCGCTGGTTCGAGATGGCGGCCTTTTCTCCGATCTTCCGGACCCAGGAGGGAAGCCGTCCCCGGGCGGACAGCCAGTACTGGACGGATCCCCGCACCCTTCGGCATTTCGCCCGGATGGCGGGGGTCTTCGCCGCCCTGGAACCCTACCATGCCGCGGCGGCCCGGGATTGCGTGGACGGCGGACTTCCGCCGATCCGCCACCTCTGGACGCACTACGAGGAGGATCCCTCGGCCCGCCGCATCGGGCATCAATACCTGTACGGCCGGGATCTCCTGGTCGCCCCGGTGTTCCGGGCGGGACAGGTCCTCAAGGAGGCCTGGCTACCGCCGGACCGGTGGGTCCACTTCTGGACCACCCGCACCTTTCGGGGCGGTCCGGTCAGCCTGGAGGCGCCCCCGGGCTATCCCCTGGTGTTCTACCGGGAGGAGTCCCGGTTCGCTTCCCTGTTCGATTCCATCCGGAGGACGGCCCGGGAACCCTAGCCCGGCCGATCAGCCTTCCAGCTTCTGGCGGATGATCTCCGAGATCTCCTCCTTCGGCTTGGACAGGGAGAAGGACACCTCGTCCTGCAGGAGGTTGAGGGCGGAGTCGTAGAGCTTCCGCTCCAGGATGGGGAGTTCCTTGATCTTGGAGCGGTGGTAGAGGGACCGGACGACGGAGGCGATGTCCATCACGGACCCCTTCTTGAGGAGGTCCAGGTTCATCTGGTACCGGAGTTTCCAGTCCGAGGGGATGGGGGCGTATTCCTCGGCGATGAAGTTCAGGGCCTTCAGGGCCTCGTCCTTGGGAACGATGGGCCGGATGCCCAGGTCCCGGGCCTTGTCCACCGGGACCATGACGGTCATGTCGGAGAATTCCAGGTAGATGATGTAGTAGAGGACCGCCACGTCCTTGAACTTCTTCTCGGTTATGGAGGTGATACGGCCCACCCCTTGGCTGGGATAGACGACCCTCTGGTCCACCTTGAACTCTACGGCCGGGGAATTGCTCATATTGTAGTGCCATTTTATAAAAAAAATCCGTAAAAGTCAATTTTGCCGAAATCCGGTCCCGCTCCCCCCGGACCGGCCGGAGCCGGGGTACCGGGAGGCCATCACTCGGTGGTGACGCTCTTGGCCAGGTTCCGGGGCCGGTCGACGTCCCGTCCGAGCTCCGAGGCCACCGCCCGGGCGTACAGCTGGAGGGGAATCGACTCCAGCACGGGAGCGAGGACCTCCAGGGAGGGCGGCACCACCAGGACCTCGTCGGCCGCGTCCGCCAGCCTCGGGTCGTCCCGGTTGGTCACCGCGACGACCGGGCCCTTCCGGGCTCGAACCTCGGACATGTTGGACAGGGTTCGGTCGAAGGTCTCCCCGTCCGCCAGGAGTGCGAAGGTCGGGACCTCCGGGCTTACCAGGGCCAGGGGACCGTGCTTGAGGGCGCCGCCGGCGAAGCCCTCCGCGTGTACGTAGCTGATCTCCTTGAGCTTCAGGGCCCCCTCCAGGGCCGCGGGGTAGAGGACCCCCCGGCCCAGGAAGAGGGTGCTGGTGGAGCGGCTCCATCGCCGGGCCAGGTCGTCCACCCGGGACTTCAGGGCCAAGGCCTGCTCGATCTTGCCCGGGAGGGCCTCGAGTTCCTCCACGACCCGGCGTCCGTCCCCCAGGGAGAGGTACCGGGACCGGCCGACGGCCAGGGCCAGGAGGGCGGAGCACACGATCTGGGCGCTCCAGGACTTGGTGGCGGCCACGGAATGCTCGGGCCCCGCGTGCACGTAGATGCCGCTTCCGCAGAGCCGGGCCAGGGTGGAGCCGACGCCGTTCACGATTCCGATGGTCCGGCCGCCCTTCATCTGGATCTCCCGCACCGCCGCCAGGGTGTCCGCGGTCTCCCCGGACTGGCTGACCGCGACGTACAGGGTGTCCTTGTTCACGATGGGATTGGCGGAGCGGAGTTCGCTGGCGTCCTCCGCCCGGGAGGGGATCCGGGCCCAGGCCTCCACGATCCGGGCGCCGATCAGGGCGGCGTGCAGGGCCGTGCCCATGGCCACGAAGACGATCTCGCGGATTCCCTGGATGTCCCGGGGGGACATGTCCAGGCCGCCCAGCTTGGCCGTGCCCAGATCCTTGACCAGGCGCCCGCCGTTTCCCAGGGCCCGGGCCACCGCCTGGGGCTGCTCGAAGGTTTCCTTGAGGAAGAAGTCCGGGTGGATTCCCTTGTCCCCTTCCGCGGTCCGGGCGGGCAGGGTCTCGGCCTCCCGGTCGGAAAGTTCTCCCCGGAGGTTCCTGATCTCCCAAGACTTGGCCTGGAGCACGGCGATGTCCCCGTCCTGGAGGAAGACGGCCTTCCTCGTGTGGGAAGCGAAGGCCGAGGGGTCGCTGGCCAGGAAGGCCTCCCCGTCGCCGATCCCGATGGCCAGGGGGCTCCCGTTACGGGCCCCGATGATCAGGCCCGGCTTGTCCGCGAAGGCGACGGCGATCCCGTAGGTGCCGGAGATCCGCTTCAGGGCGGCGATCACCGCCTCCGTGGGTTTCCGGGTCTCCAGCTCCCGCTCCACCAACTGGGCGATCACCTCGCTGTCCGTCTCGCTGGTGAACTCGACCCCCTCGGATTCCAGTTCTTTCCGGATCTCCGCCCAGTTGTCCAGGATGCCGTTGTGGGCCACCGCCACCCGTCCCTTGGAGCCCAGGTGGGGGTGGGCGTTCTTGTCCGACACGACCCCGTGGGTGGCCCAGCGGGTGTGCCCGATGCCGGACTTGGCCGCCGAGGAGGCGGGCAGGACCGCCTCCAGGTTTTCCAGCTTGCCCTCCTTCTTGAAGACCCGGAGGGAACCCTCCGTGGCCAGGGCGATCCCGGCGGAATCGTAGCCCCGGTATTCCAGGAGATGGAGCCCCTGGAGGAGGAGGGGGAGGGCCTTACGGGGTCCCGTGTACCCGATGATTCCGCACATGTCGACTCCTTTTCCGGCCGCCGCCGGTCAACCGTATATGATTCGCCGTATCTGCCGGAGGGAGAGGGGTTCCGCCGAGAATCTCCCGGCTGCCAGCTCCGCCGCGATGCGCTTGAAGATCCCGTCGTTGGTCCAGCCCCGCTTCTGGAGCTCCGAGTGCCGGCGCAGGACGTACCGCTCCGGGGTCTCCTCCGTGAAGGCCCAGATGTCCTCCAGGAGGAGGGCCAGGTCCGCGTGGGACAGGCCGTAGCGTTCGGAGAGGTACTGCCGCCGCTCCAGGGACAGGGGGGGGCTTTTCTGTGTCACCGGTACGCCCATGGAGGGACTATGGCGGTTCGAGGTTCGGGTGTCAACGATCCTGCCCGGAATCGGGCAATAAAAAGCCCGGGCTATGCCCGGGCTTCGTATTTCCAGCTGCTCGCGCTTACCGGATGGAGATCTTCCGGGGGAGGGCGGCTTCCTTGATCTTGAGGCTCAGGATCAGGACTCCGTCCGCGAGCCGGCCGTCCACGCCCTCGTGATCGATGGACTCGTCCAGGGTGAAGGTCTTCCGGAAATCCCCGGACCTCCGCTCCCGAACCAGGAAGGTCCCGTCCGGGACGGATTCCGTCCGCTTGCCCAGGACCACGAGCTCGTTGCCCTCGATCTTGATCTCCAGATCCTCCTTGCGGACCCCGGGCATCTCCAGGGTTACCGTGACCCTGCCCTCATCCTCGCAGATGGAGCAGGCCGGGTTGACGAACCGCCGCTTCGGGGCGGTCAGGCTCTTCGTCGTTTCCATGGCTTCCTCCTTGCCGAATCAGTTGACGTTGACGGAGATGAGGCGGGGCTTCACTTCCTCGCGCTTCTGGATCGTCACGGTGAGCACTCCGTCCTTCAGGTCCGCGCTGACCTTCTCGGGGTCGGCGGTCTCCGGAAGGTCCAGGGTCCGGCGGAAATTCCCGGCCCAGGTCTCCCGACGGAAGAACTTGCGGCCCTTGTCGCCCTTGTCCTCCTCCTTCTTCTCCCCCTGGATGCTCAGGACCGTCCCGGTCAGGGTGATGTTGAGGTCCTTCTTGGAGATGCCGGGTACGTCGGCGCTCACGACGAAGGCGTCCCGGGTCTCGATCACGTCCACCGCGGGCGAGAGGGTCCGGTCGAAGATGCCGCGGACCTCCGGGGTCCGCACGCCTTCCATCCAGCGCTCCATCTCGTCCCGGAAAAAGTCCAGGGAATCGAAGAAGTCCACGGCCGTCGCCGGCTCCCAACGATTGGTATACATATCCGCCTCCTTGATATCTCGGGGCTTTCCCCCGGTTTCGGCGCTCGCGCGCCGGGTTCGTATGTTTCGATTACTATAGAGCACGATTCGTGCCAACTTTAAGAAAACCGGGGCAGGCCCGGAAGTGAATATTCATAAATATATATAATAAAATAAATTAAAACATCTTTCCGAAGCCCGGGGTGAACCGAGTATGGGTATCGGCCCTGTAACAGACGGGATAAAATTGTTTCGAATGGGAATATTGTGTTTAATTTACCCGCCCGCATGTGTAAAAAGGTAACATATCGTCCCCTGGGCGGGAGGTCTCCTGTTTCCGCCCGACTATCCCCGGGCCGCCCGCCCTCGATATACTCCGGACATGAGCATCTTCCTGATCTCCCTCCTTCCCGTCTTCGGCTGGGGAACCTGGCTGGCGGTCTCCCAGGACGTCCGGTCCCCGAATCCCCGGGCCAA
>CALMRC010000059.1 GCA_937873275.1 uncultured Spirochaetota bacterium
GCAGGACCGCCTCCCCGGACCCGTCGGACTCCGGACGGGGCACCCAGACGACCAGGGCGTCGCCTAGACGGATCTCCTTCGGGAGGACCGGGGCGGGGAGGGCGTCGGATAGGGGTCGGATTGCCGCGGAGGGGAGGGGGACGAGGGGCGCCGGTCCCGGGGAAGCCGGGGCGCCGTCCTGGGCGGCCGACATCCACGACAGGGCCAGGGAAAGAAGGACGGCGGGGATCCGGCGCATGGGAGGACTCTACCCCGGAGGGGGGCGGAGGGGCAAGGCGGCGTCCCGGGGCGGCCGGCGGGGCTCCGGGTGAAAGCGACGGGCCGCCCGGGAGCCCGGTCGGCTCGGGGGCGGCCCGTCGGGGGGGCCGGCGCGCGGGGCGCCGATCCTCCCGGGTTCCTTAAATTTCCTTCCAGCGGTGGCAGGCCACGGTGTGGCCGTCCATCCCGGTCGGGTCGAGGGCGGGCTCCTGGGTCCGGCAGATCTCCTGGGCGTAGGAGCAGCGGGGGTGGAAGCGGCAGCCCTTGGGCGGATTGACCGGGTTCGGCACGTCCCCGGTCAGGATGATCTTCTCCCGCTTCGTGGTCGGGTCCGGCACGGGGATGGCCGAAAGCAGGGCCTTGGTGTAGGGGTGCAGGGGCTTCTCGAAGATCTGCTTCGTGGGGCCGTTCTCCACGACCTTGCCCAGGTACATGACCACGATCCGGTCGCTGGTGTATTTCACGACCAGGAGGTGGTGGGTCACGAAGAGGTACGTGAGCTGGAAGTCCCGCTGGAGCTTTTTGAGCAGGTTCAGGATCTGGGCCTGCACGGAGACATCCAGGGCCGAGGTCGGCTCGTCCATGACCACGAACTTGGGATTGGTGGCCAGGGCCCGGGCGATGGCGATGCGCTGGCGCTGTCCCCCGGAGAACTCGTGGGGGTAGCGCTTGAGGTGGCCGGTGCCCATGCCGACGATGTCCAGGAGTTCCAGCACCCGCTTGTCCACGTCCGCGCCCTTGACCAGGTTCTGGGCCTCCAGGGGCTCGGCGATGATGTCCCGGATCAGCATGCGGGGGTCCAGGGAGTTCGACGGATCCTGGAAGACGATCTGCATCTGCCGGCGGAGGGCCCGGAGGCGGGTGCCGTCCATCTTGGTGATGTCCATCTCCGCCAGGGCCGCCTTGGCCTGTCCCGCGGTCTCCGGGGCGGCCAGGAGCCGTTCGACCTCCTCGATCTTGTCCGGGTTCTGGTCGAAGTAGATCCGGCCCGAGGTGGACTCGTGGAGGCGCAGGATGGTCTTGCCCAGGGTGGTCTTGCCGCAGCCCGACTCGCCCACGAGGCCCACGCACTCGCCCCGCTTGATCTGGAGGTTCACGCCGTCGACGGCCTTCACGTCGGCGACGTGCTTGCGGAAGACTCCGCCGGTGACGGGGTAGTACTTGTAGAGATCGCGAATGTCCAGAAGTGTATCGCTCATCGTTTACCGTCCGTGTAGAGATGGCAGGCGACCCAGTGCCCGGGGGCCCACTCGATCATGGGGGGCTTGGACGCGGAGCACACGTCCATCTTCTTCGGACAGCGCGGGTGGAACCGGCAGCCGGTGGGGGGGACGATCAGGTTGGGCACCGCCCCGGGGATCGTGGCCAGCTCGCCGTCCTGCTCGACCTTGGGCACCGAGTTCAATAGGCCCTGGGAATAGGGGTGCAGGGGCTTCTTGAAGAGTTCCTGCACCGCCGCGGTCTCGGAGACGTCCCCGGCGTACATGACCGACACCCGGTCGCAGACTTCCGCGACCAAGCCCAGGTCGTGGGTGATGAAGAGCACCGACGAGATCGTGGCTTCCTTGAGCCGCTTGATGAGGTCGATGATCTGCGCCTGGATGGTGACGTCCAGGTTGGACGTGGGCTCGTCGGCGATGAGGAGGACCGGATGGCAGGCGAGGGCGATCGCGATGACGATGCGCTGCTGCATGCCGCCGGACAACTCGTGGGGGTAGGCGTCCGCGATCCGCTCGGGGTTCGGGACCCCCAGGGTGCGCAGGAGCTCCACCACGTGGCGGTGCACGGTCTTCTCGAGCCGCTTGCGGTACCGCTTGAGGAAGGGCACACCCATGAAGAATCCGGTGAGGGCGCTGTGGTCCTGGAGGGCGTCCCGGCGGGCGTTCAGGTCCCGCTTCTTGCTGACGTCCCCCGCGCCTTCCTGCTCCTCCAGGGCGTAGAGCTCCTTGTCGATCTCGTCGATCCGGGCGTCGTAGGCCTCCCGCTCCCGGAGTTCCCGGGCCAGGAGGCGTTTCGTGACGGAGCGCCAGGCCTTGGAGAGGGGGGGGAGCTTGCCGCCGATCTCGGCGTCCAGCTCCGCGATCGTCTCCTTGAGCATCTGGGGGCGGCGGTGGTAGTGGAAGCTCTCGCCCACCTGGTACCCGATGCTCAGCACCGGGTTCAGGGAGGTGGAGGCCTCCTGGAAGATCATCGAAATGGAGTCGCCGCGGATGGAGGTCATGTAGGCCTCGCTCCGGTCGATGATGTCGATGCCCTTGCTGCGGTCCTCGGCCCGGAAGAAGAGAACGACCTTCCCGGACTCGATCTTGCCCGGGGCCTGGACGATCCGCATCATGGACCGCACGGTCACGCTCTTGCCGCAGCCGGATTCCCCGACGAGGCCGTAGGTCTCGCCCTCGTTCACCACGACTCCCACCCCGTTCAGGGCCTTGACGACCCCCTCGAAGGTGTTGAAGTTCGTGTACAGTTCATTGGTCTCGATTAGCTTCTCCAAGGGCTACCTCCTCCTCATGCGCGGATCGAAGACGTCCCGGATAGCGTCCCCGAGGAGGTTCCAACCGAGAACGAACAGGGCGATCGTGAATCCCGGTATGAACACCAGGTACCAGTAGGCCAGCCGGTTCTCCGGCGGCCCGACGATGAAGTCGCGGCAGGTCGAGACCATGGCCCCCCAGTCGGCGTAGCCCGTGTCGGAGCCCAGGCCGAGGAAGGAGAGGGCGGCGGCCACCAGGATGGTGACGCCGACGTTCATGGAGGCGACGATGATGATGGAGAAGACGGAGTTGGGCATGATGTGCCGCATGATGATCCGGAGGTGGGAGACCCCGGAGGCCCGGGCCGCCATGATGTAGTCCATGTTCCGGATCACCAGGATGTCCGACCGGATGACCCGGGTGTAGGTGGGCCAGCCCAGTATGATCAGCACCAGGACGATGGACGTCAGCCCCCTTCCTATCGCCACCACCAGGGCCATGGCCATCACCAGGGTCGGGATCGCGTAGAATATGTCCGCGATCCGCATGATGATCTCGTCCACGATGCCGCCGAAGTACCCGGCCAGGGCCCCCAGGATGAGTCCCACGATCAGGTTGGCCGCGACCACGGCCAGGCCGATCCGGAAGGCGTTCCGGGTTCCCCATATGATGCCGTACAAGATGTCGTACTGGGAGGGCAGGGTGCCCAGCCAGTTGTCCGCGGAGGGCGGCGACGGGGTCATGTCCCAGCCCTTGTGGGGCATGAGGTAGGGATCGAAGGGCCGGGGCGGGGGCGCCAGGAGGGGCGCGAAAATCGCCAGGATCAGGAAGAAGAGGATGATCGACGCCCCGATGATGGTCAGGGGGTTCTTGAAGAGCCTCTTCATCGAGAAGGCGAATTCCTTCCACAGCGGGTGCGCGGAAGGCTTTTCGATGATCTGCGCGTTCTCGTTACTCATGAATGGGCATCCTTCCTACGACAGTCGTACGCGCGGGTCGATGGCGGCGTAGATCAGGTCGACGATGAGGTTGAGGACGACGTACACGGCCCCCAGGAACAGGACGTTGAACATGATGGCCGATACGTCCAGCTGGAGGGCCGCCCGGGCCATCCACCAGCCTATTCCCTTGCGTACGAAGATGGTCTCCGTGATCACCATGCCCGCCAGCATGCCGGCGAACAGGACGCCCGAGATGGTGATGACCGGGAGCATGGCGTTCCGCCGGGCGTGCACGTTCTCGATGACGTGTTTGCTGGCGCCCTTGGCCAGGGCGGTCCGGATGTAGTCCTGCCCCAGGGAATCCAGCATGCTGGACCGGGTCAGGCGCATGATGAGGGCGCTGTCCAGGATGATCAGGTTGAGGATGGGCAGGGCCAGGTGGTAGAGGGAGTCCAGGACGACGTCCCAGCGTCCGTTGATGATTCCGTCGACGGTAAGGAGGCCGGTGACGTTTTTCCAATTGGGATCGAAGATCACGTCCCGGAGCCGTTCGGAGAGGGTGCCCGGGGGGAAGATCCCCAGGAAGCCGTAGAAGAACATCAGCAGGATCAGTCCGAGCCAGAAGGTCGGCAGACTGTAGCCGATGATGGACAGGACCCGGATGAAGTGATCCACGGGCTTGTCCTTGTTCACGGCCCCCTTGGTTCCCAGCCAGATCCCCACGATGATGATGAGGGGGGTCGCGTACAGGACGAGCTCCAGGGTCGTCGGGAAGAATTTCTTGAATCCCTCCACGACCGGGCCTTCCGCGGTGGTGGAGTAGCCGAGGTCTCCCTTGGCCACCTTGCCCAGCCATCGCACGTACTGGATCGGCGCGGGGTCGCGCAGTCCGTACTGCTCGATCATCCGGTCGATCGCCTCGGGCGGGACTTTCTCGCCGGTCACGTAGGCGGCGACCCGCATCCCCGGCGGTATGAGCATCAGGACCCCGAACACGAGGATGCTGACGCCGAACAGGACGAACACCATGAATAGGAGTCGTCGGATAATGTAGTTGAGTAGGCTCAAAGTC
>CALMRC010000060.1 GCA_937873275.1 uncultured Spirochaetota bacterium
CGCCCGGGAGAGCGACGGGGGCGTCTACGTGCACTCGGGACCCGAGATCGCCGTGGCGTCCACCAAGGCTTTCACGAGCCAGCTGGCCGCCTTCTACACCCTCACCCTCCTCCTGGCCCGCATGCACGACATGAGCCCCCAGGAAGGCCGGCGCTTCATGGAAGCCCTCAAGTCCGTGCCGGACAAGGTGGCCGAGACGCTGACCCTCCGGGACCAGATCCAGGGGATCGCCAAGAAGTACGCCAAGGCCCGGGATTTCCTCTTCATGGGCCGGAACCTGATGTACCCGCTGGCCCTGGAGGGAGCCCTCAAGCTCAAGGAGATTTCCTACATCCACGCGGAGGGCTACGGGGCGGGGGAGATCAAGCACGGACCCATCGCCCTGGTGAATCCCGAGACTCCCAGCGTCTTCCTGGTCCCCGACGACTTCCTGCGGGAGAAGACCCTGAGCAATATGAAGGAGATCAAGGCCCGGGGCGGCCCGGTCATCGCCTTCGGGGTCGAGGGGGACGAGGAGGTCCGGGAGCTCGCGGACGACTTCATCGGGGTGCCCCGGATCGACGAGAGGTTCTATCCCTTCCTCCTGTCGGCGCCCCTCCAGCTCTTCGCGTACTTCTGCGCCCTGGAGCTGAACCGGGACGTGGACCAGCCCCGGAACCTGGCCAAGAGTGTCACCGTCGAATAGCGTACGGAAATCCGGAATCCACCACGGTGTTCACGGAGAGCACGGAGGGGAGATGAGGAGCGGGATGCTGGGCCGAAGGCCTCTAGCCGCCGCTGGACGGGCGAAGCGACGGCGGACTTCCCGGCTGGTCGCCGCGGCCCTCGGATTCACGGTATGCCTTCTGGCCTCGCAGGCCGCGGCTTCCCAGACCACCTCCGCCCGGGCGGTCCTGGTCCGGGGCACCCTCCCGGTCCGGGGCATTCCGTACCTGCCGGCGAACTCCCTTCCCGCCCTGTACGGGGAGTATCGTCCGTCCGCGGGCCTCATCCGGGTCTGGGTAATCCGGGAGGAGCTCTATCTGCCCCCGGAGTGGGCGGAACTCCCGTTCCGATCTCCGGCGGGAACCCGGACCCGGGCGTACTCCCGGCCCGTCGAGACCGGGGAGGGGCCCGGTACGGCCTACGCCCTCCGGGACTCCTCCTACTGGATCCTGGCGGAGGTGCCCCCCCCGGCCGGAGACGCCATGCCCTTCCTGGAGGCCCTGGTCGGCCGGTTGGCCTATTTCGCCGCCCAGGCCAAGTCCCCCTCGGACCTTTCCCTTCCCGCGGTGCTGGAGTACCGGTCCCGATAGCGGGAAAAGCCCCGGCTTCCGGCCGTCCTTCCGGGCGTTTCTACATGGGAAATCATCTTTTTTGTATTGAATCCTCCCGAACTCGGCTATATACTGGTGCGGCCTGTCCGTAGGGACAGTTGTTCCAAACGTCATGGTTTCCAATGGAAAGTTCAAGGAGGCTTCATGAACTTCCGGAAAGCCGCGTTCGTCGTCCTGGCGATCGCGTTGGTTCTTGCCGGCTGCGGCGGCAAGCAGAAGACCGACACCATCAAGGTGGGTTGGTTCGGCGCCCTCACCGGCGATCAGGCCGTGTGGGGAGAGAACGAGTTCAATACGGTGAAGATGCTCTTCGAGGAGTACAACGCCAAGGGCGGCATCGAGGTCGGCGGCAAGAAGTACATGCTCGAGGCCATCGGGTACGACAACAAGGGCGACGCCCAGGAAGCCGTGAACGTCACGAACCGCCTGGTTTCCCAGGACAAGGTCGTGGCCATCCTCGGCCCCAACGCCTCCGGCAACGCGATACCCATCGCCTCCACCCTGGAGCAGGCCAAGGTCCCGGACATCGCCACCGTCGCGACCAACCCGAAGGTCACGGTCCAGGACGGCAAGGTGAAGCCGTACAACTTCCGCGTCTGCTTCATCGACCCCTACCAGGGCGCCGTGGCCGCCGGCTACGCCTACGACAAGCTCAACGCCCGGAACGCCGCGGTCCTCTACGACGTGTCCGACGACTACTCCCAGGGCCTCACGGAGTTCTTCGTGAAGTCCTTCGAGGGCAAGGGCGGCAAGATCGTGGCCAAGGAAGGCTTCACCGCCGGGGACAAGGATTTCCGCGCCCAGCTCTCCAAGATCAAGGCCGCGAATCCCGAAGTCATCTTCATGCCCTACTTCTTCACCGAGGTCGCCCTGTCCGCGACCCAGGCCCGGGAGCTCGGCATCACCGCCACCTTCATGGGCGGCGACGGATGGCCTTCACCCGACCTGTTCAAGCTCGGCGGCAAAGCCGTCGAGGGCGGGATCTTCGTGAACCACCTGGACTACGACCAGCCCACCGTCCAGGACTACAAGGCCCGCTACAAGGCCAAGTACGGCAAGGACACCGAGCTCAACGGCTACCTGGTCCACGACGCGGTCCTCATGCTCGTCGACGGGCTCCAGCGCGCCGGCAAGGTGGACGGAGAGGCCCTGGCCAAGGCTTTCGAGAGCACGGACATCCAGGGTATCACCGGGCGCATCAAGATCAGCCCGACCACCCACAACCCCGAGGGCAAGGACGCCGCGATCATCAAGATCGTGGACGGCCAGTACAAGTTCCTCGAGAACTACGCCGCCCAGTAAGCGGTCAACCGGAGGGCCGGCTTCATCGGGCGACCGAGGGGCCGGCCCTTCCCCTATTCCTGCAAGATCGGGGGCGCCATGATCCAATTCCTCCAACAGCTCACCAACGGACTGTCCATCGGCTCGGTCTACGCGCTGATGGCCGTCGGATATTCCCTCGTGTACAGCATCATGAACTTCTCCAACTTCGCCCACGGGGGAGTGATCATGCTGGGCGCCTACTTCGGATTCTTCGGCCTCACGACCTTCGGGCTGCCCTTCGCGGCGGCCTTCGTGCTGGCGACCGCGGGGACCGCCCTGGTCGCCATCGTCCTGGAACGGATCGCCTACAAGCCCCTTCGGGACCGCAAGGCGCCGTTCCTCTACTTCATCATCTCCGCGATGGGAGCCTCCATGTTCCTGGAGAACTTCGTCATCGCGACGATCGGGCCGAATCCCAAGCCCTATCCTCCCATCATCCCCCGCGAGCCCATAGCCATCGGACAGCTCGCCCTGGGAAGGCTCGACCTGATCATGTTCCTCGTCTCCGCGGGCTGCCTGGCCCTCCTGGTCCTCTTCATCGAGCGGACCCGGCTGGGCAAGGCCATCCAGGCCTCCGCCTACAACATGAAAGCCAGCGCCCTCATGGGCATCAACACGGACAGCGTGGTCATCCTGGTCTTCGCCCTGGGCGGCTTCCTCGCGGGGGTCGCGGGGGTGTTCTACGGGATGAAATACATGGTCTATCCGACCATCGGAAACATCACCCTGAAATCCTTCATAGCGGCGGTCTTCGGCGGGCTGGGCAGCCTGCCCGGGGCGGTCCTGGGATCCGTCCTGCTGGGCGTGATCGAGACCCTGGTGGCGGGGTACCTCTCGTCCCAGTACCGGGACCTCATCGCCTTCGTGATCCTGATCGGAGTCCTCATCGTCCGGCCCACGGGCATCATGGGCAAGACGGTCGAGGACAAGGCGTAGGAGGACGGCATGAGCAGTTACACACTCGGCATCCTGATGCTCGCCGGCATCAACCTCGTGGCCGTCCTCGGCCTGTCCCTCCTCACCGGCTTCACGGGGCTCTTCTCCTTCGGGCACGCGGGCTTCATGGCCATCGGGGCCTACGTCGGGGCCTTCCTGACGGTCTCCCCGGCGCGGGACATCCCCGGACTCGGCTTGCCTCTCATAGTGGGCGTCCTGGGGGGAGGCGCCGCGGCGGGGCTGGTCAGCTGGCTGGTCGGGCGAATCACCCTGAACCTGAAGGGCGACTACTTCTGCATCGCCACCCTGGGATTCGGGGAGGCGACCCGCCTCGTCTTCAACAACGTCCAGCGCTTCGGCGGTTCCCGGGGCTGGCCCCTCGGCGCCACCCGGGACATGGGCGACATCTGGATCATCCTGGCGGTGGACGTGGTGGCCGTCATCCTGGTGGCGAACCTGGTGAAGTCCCGGCACGGGCGCAACATGATCGCGATCCGGGAGGAGGAGCTCGCCTCCCAGGTGACGGGGATCGACGTGTTCCGGTACAAGATGGTGAGCCTCGTGATCAGCGCTATCCTGGCGGGAGCCGCGGGGGTCCTATTGGGGAACTACCTCACCTTCATCAACCCGAAGATCTTCAACCTGACCAAGTCGACGGAGCTCATCATCATCGTCATCTTCGGCGGCCTGGGGTCCATCTCCGGCTCGGTCCTGGGGGCCCTGCTGCTAACCGCCCTGCCGGAGGTCCTCCGCT
Organism: uncultured Spirochaetota bacterium; assembly: GCA_937873275.1. Taxonomy (GTDB): domain Bacteria; phylum Spirochaetota; class Spirochaetia; order Treponematales; family UBA12059; genus JAAYUR01. The sequence continues at coordinate 4,330 of CALMRC010000060.1, forward strand.
TCTTCGAGATCTGGCGCCTGGTGTTCTACGGGGCCGCGGTCATCCTGATCATGATCAGCCGGCCCCAGGGACTCCTGGGAGGCATGGAGCTGACCCCCTCGGGCATCCGGAAGATCCTGGCGGAACGGAGGGCCCGGCTGGCCCTCCGGGCGGAAGCCGCCCGGGAAACCGCGGAAGGAGGATCCCGATGAGCGGAATCCTGGAGATCCGGGGCCTGACCAAACGCTTCGGAGGCCTGGCCGCGGTGGACAACGTGAGCTTCTCGGTCCGGGAGGGCGGAATCTCCGGCCTCATCGGGCCGAACGGGGCCGGCAAGACCACCATCTTCAACCTGATCACGGGGGTGTACAAGGTCACGGAGGGGACCGTCTCCTTCCGGGGATCCGAGATCACCAACCTGGAGCCCTTCCGGATCGCGGACCGGGGGATCACGAGGACCTTCCAGAACATCCGCCTCTTCAAGAACCTTTCGGTGTACGAGAACGTGCTCACCGCCTGCCACATGAGCGCCCGGTACACCATCCCCGAGGCCCTCTTCCGGCTCCCCCGGTTCGTCCGGGAGGAGAAGGCCCTGCGGGCCAAGGCGGAGGACCTCCTTTCCATCATGGGACTTACGGAGCGCCGGGACGTCCAGGCGAACAACCTTCCCTACGGCCTCCAGCGCCGCCTGGAGATCGTGCGGGCCCTGGCCCTGGATCCGAAGCTCCTGCTCCTGGACGAGCCCGCCGCGGGGATGAACCCCGACGAGACGGAACAGCTCATGCACCTGATCTCCGGGATCCGGGAGCGCTTCAAGCTGACGGTCCTGGTGATCGAGCACCACATGGACCTGGTGATGCGGCTCTGCGAGAGCATCGTCGTGCTGAACTTCGGGCAGAAGCTCGCGGAGGGCACGGCGGACGAGATCCGGGGCGATCCCCGGGTCGTGGAAGCCTACCTGGGATCGGGGGAGAACTGACATGCTGACGGTGCGAGACATCCACGTATCCTACGGCGGCATCCGGGCCCTGAAGGGGGTCTCCCTCCGGGTGGAGAAGGGCGAGATCGTCACGATCATCGGGGCGAACGGGGCCGGGAAGTCGACCCTCCTCAACGCGATCTCCGGGTTCCTGAGGCTCGGCTCCGGGGACATCCTGTACCAGGACAAGCCCCTGCCCAAGCGGCCGGACCGGGTCGTTCGGGCGGGCATCTGCCACGTCCCGGAGGGTCGCCTGGTATTCGCGAACCTGACCGTGGAGGACAACCTCCGCATGGGTGCCTACCTGCGTCGCGACAAGGCGGCCATCGCCGCGGACCTGGAAAAGGTGTTCGGACTCTTCCCCCGCCTCAAGGAGCGGCAGCGGCAGATCGCCGGCACCCTGTCCGGGGGGGAGCAGCAGATGCTGGCCATGGGCCGGGCCCTCATGACCGACGGAGACCTGGTCCTGATGGACGAGCCCTCCCTGGGTCTCGCCCCCCTCCTGGTCCAGACGGTCTTCGACATCATCCTGGAGATCCGGGCCCTGGGGAAGACCATCCTCCTGGTGGAGCAGAACGCCTACAAGGCCCTGGACGCCGCGGACCGGGCCTATGTCCTGGAGCAGGGCCGGATCGTCAAGGAAGGCCCCGCAGCGGAGGTGAAGGCGGATCCTTCCGTTCGGGCCGCCTACCTGGGCACCGAGAGCAATCAGGCCGGCTAACGCGGAGCGCTGGAAGCGCTCCGCGTTGAGCGGTTTTCGAGGCAAGCTCGAAAACCGGCTGCCCAGGATCGGGCGCTGCGCGCCCGTCGCTGATCGGTTTCGGGCTCCGCCCGAAACCGGCTCACAATAAAAATGGCTTCGCCCCGCTCGTTGAGCGGTTCGCGGTCTTCGACCGCGAACCGGCTCACAAAGGCTTTGCGCCTCCGGCGTTCCCCGCTGATCGGTTTCGGGCTCCGCCCGAAACCGGCTCACAATAAAATGGCTTCGCCCCGCTCGTTGAGCGGTTCGCGGTCTTCGACCGCGAATCGGCGGTACGGTCATTCTGCGTCCAGTTCCCTCTCGTGCACCCAGACGCCCCGGCGGAGGGGGCGGGAGAACACCTCGAACCAGCCGCCCTCGGCGGCATCCACCGGGATGAGATAACGGCTCGGCGGATACCGTTCCAGGACGGCGGCACCGAAGGACGGGGAGGCCCGGCCCGCGGCGCCCGACGGTCCCGCGGCCCTGCCCCGATAGAGGACGGGGACCAAGGCGTCCAGGTTTCCCCGGTCGTGGCCGGCCAGGTACGACCGAATGCCCTCGAGAAGGATCCCCGCGTACAGGGCGGGATCGTCCCGCATCCGTGCTCGATCCTCCGGGTTGCCCAGGAATCCCATCTCCACCAGGACGGCGGGCGTGTACGGGGACAGGGCGTTGGAGTATCTCCACCAGGAAAACCCGAAATACCCGCGCATGTTCGCGGTCACGCCGCCTTGGTCCTCGGGAAGCCCGGAGGCGCGGAAGGCCTCGGTCATCGCCCGGGCTAGGCGGCGGGATTCCGGGCTCGGCCTCCAGGGAGGGGACAGCTTCCATCCCCGACGGTCGGGCCGGTCCGCCCGGTCCGCGTGGACCGAGACGAAGAGGTCCGCCCGGTATCCCGCGGGGACGGCGGCCGGGACCAGTTCGACGGAGAGGCCCTCGGCGGCGAGCCGATCCACCAGGATCCGGGAGACCGCCAGGTTAATGTCGACCTCCCTCAGGGTTCCGTAGGATGCTCCGGTGCTAGCCCGGAGCCGGGTGAGTTCGTCCGGGAGTTCCTCGATCCTCCAGTGACCCGGTTGGACGCCGATCCGGATCGGGCCGGCCAGGGGTTCCAGGGCATACCCGGGAAGACCCCGGAGGGGTTCGGGGGCGACCGTCGAGCCCATCGCGGAGGCCTCCCGCGAGATCGATCGATCCGGGATCCCCAGGAGGACCGCCGCCGCCACAAGCGCGGAAGCCGCGAGGCTCAGGGCGAACCGGGGGAGGCGGACGGTACCCTCGGGACGGGGCATGTTCTTTCCGACCGGAAACCTGAAAGACATAGTAAATAAGTTATATATATCCTTCGGGATCAACAAGCCCCCGGATCCCGTATCCGCAGAGCGAACCGCGAGTCAGCGCGGTTCGCCGGGATCCGCTTTCTCTACGATTCGGATATGCAACTCGTCCAACTGTTTCTGGTCTACCTCATTTGGGACAATCAAGCGCCGGGCCGGACGGCCCGGCGCTTGCCGAGAGGAAGGGATTTACGTGCGCGGCCAGAGGCCGCGCCACGGCACCCATAGGCTTACTTGGAATCCGCCTTCTCGACTATCTTGATGTGCAACTCATCAAGCTGTCGCTGGTCCACTTCATTGGGGCAATCATGCGCCGGGCCGGACGGCCCGGCGCTTGCCGAGAGGAATCGATTTACGTGCGCGGCCAGAGGCCGCGCCGCGGCATGCGAGGCGCCTTGGGGCGGCGCCTCGCTCATCGAGTGGAAAGGATTCACGTGTGCGGCACCCGCTGCGCGGGATGCCGCACTACGATTACCATGGGCCTACTTGGAATCCGCCTTCTCGACTATCTTGATGTGCAACTCATCAAGCTGTCGCT
>CALMRC010000061.1 GCA_937873275.1 uncultured Spirochaetota bacterium
GGGGGCATCGTCCTGGACGCCATCTTCATCGACGAGGGCTTCGGCTCCCTGGACGACGAGGCCCTGGACCGGGCGATCGAGGTCCTGGACCGGGTACGGGAGGGCCGGATGGTGGGTCTCATCTCCCACGTCCCGGAGCTCCGGGACCGGATTCCCGCCCGGATCGAGGTGTCCAAGGGCCGGGGGGGATCCCGTCTGCGGATCGAGGCGGCGGAGTGATATTCGGGAACGGGACGAGGAGAGGTTTTCGGCCGTCCGGGGATGTCCGGTCGGCGAGGCGCTCCGGTCGGCTCTAGCCCGCCTTCGCGGGTCCCCGGGGTTTCCTCCGCTCGGACACCTGGATTCCGGCTATCTGGAGCATGCGCCGGAAGGCGGACTCGGGCTTCTTCAGTTCCCGGCTTCCCCGGGTGATCTTGCACAAGGACAGCCCGAGGTTCTGGGCGATCTGCCTCTGGGGTATGCCCGAAGCCAGGTCCTTGACCAGGGCCCAGCGTTTGGCGATCTCGTCGGCTTCGGACTTCGTGAACAGGCTGTAGAGGAATTCCTCGATGAGCCTGGGGTCCCGGGCGGCCGCGAGGGTCGTGGACATTTCCTTGAGATTCCGCGCGATGAGGTCGATGTCTTCCGTGCGTTTCATATGTTACTACATACAATATCACCTTTCCGCGATCCGCGCTACCCGGGAATCCCGCCGCGGGTCGGGCCTTGACTCTCCGATCCGATTTCGGTAGTGTTGCGGTATCGTTTCTTTTTATAGAAACATATTCCGATTTCGAACGCCCCTGGAATCGAAGCACCTAGGAGTCAACGATGAAACGATTCGCGGTTCCCGCCCTCGCCCTGGCCGCGCTGGTCACACTGTTGTCCGCCTGCGCCCCGAAGACCGCCCCCTTGGTGGGAGTGGCCAAGTTCGTGTCCCACCCGGCCCTGGACGCCCTGGAAAAGGGCATCACCGACGAGATCTCCGGAGCCCGCAAGGACGTGCAGTTCGACCTGCAGAACGCCAACGCGGACATGGGCACCGCAGCCCAGATCGCCCAGAGGTTCAAGAGCTCCAAGGTGAAGGTCGCCGTGGCCATCGCCACGCCCACCGCCCAGGCCATGGCGAACGCCCTCAAGGACATCCCCGTGGTCTTCAGCGCGGTGACGGATCCCGTGTCCGCGGGGCTGGTCGCCTCCCTGGACAAGGGCGGTCCGAACGTCACCGGCACCTCGGACATGACCCCCGTCCGGGAACAGCTGGACCTCCTCGTGTCCTTGAAGCCGAACGCCCGGATCGGGCACGTCTACAACGCCGGGGAGGCCAATTCCGTCAAGCTCGCGGAGCTGGTCCAGGCCTACTGCGCGGAAAAGGGCCTCGCCTTCGTGCCCGCCACGGTCACGAACTCCTCGGAGGTCCGCCAGGCCCTCCTCTCCATCGCCGGGCGCGTGGACGGGGTGTACCTGGGGAACGACAACACCGTCTTCTCCGCCATCAGCGCGGTGACGGAGATCTGCAACGAGCGGAAGCTCCCCCTGGTGACCGCGGATCCGAGCTCCGCGGAGACGATGCCGGTCCTGGCCGCCCTGGGCTTCGACTACTACGCCATGGGCCGGGCCACGGGACGGATCGCCCTGCGCATCCTGGCCGGGGAGAAGACCGCCGACATCCCCACCTACTTCGCCACGGACCCCTCCGAGATGGCCCTGGTCCTGAACAAGGACGTGGCCGCCGCGATCGGGGTGACCATCCCCGCGGAGCTGGAGGCCCGGGCGTCCCTGGTGATCGAGGGCGGCGCCGCCCGCCGGAAGTGACGGATGATCGAAGGGGTTCTGGTCGAGGGCCTGGTCTACGGGATCCTGGCCCTCGGCGTCTTCATCTCCTTCCGGGTCCTCGACTTCCCGGATCTGACCGTGGAGGGGAGCTTCCCCTTCGGGGCCGCCGTGGGCGGGGCCCTGATCGTCGCCCGGGTTCCTCCGCCCCTGGCCCTGGGGGCCGCCTTCCTGGCGGGCGCCCTGGCGGGGGCGGCGACCTCCGCGGTCTACCACGGCCTTAGGGTCCCCCCCCTGCTGGCCGGGATCGTGACCATGACGGGGCTCTACTCGGTGGACCTTCGGGTCCTGGGAGGAAAGGCCAATCTGCCCCTCATCGCCCATAACCCCGTCATGCGGGCCGCCGAGTCCTGGCTGGGGGGGGGCCTGGATTCCTCGATCCAGGCCTTCCTGGCCTTCCTGGTCGTGACCGGGGTCCTGGTTCTCCTCCTGGACCTCTTCTTCCATACCGAGGCGGGGATCGCCCTGGGGGCCCTGGGGGACAACGAGACCTCCGTGGTGTCCGCGGGGGTCGATCCCGTGCGGCTCCGGTCGGTCGGTATTTGCCTGTCCAACGGCCTGGCCGGGCTATCCGGGGCCTTCGCGGCCTCCTACCAGGGCTTCGCGGACGCGAACTTCGGGGCCGGCATCGTGGCCGCGGGCCTGGCGTCCGTCATGATCGGGGAGTTCCTGTTCCGGACGAACCGGATCGGCGGGCAGCTGGCCCGGGTCCTCCTGGGGTCCGTCCTCTTCCGGGGAATCATGTACGCCGGCCGCTCCTGGGGCTACCTGGCGGGGATCACCCCCAACGACCTGCGCCTGCTGACCGCCGTCCTGATCGTGGGCTCCATCGCGGCCAGCCGCTACAAGGGCGGGACCCGGCCCGGAAGGAGCCGCGCATGATCCGGCTCGAGTCCGTCGAGGTGGTCTTCGGCCGGGGCGGCCCGGACGAGCGGAGGGTCCTGGACCGTCTGACCCTCGCCGTCCCCCGGGGGCAGTACGTCTCGGTGATCGGCTCCAACGGGGCCGGAAAGACCACCCTGCTCAACGCCGTCGCGGGCTCCGTGCCCCTGGCGGCGGGTCGCATCCTGATCGACGGGGCGGACCAGTCCCGCCTGCCCGAGTGGAAGCGGGCCCGGTACGTGGGCCGGGTCCGGCAGGATCCCCTGGCGGGCACCGCCGGGGACATGACCGTCCTGGACAACCTGGCCCTGGCCTCCCGGAAGGGACCACGGCGTCTCCGCCTGGCGGTGCCGTCCCGGCTTCGAAGGGAGCTGCAGGACCGGCTCGCGGAGCTGGGCATGGGGCTGGAGGACCGCCTGCGGGAGAACGTGAACCGCCTGTCCGGGGGCCAGCGCCAGGCCCTCACCCTCCTCATGGCCTCGATATCCCGGCCCTCGGTTCTCCTCCTGGACGAGCACACCGCGGCCCTGGATCCCCGGAACGCGGAGCTCGTGTCCGGCCTCACCCGGCGTTTCGTCGCCGAGTACGGCCTGACCGCCCTGGCGGTGACCCATGACATGCGCCGGGCCATCGACGAGGGGGATCGCCTGGTCATGATGCACGAGGGGACGGTGGTGGCGGACGTGTCGGGGGACGCCAAGAAAAGCCTCACGGTGGAACGGCTGGTGGACCTGTTCCGCCGAACCCGGGGCGGGGATTACGCGGAGGACCGGGACCTGCTCACGTGAGAGTGGTACTTAGGCCAAGTTTTATGATCTCCGTGCACTCTGTGGTTGAGTCCTTTGAACTCTAGTCCCGGAAGCGGCGGCTGGCCAGGATGCGGCGGCCCTCGAAGTCCCCGGCGGGCAGGAAGAGGTCCCGGATGGGGGCCGGGATGGAGGATTCCGTCTCCGCGGACAGGGTGATCCGGCCGTCGGAGCAGTACTTGGCCCCCAGGTGGAAGATGAAGTTCACGTCCCCGGAGACGATGGTGCCCGTGGATCCCGGCCGGCGCCAGACCGTCCGGCCCGCGTGGAAGGAGAACCGGAAGGTCAGGGGGACCTCCAGCCGGAACATCTCGTAGCCCACCAGGGCCCGGTCCAGGATGAGCCGGAAGGCCGCCAGGATGGGGCTGGTTCCCTCGTCCCGCTCCGGGAACAGCAGGAGGGTGCCCTCGGGATCCCGCATCCAGGCGATGCCCCCGCATTCCACCGCCCAGGAGGCCATGAATCCCGCGAAGTCCTCCCGGAGTTTCCGCAGACGCTTTTCCCCTATCCTTTCCCGGAGTCCCTCGGGATCCCCCACGGAAACGTAGCAGAATCGCACCGCGATTTCCGCCCCTTCCTGGAGATTGTCCCAGCCCGGGAACCGCTTGGCGGGCACCGGCGTCCCGGGCGCGGCGCTTACCAGGCCCGCGAAGGCCCGAATGTCCCGGAGTCGTTGCTCGGTGATGCCGCCCCCCAGGGCTCCGGGACCCGCGTAGTCCTTGGCTCCCAGGAAGAAGGCCCGGGCGGGGTCGACCAGGTTCCCGTCGGGATCCAGCACTCCCCAGGGCACCTTGCCGGAGGCGGAGAGAGCGGAGGCGTACCGGTACAGGGAGGCCTCCGAAACGCCTCCCGCGTCCAGGTAGACCAGATCCGCCTCCAGGGGCTTCTGCACCGCGCGCTTGAGCCCCCGGAGGGGCAGAGTCTCCAGGACCGCGGTCCCGGGAAGGGCGGCCCGGAGGGCCCGCTCCGCCGCTTCGGGGCGTTCGGAGAACAGGAGGATCCTCATGCTCCCTCCATCCGCACTTCGTAGGCCAGGAGGCGGGATTCCGGGAGGCTTGGGATCGGCCGGAACCGCTCCAGGATCACCCGGTCCAGGGAGGGAGCCACCGCGGGGGTGATCACCAAGGATCCCACGGGAGTCATTCGGGATTCGATCTCCTCGGTTTCCTGGACGATCTCCTGCTTGACCAGCTTTTCCGGGTCCGAGTAATACCGGAAGGAACCCGTGTGCACCGCCGCCCGGATCCGCAGGGGTTCCCCTAGGCGGTTGTGCAGGCGATCGTAGAGGAAGAGTTCGTGGAGGACGGCGATGCCCGCCAGGACGGCGGACACGACCCGGGACCCGAAGAGGAAGCCCGCCAGGGCGCCGTCCCCCTCCCACTGCCAGACACGCCCGGCCCGGAATTCCACGCACCGGGAAACGATCTGCCGGAGGTCCTCCAGGGCGCCCCGCATGGCCCCGTCCCCGTGGGTCTGGACCATCCGGGAGTTGTTGGCCACGTCCAAGCGGAGAATGGCGAACCGGAACTCGTCGTCGTCCAGGATGCGCCCCCAGTTCGGGGTTCTCCGCACCCGGGGATCCTCCATGAAGAGCTCCGCCTCCTCGTCCCAGACGAAGCCCTCCACCCGGATCAGCTTCACGATCTCCGCCAGCCCCGGGACCGGATAGCGTCGGCCCATGTAGCCCTCCCGGTCCAGGAGGATCAGCTGCTCCGCCAGGTGGAGAAAGCGGTTTTCCGCGATCGCGTCGTTCACGATGTGGTGGGCCGCGAGCTGGGACGTGATGGGTACCGTGACGGGGAACCCCGTCCGTTCGTGCAGGTCGTATTCGGAGAAGACGTCCCGGGCCAAGCGGGACATCATGTCGAGGTTTATCGCTTCGCACAGCGACTTTTTCGCGAGCTGGGCCAGGTTGCTCCGGACCTTCATGGTTCTCCGCTTTCGGACTTTTTGTTATAGTCACTGTATCGCATTTTCCCGCGGAAGACCAGTTCGGGCTCCCGCGGCCCGGGACCGGGAGGATCCATGAACCTGGGACAGCTGAGGGCCTCCCTGGAACGGACGGCGCGCTTCGAGTATGCCCGCTCCTCCGGACCGGGCGGCCAGAACGTGAACAAGACCAGCACGAAGGCCGTGGCCCGGGTGCGCGTTGAGGAATTGGAGGGGCTTTCCGAGGCGGAACGGGAGCGGGTCCGGACGCGCTTGGCCGGGCGGCTCACCGTGGAGGGCGAGCTGGTGGTGCACGCCCAGGAGGAGCGGTTCCAGGTCCTGAACCGGGCCGCCGCCCTGGCCCGGCTGGAGGCCTTGATCGTCAAGGCCGCCCACCGCCCGAAGGAGCGCA
>CALMRC010000062.1 GCA_937873275.1 uncultured Spirochaetota bacterium
CACGACCACGTAGATGTACATGTACATCGTCTCGGCCATCCGCACGAAACGGGGGTAGTCCCCCATCCGGGTCCAGGAGTAGACGGACAGGCCCGAAAGCCCCGCCTCCCGGAGGGCCTGGTCGATCCGGGCCTCCGCCCGGTCCGCCTCCCGATAATCCTTCAGCATGACCAGGACCTGCTGGGCCCCGGCGCCCATGCCCAGGAGTTCCCGGGCGTCCGCCAGTCCGATCTGGAAGACCGCGTTGTCCAGGGAGTTCACGTTGGTGCGGAAGATCCCGGAGATCCGGAACCTCTTGAACCCGAGTCCGTAGTCCGCCTTCTGGGTGACCACCTTGAGGACGTCCCCCACCCCCAGGCCCAGGTCCCGGGCCAGGGCCTCCCCCAGGATCGCCTGGCCGGGGCCGGTCAGGTAGGACCCGCCGGGGAGGATGCTCCGGTCCAGCATCAGCAGGGAGGTTTCCTTCTCGGGATCCCCCGCGATGCCCAGGGCGGCCTTGGAGTTGGGCCCCGAGGAGAGGAGGACCCCGAACCGGATCCGCTCCGCCACCGTCGTGATCCGGTCCCGGAGTTCCGGAATGCCCTCGATCGCCCGGACCACCTCGGCGGAATCCGGGATCGCCTCGGTCACGGGCATGAACCGCTCCCGGGCCCGGTACCCCTCGGTGACGACGTTGAGGTGTCCCACGTCGTTCTTGGTGAAGTTCTTGACGATGGATCCCATCATCCCGCCCATCAGGCCGTTCATGAAGAGGATGAGGAGGATCGATATCAGGACGGAGAGCCCCGCCAGGAGGCTCCGCCGCTTGTTCCGTCCCAGGTTGCGGACGGCCATCGTAAACAATCGCATGGTATTCTCCTTAGACGAAGCGCAGGGCGTCGGTGACCTGCATCTTCGAGGCCCGCTTGGCCGGGATGCGCGCGGAGATGAAGGAGACAAACATCCCGAACAGGAACCCGAAGGCCATGTTCCCGAAATTCCACTCCCCGTACAGGCGGTCCATGATGGGGATGCCTCCCATGTCCACGTCCCCGACGATCGATTCGAAGGAAAGCCCGTAGGTGGCGGTGAGCGCCACGATGCCGATCCCGAGCAGGACCCCCGCCAGGCTGCCCACGGCCCCCACGATCAGCCCCTCCAGGGTGAAGAGCCGCTTGATCTCCTTGGCCGTCATCCCGTAGGCCCGCAGGACCCCGATCTCCCGTATCCGGGCGTACACGGCCATCAGGATGGTGTTCACGATGCCGACTCCGGCGATGGCCAGGACGATCAGGATGATGACCGAGGAGAACTTGCCCTTCATCTCCCGCATGGCCAGGTAATCCCGGGCCAGGTAGCGGATGGGGTCGATCCGAAGGCTCGGCAGGGCGCGTCCCAAGGACTCGGCGGCCCGGTCGGAGCCGTCCAGGAGGGCGTTCAGGCTGGGGTAGGAGCCCCCGGCCACCGCGATCTCCGTCACCAGGCCGTCCAGGCCCAGAAGCGCGTCCGCGTCCGCCCAGGCCATGAACAGGGCCGACTTGTTGAGCCCCGGGTCCGGGGTGGCCAGGAGGCCCGCGACCCGGTACTCGTCGGCGTTGACGTTCTCATACACCGTGGAGGCCGACACCAGGAGGTAGTCCCCCAGGCCCACCCCGAGCTCCCGGGCAAGGTCCGCGCCGATCACGATGTCCCGGGGCCCCGCGGCGTCCAGCCAGGAGCCTTCGACGACCGCGTCGGGCAGGCGGAAGACCTCCCGGTCGCGGACCGGGTCCACCGCCGTAGCCAGGACGGGGATCTCGTCCTCGTAGTTGGACAGGCGGGCCACGAATCGCGTCCGGGGCGCGGCGGCCTTGACCGCTGGATCCGCGGCCAGGATCTTCCGGATAACCCCCTCGGGATCCGGTATCCCGTGGTCCAGGGGATTTCCCTGCAGGTTGTCCACGTACTCCGGCGTCCGGACCTTCAGGAAGGATTCCGTGTACCGGACCATGTTGTCGATGGTCATGCGGTCCATCCCCTTCAGGATGGAGTCCGCGTAGATATACAGGCCGATCCCGAACATCATGACGATGCCCGTGATGGCGGTGCGCCGCTTGTTGCGCAGGACGTTGCGCGCGGCGATCTTGAACAGGGTACCCATGGTCACCTCCTCTCGTCGCCCGTGATCGCCCCGTCCCGGAGGGTGACGATCCGGCGGGCGTGGTCCATGACCAGCCGGTCGTGGGTGGAGAAGATGAAAGTGGTCTTCCGTTCCGCGTTGATGCGCTTCATCAGCTCCACGATCTCCTCGGCGGTATGGGAGTCCAGGTTGGCCGTCGGCTCGTCCGCCAGGACCACGATGGGGTCCTTGACCAGGGCCCGGGCGATGGCCACCCGCTGTTCCTGTCCGCCGGACAGCTCCCGGGGGTACCGGTTCTCCATGCCGGAAAGCCCGACCGCCGCCAGGAGCTCCTTCGCCTTGGACCGCGCCTCCTGGCCGTTCCGCTTGCGCTCGATGACCAGGGGGAGTTCCACGTTTTCGGCCACCGTAAGAACGGGGATGAGGTTGTAGGATTGGAAGATGAAGGAGACGTGCTCCTTCCGGTAGATCGAGAGCTCCTTCTCCCCCAGGGCCCGCAGCTCCCGGCCTTCGTAGACCACCCGTCCGGAGGTCGGAACGTCCAGGCAGCCCAGGATGTTGAGCAACGTGGTCTTTCCCGAGCCCGATGGTCCGACCACGGCCAGGTATTCGCCCTTCTCTATGTCCAGGTCCACGGCGTGGAGCGCCACGACCTCGTTCTCGCCCTTCCGGTAAACCTTCCGGATCTTTTCCAGGTGAAGAATCGCCATATCGTCCTCCTTATCGTTCCGTTTCGCCGTCCGGGGCCTTCCGGGATCGCCCGGTCCTCCCCCGAACCCCGCGGGGCGCATCGGTTCCGCCCTCGTCCGTGTCCGCCCCGGGTTCCCCGTCGCCCGGGCCCTCCCGGTGGTTTTCGGTCAGGGCCTGCAGGCCGAAGAGGTCCTTGGACTTCAGCTCCTCCGTGATGGAGTTGGGCACCAGCATCATGGAGTTCCCGGCCTTGAGTCCCTCGTTCAGGATGGAAAGGCTCTTGAGCTTCAGGGCCAGGTCGTTGGCGGTGTAGATCTTTCCGGCTTCCTCGAGCTTCCGGGCGATCTCGATCTCCGCCTCCGCCAGGAGGATCCGTCCCTTCTTCTCCCGCTCCGCCTGGGCCAGGCGGCTCAGGGATCCCTGCAGGCTCTGGGGGATCTGGATGTCCGTGATCTCGATGTGCTGGACCGTGATGCCCCACTCGGTGGTCTTCTGGTCCACCTCGGCCCGGATCTGGTTCTCGATCTCATCCCCCCGCTCCAGGAAGGTCGACAGGTCGTTCCGGCTTATCGCGGCGCGCAGGGCGGTCTTGGAGGAGAGGATGACCGCCTCCTCGTAGTCCTGGACCTCCAGGACGGCCTTTTCCGCGTCCCAGACCATCCAGAAGCATAGGGCGTCCACGGTGACGGTCACGGAATCCCGGGACAGGGTGGTCTCCGCCGCGAAGTCCGTCACCCGGATCCGCAGGTCCACGACTTCCGCCACCCGATCCGCCAGGGGAATGAGGAGGAAGAGCCCGGGTCCCCGGACCCGGTGGAACTTCCCGAACCGCAGGACGATGGCCCGTTCCCACTCCTCCAGCTTCTGGACGGCCGGGGCCGCGAGGACCCCCGCCGCGGCGTACGCGAGGATCAGGCCGGACTCCCCGGTGCGCCAGATCGCCAGGGCGAAGGCCGCCAGGATGACCAGCTTGATCGAGGCGTTCCACCGGGGGAAGAGGGCCATGACAACCAGGGCCGCAGCCGGGGCTCCCAGGAGGGCCGCGAAGGCCGTCCCGGAGGGGGCGGATCCGGTGAGCAGCCGCGCCGCAAGGGCGAAGGAGGCCAGGGCCGCGAGGAGGGCGGCGCCGGCCCAGTTCAGGGCGAAATCCCGGCGTCTCGACCGCTTGCGGGGATTCTTGATGAGGGGCGGCTCCTCGGTCTTACGGAAAAACCACATCGTCAATCCTCCTCGAAGGTCCGGACCAGGTCCATCATCGTCGGCCGATCCACGCCGAGGGCTTCCATGTCCCGGATGAACCGGGCCAACGCCGCTTCCATCTTCTTGGTCCGCTCCGTCTCTTCCATGTCTATCCTCTTGTCCGATACGTAGGTGCCGCTACCCACCTGGGTCGTCACGATCCCGCGTATCTCCAGTTCCCCGTAGGCCTTGGCGATGGTGTTGGGGTTGATCTTGAGCTCGATCGCCAATGCCCGGATCGTGGGGAGACGGTCCCCGGGTTCCAGGCGGCGGGCCAGGATGGCCTGCTCGATCTGCTGGATGATCTGCCGGTAGAAGGGGACCCCGCTGGCCGGGTCCAGGGAGAACCTGACTTCCCGTTCCGTCAATGTACTATTCATCTAGTACAAACATAGTTGAACTAGTACAATGTGTCAAGTGCCGTTATTTATTTTTTTTGAATCCGCGGGGTTCCTTGATCCGGCGGAATCTTCAATATATATTACAAATATGAGAATGTTTATGGTGTTGACCGCGTCCCTCCTCGCAGTCTCCTGCGTGGGGGGGACTTCCGGGGAACCGGCCGGTCCGGCCTCGGGCGCCGCGGCCGCGGGGGGGATCGAGATGGGCGACGGAAGGTACGAGACGGCGGTTCTGGGGGGCGGATGCTTCTGGTGCCTCGAGGGGGCCTACG
>CALMRC010000063.1 GCA_937873275.1 uncultured Spirochaetota bacterium
ACGATGAGCCGATCGCAGAGCTGCTCCGCCTCGTCCATGTAGTGGGTGGTTATGACCAGGGTGACTCCGGATTCCTTCAACCGGAACAGCCGGTCCCAGAGCACGTGCCGGGCTTGGGGATCGAGCCCCGTCGTCGGTTCGTCCAGCAGGAGGATGTCGGGCTCGTTGATCAAGGCTCGGGCGATGGTGAGCCGCCGCTTCATGCCGCCGGAAAGGGTGTCGACCTTGGCCTTGGCCTTGTCCGTCAATTGGACAAACTCGATAAGCTCGTCCGCCTTGGGCCCGAGGAATTTCATGGGCAGTCCGAAGTAGCGGCCGTAGACGAGGAGGTTGTCCCGGACCCGGATCTCGACGTCCAGATTGTCCTGCTGGGGCACGACTCCCAGATGGCCGCGGATGTCCGGTCCGTGCTCGTTGGGATCCAATCCGAGGATGGAGAGTTCTCCGCCCGTCCGCTTGGACACGCTGGCTATCATGCGCATGGTCGTCGACTTGCCCGCGCCGTTGGGACCCAGGAGGCCGAAGGCTTCTCCCTTCCGGACCTCGAAATCCACGGAGTCCACCGCCCGGAGTTCACCGAAATCCTTGGTGAGCCCCCGGGCTTTGATCATTATGTCGCTGGGATTTTCCACCCGCACAGGATCCCGATTTGAGGGCCGGTTGTAAAGCCGTGCGTCGGCGTTCGGGACCTTCTAGGAATCGGTCCGGCCGGCCCGTCCGCGCCCGGCCTCGTACAGGGCGATCCAGTCCCGGACGCTCATCTTCTTGAGCAGACGGGCGATCAGGTCATGGGGTATCTCGTCGTAGTACTTGAACCGGATGCAACTCTTCCCTACATCGATCTTGTGCTTGGAAACCTTCGTGAATTCGCCCTTGAACCACTCGAGGATTTCCGGACGGGCGTACATACCCATGTGGTAGAAGTTGATGGAACCCTTTTGGGCGGCCAGGGCCAGGAAGGGCAGCGGATCCTCGGGATTGCAGTGGTATCCCGCGGGGTATACGGAGTGCGGCACCACGAAGCCGATCATCCCGTAGCTGATCCGCTCCTCCAGCCCCGGGGGCATGGTTTCCAGGATGGTCCTCCGAAGCCTCTCGTAGGGAGCCTTCTGCTCGGGAGGGATGGATCGAAGATATTCCTCAACCGTCATGGAACCCCCTTCTAGCGTTTACGGGTTCATCCGAATATATTAATTTTTCTATAATATTTAAAGAAGATCCGGTCCGAGCCGGTCCAGGATCATCCGGAGGAAATCCTTCCGTTTCCCTTCGTTGTGGCCGGAGAGGTACAGCCCGGCGTCCACGGACAGGAGCTTTTCCAGGGTTCCGGGATACCGGTCCGGGGCCTTCAAGGACGGCACGATCTCCTCGTCGTCGTCGCCGATGTTGTCGCCGACGAAGAGCACGTTCCTCTCCCGGTAGAATACGGAGATCGAATCGTCCGTGTGCCCGGGGCTGTGGAATAGCTCCAGTTCGTCGTTCAGGACCGCCCCGTCCCGGATCAGGACGTTCGGGACCGTCGGACGGGCCTCCCCGTCGACGAACCGCCCGTACCGTTCGAGCATGCCGTCCCACTGGTTCCGAAGGTTCTCCCCGCACCGCTCGTGGCACACGAGGACGGCCCCGGGAAAGAATCCGTTCCCCCAGACGTGGTCCCAGTGGTAATGGGTGTTGATGACGTAGGTCGGCAGCCCGGGATCGATGTGCCGCAGGAGGTGGGGGACGGACCCGCCGCCCAGGAGGGTATCGATGACGTAGTTGGCGCGTCGGGTGTTCACCACGAACGCCCGGGTGAAGCAGCCCTCGATGTTGTCCGTCTTGACTTCCCACAGGGTGTCGTCGACGCGGGTATGCAGGTAGCCCATAGGATTCCCCCGTTGGATGGTTTTACCCCACACTTTACAGGATTCCGCCGCCGGAAAGGAGGTCCCGGACTAGGGATTCGATCCGCCTTCCGTCCCCGGTCCCAGCCGGA
>CALMRC010000064.1 GCA_937873275.1 uncultured Spirochaetota bacterium
GGGCCGCGATGATGAAGGCGTACCGGGGGGCGACACCGGAGGCCAGGAAGGACCGAACCAGGACGTCCGCGAGGGCGGGCCCCGTCGGCCGGGCGTCGATGCCCAGGGCCACGGCCGGGATCCTCCCCGACGGGGCCGAGGCCGTCAGTCGCCGGGCGAAGACCCGGGCCATGCAGGCCGCCAGGCAGAGGTCCGCGGGGGAGACGGACTCGGACAGGGAATCCTCGACTCCGTCCGCCGAAAAGACCTTGCGCCAACCCGAGGCGGAGAGGATCAGGGTTCCGAGGGAGGATTCGATCTCCCCGTCCGAGGGGGGAACCGCGGGATCCAGGGGCCGGACCGCGGGGTCGCCCACGGGGAAGCCCGTACCGGGATGTACGAAGAGGGACATGGGTGCGGATTATACCACGGAACGGTCAGATGCCCAGGTCCGGAAGCTTGAGGGGGCTTTCCGCGGCCCGGACGTTCTCCTGCTGGATCGAGTCGAAAACTTCCTGGCGGTAGACCTTGACGTTCCGGGGAGCGTCGATTCCCAGCTTCACCTGGTCCCCGCGCACTTCCACGACGGAGATCACGACGTCCTCCCCGATGACGATCCGTTCCCCGAGCCTGCGGGATAGGATGAGCATGCTACTTCTTCCCGGCCGCCGCCAGCTCGGCCAGCACGTCGTGCTTGGTCTGCCACCGGGGATCCGTCATGACCGCCTGGACCCCGCGCCGGCTGGCGCGGTCCACGATGAGGGGGCCCATGAGGTTGGCCGTGATAGGGGATCCGTCGGCGGGCACGGTGACGATGGACAGGACCAGGGCGTCCTCGGGACGCTCGATCCCCACGGAAGAAAGGAGGGCGTCGTCGGCGTCCACGGAATAATCGGGCCGGAACAGGAAGGGATCGATCAGTACGAAGGCCAGCTCGGAGACGTCCAGGGACTGGAGGTAGAAGAAGGGCTTCTGGGCCGCGTCGAGAAGGGCGTACTCCTTGAACTTCTCGAAGCCCAAAAGACCCTCGGGGAACCGGAGGATCTGCCGCTCGTCGACCTCCAGGGGTCCGTACGCCTTGGTCTGTATTCGGATCATGACGGTTCCAGTCTCCCCTTTCCTAGCGGAGGAAGTCAAGAAGGGTCCGGGGCAGGAGGCGGCCCGCGGCCTGCAGGGACGCCTGGTGGGTGTACTCCAGCATCTTCAGGTCCGTGACCGCCTCGGTCATGTCCAGGTCCCGTTCCCCCGCCAGGAGGGCCGTGACGTCGGGGATCTCCTTGTTGAGCCGGGTCCGGGTCGCGGCCAGGCGCTCGGTCCGGGCCCCCAGTTCGGCCACCCGGTGGTTGAGGTTCTCCAGCCCCGCGTCCAGGACACCCAGGACCCGTCCCCCGGTCTCGATCACGTCCCCCTTGTACAGGGAGTCCCGGAGCGCCATGACGGCGTCGAAGAGGGATCCTCCGGAGATCTGGGCCGTGTGGGACGCGTTGTCCGGGGGCGGGGCGTCGGGATCCCGGAGGATGCCCAGGTCCGTCAGGACCCGTCCCCCGGATCCCTCCTCCAGCCAGATCTGGTGGGGGAAGGTGCCCTCCAGGACCAGGGAATTCCGGGCGGGATCCAGGGACGCCTTGACGGGCGCCCCGGAGTCGTTGATCTTGGCGATCACGGCGTGCACCGTGTCTCCGGGCCGAAGTTCGATGGAGCGTCCGTCCACCCGTATCGTGGAGGGCTCCAGGACCCGGTACTCCCCGGCGTCCAGGGACGAGAAGACACGCTGCCGCTCGGCCCAGAAGACCTCGTTCCCGGGCTGGTCCAGGACGGCGTAGGCGCCCTGGGTGATCTCCGCCTCCCGGGCGGCGATGTTCCCCGTGTACTGGACGCCGGTGATCTGTTCCTGCCCGGCCCCGGCCACGAAGCCCCGGACCAGTCGGAACGGCTCCGTCCCCGCCTCGGTCCCCGCGAAAAGGTACTTCCCGTCGGGACCCTGGGCGTTGCCCAGGGAGGCCAGCTCCTCCAGGAGTTCGTTCACCTCCGCGGCCATGTAGCCCGTGTCCTGCTTGGTGAAGACGCCGTTGGCGCCCTGGACCGCGAGCTCCCGGACCCTCTGGACGATGTCCACGGCCTGGCGGATGTAGCCTTCGGAGACCCGGTACCGATCCTCGGCGAAGGCGGCGTTCTTCTCGAACCGGGCCAGCCGGCCGACGAAGGACTCGTACTTCACCGCGTGGGCGGCCCCCAGGGGATCGTCCCGGAGCTCCGCGATGCGGGTCTGCCGGGCCATCTTGGTCTCCAGCCGTGCGGTGCGGTCCTCGGTCCTCCGGAGCCAGTACTGCATGTCCGTGTTCATCTGGTCCGTGCTGACGCGCTTCATCTAGGTCACACCCCCATCCGGTTTATGATCGTATCCAGCATCTCGTCGAAATTCGCGATGAACCGGGCTGCCGCGGCGTAGCCGTGCTGGAACTTGATCATGGCGGAAAGCTCCTCGTCGATGTTGACGCCGGAGATCGAGTCCCGCATCTCGGTCAGGTTCTTCACGATCCGCGACTGGGTTTCCGTGGAACGCTCCGCCTGCTCGCCCAATAGGCCGATCCGGGCCGCCGCGTCGGCGAACCAATCGTCGAAGGTCGCCAGGGAGCCCACCATGACGGGCCGGTCCCGCAGGGCGGCGATGGCCAGGGCGGCGCTGCCGTCCCCGATCTCGGCGGGCTTACCGTTCTCCCCGAAGCCCGCGGCCACCCGCATGGGGTTCCTCCCCACCGCCTCGGTCACCTCGAGCCAGCCCGAGGGATGGGCGATCGGGGCGACCGCGTAGTCCAGGCCGCCGGTCCGGAGGCCCAGGACGGCGTCCGGGCGCTCCCAGTCGAAGGCGCCGGCTTCCCCGGAGGCGGCCAGGACACCGGCGTACCCCGCCAGGAATTCCCCCGAGTCCTCCAGGTGCCGGATCACGAAGTCCGGGTTCTCCCGGGCGTCCGCCGCGGTGGCCCGGAGCTGGAGCTTGCCGTCCCGGGTCAAACGGGCCGTGACTTCCGCCCCGGAGGTGTTGATCCGGGCCACCAGGTCCCCCACGGTATCCGTGGGCCGGTAGCCGATCTCCAGGATCCCGGCGGGGCCGGAGAGCCGGAGGGTTCCCGCGAGGCCGATCTGTTCCTGCCCGTCCAGGCGGTTCACCCCGGTCACGCGGTAGATGTACGAGGAATCGTACTGGCCGTCCCCGTTCCGGTCGTAGTTGCCCGCGACGTTGTTCACCGCGGGATACTCGGAGAAGAAGTCGGTGCCCGTGGACCCGTCCAGGCCGTAGGCCGCCCGGTGGGTCTCGTTCACCAGGTCCGTGAATGTCAGGGTCATGGTGTCCAGGGACTGGATCTCCTGGCGGATGTCCCCGTCCCGGAGCTGGAAGAGGGCCCCCAGGACCCCTCCCGGATACCGGGCCTCGTCCCCGGTATCGGCCCAAACCGCCCGGCCGTACCCGTCGTCCTCGGGCCCCGAGGTCAGGGAGAAGGTACGGGCGATCTTGCCCTGCACCAGGACTTGGCCCTCGATGTGGACCATGAACTCGTCCGTGTCCCGGCCGTCGGTGGTCACGGGCACCAGCTTCCCGAGCTGCTCCACCAGGAGATCCCGACGGTCCAGCAGGTCGTTGGGGCTGTCCCCCAGGGCCTTCACCTTGACGATTTCCGCGTTCAGCCCGGCGATCTGCCGGGACAGGTCGTTGACCTGCTTGAGGACGATCCCGATGTCCTGGTCCGCCATCTCCCGGATCCCGGAGAGCCGCTGGTACCGCTCGTGGATCGAGTCGATCAGGGTCTTTCCGCGCTCCACCACCGCCCTGCGGGCGGGGAGTTCCCCGGGATGCAGGGAGAGTTCCTGCCATGCGTCCCAGAACATGTCCATCCGGGACCGGATGGAGACCTCCGTGGGCTCGTCGTAGACCTGCTCCAGGAGTCCCACGTACTTGTCCCGGGTCTCCCAGTAGCCCAGACCGCCCTGCTGGGCGACGATACGGCCTTCCAGGAGCTCGTCCTTGACCCGTTCGATCCGGGAAACCTGGACGCCCTGGCCGATCTGGCCGGGGGTCTCTTCCCGGTTCAGCTGGGGTGCGTAGATGGGCTCCACGGTCCCCAGGTGGACGCGCTGCCGGGAATAGCCTTCCGTGGAGGCGTTGGTAAGGTTGTGGCCCGTGGTCACCAGGCCCTGCTGGTGGGACACCAGGCCCCGTTTTCCGATCTCGATGCCGGCGAACGTCGACTGCATTCCGTCCCCCCGCCTACAGCGCCGTGTCCAGGACGATGGGCCGGGCCCCCGCGGCCACGGCGTGCCCCGACCGGCCGTAGATCCGGCCCTTCTGGTCCGGGTAGAGCTCCTCCACGACGGACCGGATGGTGGCCGCCGTCTCCCCGACGTACTCGCCCAGGGCCTCGTTCTCCACCCGGGCCCGGAGGGCGGCCACCTTGAGCCGGCGGTAGGCATCGGTGAGCATGCCGCGCTCGGGCTCCGGCACCCCCAGGGCCAGACGGTACACGGAGGAGTCCCCGGGCAGGCCGTTCTCCGCGAGTATCTCCTCCCAGAGGGCGGAGCGGTTGCGCTCCGTCGCCTCCGCCAGGAGGGCTATGCCCTCGATCCGGAGAAGGACGTCCTGGAGGGCGGACCAGTCCCTGCGGCGTATCGCGTCGGACAGGACCTTGCGCTCTTCCAGGTACTTCTCAAGCGCGGCGGCCTCGTCGAGGACGGATCGGATCAACGCGGGAATCTTCGTCGTCATAGGGCGCTCCTTCTCTACGAGTATCGGAAGGCCGCGCCGGCGGATTAACGGAAAGCACCCGAGGCAAAAATCTCAGGAACTCGCCACGGAGACGAAGGCCGAAGGGCTTCGTCTCCGCGGTCTGATGAACATCAGACTCGCGCGGCTCCGTGTTCTCCGTGGTTCATTCCTGCAGCCTCCCCGCATCTTGTCTGCGTAGGCGGCGGCGGGGTAGTATGCCGCAGGATGTTCCGATTCATAACCGACCTGCTCTGGCTGGCCCGGGGGGTCCGCGTCTTCGCCCTGGTTGGCGAGAGCGGCACCGGAAAGAGCTTCCGGGCGAAACTCGTGGCCCAGAAGTACGGCATCGACGTCATCATCGACGACGGCCTTCTGATCAAGGGAGATTCCATCGTAGCGGGGAAGAGCGCCAAGCGGGAGCAGCTCTACATGACCGCCGTCAAGACAGCCCTCTTCCACGACAAGGCCCACC
Source organism: uncultured Spirochaetota bacterium (assembly GCA_937873275.1). GTDB lineage: Bacteria > Spirochaetota > Spirochaetia > Treponematales > UBA12059 > JAAYUR01. The sequence continues at coordinate 5,211 of CALMRC010000064.1, forward strand.
GGGACCAGGTGGCCAAGGCCATCACGAAGGCCCGGTTCAAGAAGATCCTCGTCATCGGGACCTCCCAGAAGATGACCGAGAAGATCACGGAGCGGCTCCAACTTCCCCACCCCTCCAAGATCATCAAGATCGAGGACATCGCCACCACCGAGGAGATCGAGAAGGCCATCCGGACCCGCCGGGTGGAGGGCAAGCACGTCATCCCCGTGCCCGCCATCGAGGTGAAGCGAAGCTATCCCCGGATCTTCTACGACTCCATCCGGGTATTCCTCCAGAAGAACCTGGGCACCCGGGCCATCTCGGCCCCCAAGGTCTACGAGAAGTCCGTGGTCCGCCCGGAGTTCTCCAAGCGGGGACGGGTGGCCATCTCGGAGGCCGCCCTGTCCCAGATGGTCCTGCACTGCGTGAACGAATTCAATCCGGAGGTCCGGATCAAGAAGATCACCGTGGGCTCCGATTCCCAGGGCTACCGGTTGACCCTGGCCATCGAGGTTCCCTACGGGACCCAGCTGTCCGGCAACATCCACCACCTCCAGCAGTACGTGATCGACAACATCGAGCGCTTCACCGGCATCCTCATCGAGGAGGTGAACATCGTGGTGGAGCGGTTCGGCACCGGTCAGGAAACCGGCGAGGTTTGACAAACGGACCCGCGGGTTCTAGGATTATAGCCGATTCCGGGACACCCTCGACGGGAGGGTGCCTGCGTACGTCCAGACTCGATCCGGGAGGAATCATGAAAAGGCTTCTGGCCGCGGCCGCCGCGGCATTCGTATTGGCCTCCGCCCTTCCCGCCCAGGGATCCGCCTTCGCCCAGGCCCGCTCCGATCACTACGTCGTCTGGGCCGAGGCCGGACAGGCCCGGGCCGACGAGCTGGCCAAGACCCTGGAAGGACTGTTCGCCCTCTTCGAGGAGGATATGCGGTTCGATTCGAGCCGCCTTCCCGGCCGCCTGACGGTCCGGGCTTTCCGGGACAAGGCGGGATTCGACGCCCATCTGACCCAGATCGTCGGGGAGACGAGGTCCGATTTCGTCTACCTCCACTACCCCACCCCCGAGCGGTCGGAACTCCTGGTGTTCGAGAAGGAGGAACCGGACTTCTCCGCCTCCCTGGCCCACCAGGCCTACGTCCAGTACCTGAAGGCCTTCATCCCCAATCCCCCGCTCTGGATCCGGGAAGGGTTCGCGGTCTACTACGAGCGCGCCGCCTGGGACGAGACCGCGGGCGCCGTCGTGTTCCAGGAGAACAACGCCTGGCTGGAGACCCTCAAGGCCCTGCAGAATTCCGGCAAGCTCCTGAGCGTGGAAAACCTCCTCACCGCGAGCCCCGAACGGGCGGAGACCGCCCGGGACGTCTTCTATCCCCAGTCCTGGGCCTTCGTGAGCTTCCTCCTGGACGGGGGGGAACCCCGATACACCCGGTTCCTCTGGGACTCCCTGGCCCGGTTGGATCCGGGCGCGAGCCTGGAGGAGAACCAGGGGGAGACGGCCGCCCTCTTCCGCCGCTGGCACGACGCCAAGACGGCGCAGGAGGACTTCCTGGGCTGGCTCGGATCCCGGAAAACCTTCGCGGAACTCGTGGAGGCGGGAGTCCGTCTCTACGGCGAGAAGAACCTGGACGAATCCGAGGCTTCCTTCGCCGAGGCCCTTGCGAAGAACGAGGGGAATTACATCCCCTACTACTACTTGGGCCTGATTTCCTACGGTCGGAACGACTATGACATGGCGGACTATTACTACAAGACCGCCCTCCAGCTGGGCTGCGACCCCGGGACCACCAACTACGCCCTGGGCCTGAACGCCTACGCCGTGAACCGGCTGGAGGACGCCAAGGCCTACCTGGCCAAGGCCAAGGCCGCCGCCCCGGAGCGGTACGCCGCCCGGGTGGACGAGATCCTGGGTCGGATCGGAACCCCCTGACCGGCCGCCTTCGGTCCCGCGATCCGGGCCCGGACGCCCCTAGGGCGCTCCGGGCCCGTCGTTTCTAACCCGGAACGTGAGCCTCTGTATGGGCGAGGGCCCGAGCCGCAGGCACAGGTCCCGGTGTTCCCGGGTGGGGTACCCCTTGTGCCGGTCGTACCCGTACTCGGGGTAGAGCCAGGCGTACCGGTCCATGACACGGTCCCGGGCGGTCTTGGCGAGGATGGAGGCGGCCATCACGGCAGGCACCCGGCTGTCCCCCCGGACCACGGCCCGGCAGGGAACCGGCAGGTCGGGGACGCGGTTTCCGTCCACGATCACCAGGTCCGCCTCCATGCCCAGGGCCGCGTAGGCGCGGGACATCGCCCGGAGGGTGGCCTGCAGGATGTTCATCCCGTCGATTTCCTCCGGGCCGGCCCAGCCCAGGGCCCAGGCCCGGGACCGTTCCCGGATCACCTCCGCGGCCTTCTCCCGGCGGGCCGGGGACAGCGCCTTGGAATCCGCCAGGATCCCCGGGGGGAAATCCGGGGGCAGGATCACCGCGGCGGCGCACACGGGCCCGGCCAGGGGACCCCGGCCCGCCTCGTCGATTCCGCAGAGCCGATCGGCCGCCGCGGCCAGGGTTTCCCAATCCGTGGACTGCATGGGACCACTGTACGTGCCCCGGGGCCCTTCCGCAAGGCCGGGAAAGCGTATAGAGTTGATCCATGGAAGTCCGGTTCTACAAACTCCAGGTCTGCGGGATCGATTGGCTGCTCCTGGACCGCCTGGACGCCGATTCGGGTCCCGTCCCGGATTTCGGGATCCTGGCCCGATCCCTGTGCAGGCGACGGCGGGGCGCCGGCGGATTCGGCATCGTGGCCCTCTCCCGGCCCGAGAAGGACGTCTGGGCGGAAAGCTTCGACGCGGCCGGACAGGGTCTGCCCCTGTCCCCCTGCGCGGCCCTGTGCGCCGCCCGGTACCTCTTCGATTCCGGCCGGGGCGGCCGGGATTTCCTGGAGATGAGGACCCGGGAGGGACCGGTGCGGGTGGACGTCATCGACTCCACGCGGTTCGCCCTGAATCTCGGACCCGCCCTCTCCCCCTCCGGTACTCCCCTGCGGGAGGGGGAGGCGGATCGCGCCGCCGCGGAGCTGGACGTGGAAGGCCGCGCCCTGTCCATCCTGCCCGTCCGCATGGCCGGTCAGACCTTCGCGGTGGTCGTGGCGGAGGGCGGACTCGGAAACGCCCTGGCGCCCTTTCATCGGGCGGGATCGGCCGCGGACCGGGTCGACCTCCCGCGTCGACGGTGGACACCCCTGGCGGTCCGGATCGATTCCCGCAACAGTCTCGCGGCCGCGGGACGGACCTTCGACGCCTGCGCCGCCGCGGGGGCCGCCCTGGCCGCCGCGGGAGCCTACGGCCTGGCCGACCGGGAGGCCGCGGTCCGTATCGGGGGGGACGCCGTCTTCGTCAACGGGGACGCGGACGACGGACTGTACGCCGCGGCCCGGCCGGTCTACGTGTACTCCGGGGAATACTGGCTGGAATCCGGCCCCGCCGAGGAAGTCCCGCCGGAGGACTGAGGCCGTCCCCGGTCCTCAGGTCCGTTCCGGGATCCGCCGATACAGGTAGGACGGCGCCAACGCTCCGTCCATGCCGGCCCGGGCCGCCTCGGTCCGGTTCCGCGGCGCCTCCGGGAGGATTCCATGAGTTCGAGCCGTACCGTCATGATCGCGGACTGCGATCACCCCAGTGTGGACATCGAGCGCGAAACCCTCCGGCTCATTTGCCGGGAAGTTCCTTGGCAATCCTGCAAAACCGAGGACGACGTCATCCGCGTCTGCTCCACCGCGGAAGGCCTCCTGGTCCAATATTCCCCCATGACCGCCCGGGTCCTGCGGGAACTCAAGCGCTGTCGGGGCATCGTGCGGTACGGCGTCGGGGTGGACACCATCGACCTGGAGGCGGCGTCGGACCTGGGAATCGTGGTCAGCAACGTGCCGGACTACGGAACCGAGGAGGTCTCGGACCACGCCCTGGCCCTCCTCCTGAGTCTGGTGCGGAAGATCTACCGGGCGGACGACCTGGTCAAGCGGGGGATCTGGGACTTCACCCGGATGAAACCCGTACCCCGCCTGGGGGAACTCGTCCTGGGCATCGTGGGGTTCGGCCGGATCGGAGGCGCCCTGGCCCGGAAGGCCGAGGCGCTGGGCATGCGGATCGTGGCCTGCGATCCCTACATGCCCCCGACCGCGATACCCGGGTACGTGTCGATCCTGAGCCTGGACGAACTTCTGACCCAGGCCGACGTCGTCTCCATCCATTGCCCCCTGTCCGCGGAGACCCGAAACCTCCTGTCCGCGGAGCGGGTGGCTTCCATGAAACCGGGCGCTTACCTGGTCAACACCGCCCGGGGCGGCATCGTGGACGAGGACGCCCTGGCGGAGGCCCTGGGCCGGGGCAGGCTTTCCGGGGTGGCCCTGGACGTCCTGGCCGCCGAGCCCATCCGCCCCGACCATCCCCTCCTGGCCCACCCGGACTTCCTGTGCACCCCCCACATGGCCTGGCACTCCTCCCAGGCGGAACGGGACCTAAAGCGGAAGGCCGCCGAGGAGATCGCCCGGATCGTGACCGGCCAGGCTCCCCGGTACCAGGTGAACCGCCGGGCCTCCTAGCCGCGGCTTCCGGACGGCGTTCGGGGCGGCCGCACTCGCGGTTTCTACGCCTCCGGAGGCGGGAGGGATGGCCGGGCCCCGGAATCCGCGCCCGGATCGTCCGAGAGCCGGAAGACCTGCATCGTCTCCTTCAACTGGTCGGCCTGGCCGGAGAGTTCCTCGGCCATGCTGGCCATCTCCTCGCTGGCGCTGGCGTTCTGCTGGATCACCTGATCCAGCTGGGTCACCGCCTTGGTGATCTGGTCGACCCCGGAAGCCTGCTCCCGGCTCGCGGCGCTGATCTCCTGCACCAGCTCCGCGGTCTTGTGGATGTCCGGCACGATGGTGCCCAGCAGGGCCCCGGCCCGGTCCGCCACCTCGATGGACGCGGTGGACAGGGCGGAGATCTCCCCCGCCGCGGTCTGGCTGCGCTCCGCCAGTTTCCGGACCTCCCCGGCCACCACGGCGAAACCCTTCCCGGCCTCCCCCGCCCGGGCCGCCTCGATGGCCGCGTTCAAGGCCAGGAGATTCGTCTGCCGGGCGATCTCCTCGATGATGCCGATCTTCCCCGCTATGTCCTTCATGGCCTGGACCGTCCGGGCCACCGCCTCGCCTCCCTGGACCCCGGAATCCGCGGCCTTGCGGGCGGTGGCCTCGGTCGCCGAGGCGTTGTCGGAGTTCTGCTTGATGGAGGAACCCATCTCCTCCACCGAGGAGGATACCTCTTCCGCTCCCGCGGCCTGCTCGGTGGCTCCCTGGGAGAGGGACTGGGCCGTCTGGCTCATCTGTTCGGCCCCCCGGGAGATGCTCCGGCTCGCGTCCAGGATGCCGGCGACGATCCCGCGGAGTCCCCCGATCATCCGGTCCACCGACCGGGCCAGGTCCCCGATCTCGTCCTTACGGCGCAGGAAGGCTTCCCCCGGGGTTTCCGTCAGGTCGCTCCGGGCCACCCGGTCCGCGATGGCCACCGCGGCGGCCAGGGGCCGGGTGATGGACACGGACAGGTAGAGGAAGACCGCGACCAGGACGGCGATTCCCGCGGCGGAAATCGCCAGGATCAATCTCAACAGCCGGTAGGACGCATCGAACAGCTCCTGCGGCGGAACCTGCATGCTGAAGATCCACGGCTTTTCGGCGTTCCCGATGAAGATCGGAGTGTACGACTTGTAGATGTTCTCCTTCGACGTGGCGGAGTACACCTCCTCCGTGAAGGTCTCCCCCTTCGTCAGGCGCGCTAGGATCCCCTCGGCCGCTCCCGCCTTCTGTTCGCTCCAGGGTTTCCCGATCTGCGCCGCGTCCGCGTGGGACACCACGGTGCCGCCCCCGGCGATGAGGCGGCCCAGGCCGGTCTTGCCGAACTTGATCCCGGCGTACTTCGACGCGAGCTCGTTGAGCTCGATGTCGATCCCCACGACCCCCACGGGCCGGCCGTCGGATCCCCGGATCGGAACCATGAGGGAGGTCAGCAGTAGGGTTTTGCTCCCTACGGTGTACTCGTAGGGCTCGATGACCTGCTCCTTGCCCGTGCGCATGGGAAGGATGTAGTAGTCGCCGGCCCCTTCCTTGTCGTAGTCGACCAGGGGGGAGAGTTCCACCTCGCTCCCGAAGCGGCTCCAGTAGGGGATGAAGCGACCCGTCCCGTCGTGGCCCGGGGCGTCCACGAAATCTCGGTCCCGGCCGTCCAGGGCGTTCGGCTCCCACCCCGTGGAAGCCCCCAGGAAGCCCGGGTTCTTCTCCACGATGGACCGGAGCATCTTGCTGTAGTCCGCACGGCGCTCGTCCAGGTCGAGAGTTTCGTAGCCCTCGAAGATCTGCGCCAGGGTACGGGCGGTGTCCATGGCGACCTCGAGCTCCGCGTCGATCTGGGCGGCGTGCTCCATGGAAAGGGACTCGAGCAGGGCCAGGGCGTCCGCGCGGCTTTGTTCCAGGGTGCGCACGGCGGTGATCCCCGCCACGGCGCCCAGGGTCGCGAGCACGGGGACCAAGGAAAAGAGCAGGATCCGAGCGCGAAGCTTCATGATCTCCTCCGGTGTCGTAAGGATAGTGCATGCCCGCGGGCACCGCAAATCGGAGCCCCGGAATCCGTATCGCCTTGCGCGATTTCCGATCCCGGTTATAATCTTTTGTCATGAGCGTTACCGATCCGGTCCCGGGGCGGCGCGGTCGCCGATCCGCGTTCGCGGGAGCGGCAGGCCTGCTGATACTCGCCGGGGTCGCCGGATGTTCCCGGGCACCCCGGAACGCCTTCGAGGCTTCCCCCCCGGAATCCCGGCCCTCCCGCGTCGTGGTGATCACCGACGAGTTCTATCCCCCCTACGTCCTGCGGAACGGGGACGGCGAGCTGGAGGGGATCGTGGTGGACCTGTGGACGGCCTGGGAGAAGGCGACGGGGATTCCCGCGGAAATCCGGGCGTATTCCTGGTCGGAAGCCCAGGACCGCTTCGCCCGGGGCGAGGGGGACGTGATCGAGACGATCTTCGATACCCCCGAACGACGGGAACGCCTGGCCTTTTCCCCTCCCTACGCCCGGATCCCGGTTCCGGTCTTCACCCACGCTTCCATAACCGGGATAGCCGGGCCCGAGGACCTCCGGGGATTCCGTATCGCGGTCAAGTCCGGGGACGCCGCCGTGGCCGAGCTGATCCGACGGGGCGTCTCCGACCTGTCCCTCTACAGGAGCTACAAGGAGATCGTGGAGGCGGCGGCCCGGCTGGAAGTCCGGGTCTTCTGCGTCGACGGCCCCCCCGCGTTCCACTACCTGTACAAGTTCGGCCTGGACCGGGAATTCCGCCAGGCCTTCATCCTGAACGAGGGGGCCTTCAGCCGGGCGGTCCGCCGAGGAAGCGAGTCCCTGCTGGCGACGGTCCAGAGGGGATTCGACGCCATCCCTCCCGCGGAGACCGCGGCCATCAACCGCCGGTGGATGGGGAGCGAGCTCCCCCGGCTCCCGGATTGGCGGATCCTGGGCGGACTGGGTGCCGCCGCCGCCCTCCTGGTGGCCTTCCTGGCCGGGGTCACGGTCAGCCTACGGCGCAGGGTGGAGGGGGCCACCCGGGAACTGAAGGAGAAGATCGCCCTCCTGGAAGGGAGCGAGGCCCGGATCACCCGGGCGCTCCGGGACAAGGAGATCCTGCTCCAGGAGATCCATCACCGGGTCAAGAACAACCTGCAGATCATCTCCAGCCTCCTGCGTCTCCAGTCGGAGGACCTGCCGTCCCCGGAAACCCGGGACCTCTTGCAGGGCACCCAGAGTCGGATCGCGGCCATGGCGGACCTCCATGACCGGCTCTACAACAGCCCGGACCTGGAACGGATCGACGCGGGGGAGTACCTGAGAAGCATCGGGGATACCCTGGCCACGACCTTCCGGTTCGACGCTTTCCGGTTCGATACCCGGCCCCTGAAGGTCAGCATAGAAACGGCCCTACCCCTGGGCCTCCTGGTCAACGAATGCGCCCTCAACGCCGTGAAGCACGCCTATCCCGAAGGACGGCCCGGCCCCGTGGAGATCCGCCTATTCCGGGACGGCCCGGACTGCGTCTGCTCCGTCCGGGATTTCGGCCGGGGACTCCCGGCGGGAGTCGATCCCGAGACCGCAGGAACCCTGGGCTTCACCATCGTCCGAAGCCTGGCGGGCCAACTCCGGGGCCGGATCCGTTTCGACTCTTCCTCCGGATTCACCGCGGAGGTCCGGTTCCCCCTGCCCGCGGGGGACCCCGGGATTCCGTCGGGCTCCTAGACCGCGACCTTCACGACCACCTTGTGGATGGGCTCCGGGACTCCCCGGATCGCCAGGCCCGGCCGGTGGGCGTCCTCGGGGAAGAAGACCAGGGCCGTACCCGGGGCCAGCAGGAATTCGTGGCCGGTTCCCGGTTCCGGCAGGGCGTAGAACTCGATGTCCGGCTTGTAGGGTACCGAGACCGCGAGGCCGACGGCGCTGCGGGCTTCCACGATCTCCTTACCGGAAACGACGATCTGGATGTCGATGTAATCCCGGTGGGTCTCGTACCGGGCCTCCTCCGGCGCCTTGGAATCGTAGCGGGAGACCAGGGCGTAGACCTCGGCTCCCGCGATCTCGTGACGGCCTTCCGGCAGGGTTTCCCAGCCTCCCGCCTCGATCCATTCGACGGCCTTGGCGAAGGCGGACCCGAGAGCCTTGTACCGGCCCAGGTTCTCCAGGGGTGTCGCGATCACGGCTGCACCTACCGGGCCAGCCAGCCGCCGTCGACGGCAAGGGTATACCCGTTCACGTAGTCCGAGGCCCGGGAGGCCAGGAAGACCGCCGCCCCCTGCACGTCCGCGGGGGTGCCCCAGCGCCCGGCGGGGATCCGGTCCAGGATGGCCTTGCTCCTATCCTCGTCCGCCCGGAGGGCGGCGGTGTTGTTCGTGGCCATGTAGCCCGGGGCTATGGCGTTGGCGCAGATCCCGTGCTTGGCCCACTCGTTGGCCATGAGCCGGGTGATCCCCATCACAGCGCTCTTGGAGGCCGTGTACGAGGGCACCCGGATCCCGCCCTGGAAGGAGAGCATGGAGGCGATGTTGATGATCTTGCCTCCCGTTCCCTGGGCGATGAAGCGCCGGGCCGCCGCCTGGCTCAGGAAGAAGACCGTCTTGGCGTTGATGTTCATCACGTCGTCCCAGTCCTTCTCGCTGAAATCGACGGCGTCCTGCCGGCGGATGATGCCCGCGTTGTTCACCAGGATATCCAGGCGGCCCAGGGTCTTCACGGTCCTCTCCACGATCCCCGGAACCGGTTCCAGGCTCGAGAGGTCCGCCACGATCTCCAGGAATCGCCGGCCCCGGGATTCGACCCTTGTCTTCGTCTCCGGGGAGGCCACGTAGTCCACCCCCGCCACGTCCGCCCCGGCCTCGGCCAGGGCGATCGCGATGCCCTGCCCCAGCCCCGTGGAACTCCCCGTCACGACGGCGACCTTGCCGTCCAGCTTGAACGCGTCCAGGATCATCTTCGTCCGCTCCTTCCGTTTATCTCAACGCCGACATGGGAACCGCGTCCATGTCCGTAAAGGTCTGGTTCTCCCCCGCCATGCCCCAGATGAAGGTGTACGGCCCCGTGCCCACCCCGGAATGGATGGACCAGGAGGGGCTGATGACGGCCTCCTCGTTGCGCACCACCAGGTGGCGGGTCTCCTCGGGTTTCCCCAGGAAGTGGAAGACCAGCCGGTCTTGGGGCATGTCGAAGTAGAGGTAGACTTCCATGCGGCGCTCGTGGGTGTGCACGGGCATGGTGTTCCACACGCTGCCCTCCGAAAAGGTCGTCATGCCCATGACGAGCTGGCAGGACTCCAGCACCGCGGGGTGGATGAACTGGTTGATCACCCGACGGTTGCATTCCGCGGCGCTTCCCATCTCCACCCGCTTGGCCTGGGCCATGGTCACTAGGCGGGTCGGGCAAGCCCGGTGGGCGGGGGCGCTGTTCAGGTAGAACTTCGCGGGGTTCCCCGGGTCGGCGCTCTCGAAGGAGACGGTCTTGGAGCCCAGGGAGACGTAGAGTCCGTCCCGGGAGGCCAGGTCGAACCGGTTACCGTCCACCGTGACGGTCCCGGGTCCTCCGATGTTGATCACCCCCATTTCCCGGCGCTCCAGGAAGTACTCCGTCCCCAGGTCCTTCGTGGCGGCCAGCGCCAGGGGACCGGACAGGGGGGTGACGCCGCCGGCGATCATGCGGTCGACGTGGCTGTAGATCAGGGATATCTCCCCGGGCTTGAAGAGCCCGGAGATCAGAAAGCGGGAACGCAGGCCCTGGGTATCCAGGGTCCTCGCGTACTCGGAGTTGACGTATTCGCGGATATCCATTTCAATCTCCTATTATCGCGCCTCGGGCGTTCGAACCGATCGCGCCAAGTTTCGCATTGTGGAATGTTATTCCATATTGTAACTTGCATTTTTTTAAAGTCAAGACTAAACTGGCCCCGGTTCGCATCGTTATCGCGGGAGGCCCCATGGCGGATATGAAAGTCCAATCCCTCGACCGCACCTTCGGCATCCTGAAGATGCTGGCCCAGGATACCAACGGTCTTTCCCTGGCCGCCATCGCGGAGGCGGAGGACCTGCCCAAGAGCACCGCCTTCCGTCTCCTGGCCGTCCTGGCCCAGCACGAGTACGTGCGGAAGAACCCCGAAACCAACGTCTACCGCCTGGGTCCCGCCTTCCTGGAGCTGTCCAGCCGCTACCTGAACAGCCTCGAGCTCAAGACGGAATCCGCCCCCTTCATGAGCGAGCTGGCCGCCTCCCTCGGGACCATCGTCTTCCTGGCCCGCAGGCAGGGAAACCGAATGGTCTACATCGACAAGCAGGACCAGTACACGAGCCTCCGGAAATACTCCATCATCGGCCAGCAGAAGCCCCTCTACTGCACCTCCCTCGGAAAGGCCCTGATCCTGGACATGACCGACGACGAGATCCGGACCCTTCTTGCCGGGGAACCCTTCGAGAAATTCGGGCCCCGGACCCATGCGGGGGTGGAGGATCTGCTCGCGGACCTCCGGGGCTGCCGGGAGCGGGGGTGGACCCGGGACAACGAGGAGGCGGAGCCGGGGGTGAACTGCGTGGCCGCGCCCATCCGGGACTACCGGGGCCAGGTGATCTCCTCCATCAGCACCTCCTGGGTCCTGGAAAGCCGCCCGGACCTGACCCCCGAAAAGGCCGCGGTCCACGTCGTGCGGGCCGCGGACGGGATATCCCGCAGCATGGGATGGACGAAGGACTAGAGGTAATCCACCCGGAAGGGGCCCACGTCCCGGAATCCCAGGGACCGGTAAAGGTGAAGGGCCGCCGGGTTCCCCTCCTTCACGAAAAGCCCCGCGGCCTTCCCGGCCCGGAAGATCTCTCCCAGGATGTGGCCCACCCCGAACCTACCCCATCCCC
>CALMRC010000065.1 GCA_937873275.1 uncultured Spirochaetota bacterium
GGTGAGGTACGGCAGGAGGGTCTCGATGAACTCGTCCACCGCGGCGCCGGCCTTGACCATCAGCATGATCTTCCGGGGCCGCTTGAGGAGGGCGCAGAACTCCTCCACCGTACGGGCTCCGTAGATCGTGGATCGTCCCCGGGCGGCGTCCGCCAGGAATTCGTCCACCTTGGAGACCGTGCGGTTGTACACCGCCGCCGAGTACCCGTGATCGTTCATGTTGAGGACCAGGTTCTGGCCCATCACCGCGAGCCCGATGAGCCCGATGTCCGCCTTGGCTTCCATACTATTCAGTCTCCTTCAATATTAATGCCGGGATGGGTCACGAGGCGAAGCGGCCCCGATAGGCCCACAGGCCCACGGCCGGATTGCTGATGTAGAAGATCTCCTCCCCGTCCGGTAGGGTGTTGATTCCCTCCTTGAGGCGGGCGGGATCGTAGCGCCGGAGGGTTTCCCCGAGGTCCGCCCATCGGAAGCCGACCCCCTCCACCTCCTCCCGGGAGAGGTGCCCGGGGGCGTAGGTGATGGAGAATCGGCCCTCCGAGGAGCCGTGGATCAGGTGGGCCGCCGCGGAGAGGCTGGCCTTGAGGTCCGCCTCCTTCTCCACCAGGCCCACGACCCGGTCCGTGCCGGTGTACCCGTACTTGCGGATCAGGCGGTCTATCTCCGGGTCCTCCCCGAACTCCTTTACCCCCGGGGCCAGGACGACCAGCTCCCCGCCGTCCGCCAGGGCCATCCGGGTACGGTAGACGCTCTTGTTGCCCAGCCAGGTGCTCCGGAACTCCTTCGGGTCCAGGTACACCACCGCCTTGGCCAGGGGCTTGTCCAGCATGGTGAAATTCACCGCCAGGGAGAGTTCCGCGGCTTTCAGGAAGCACTCCAGGTCGTCCCCGATATAGAGGCCCTTCACGGCCAGGGATCCGTCCGCCTGGCGACCCACCACGGTGTGGGCGAAGACCAGGGGAAGGTGCCGGGCGAAGTGGTCGTGGGCGTAGTTGAGGACCTTCCGGACGGGGTTGATCGCCCGGCCCATGATGCGCTCCATTCCGTAGACCGCGCCCAGGTAGTGGCTCTTGTTGATCCCCTCGGCCCCCCCGGTGCCCACGAAGACGTTCTTGTTGTAGTTGGCCATGCCGATGACCTCGTGGGGCACCACCTGTCCCGGGGACAGGATGAGGTCATGCTTCCCTTCCACGACCATACGGTTGGCCTGGGCCGGCCAGGGGAAGGAGAGCTTGCCCTCGGACACCTCCTCGATGAAGGAGGCGGGCACCTCCCCCAGGGTGGCCACGTCCGTGCGCCAGCGGTGCACCCGGAAGAGGCCCTCCGGAACCCCCGGGAACATCTCCCGGATCTCCTCGCTTGTCATGGGCTTGTGGGTTCCCAGGGCCGGAAGGATGTCCGTCAGGGCGGATCCGTACCGATCGTAGGCGAACCGGGTCAGCCGGCCAGCCCGGCTGTGGACCCGGGTGATGTCCGGGGGCAGGACCAGGACCCGCTTGGGACGGCCGCGGACCGCTTCGACCTTGTCGAGCCCCTCCTGGAACGCCGCCGCAAGCTCCGAGTCCGAAAGAACCGTGTCCGGAGATCCCTTGGCGTAGTACAGCATCTATCGTCCTTTCCAGGGCGGAAGCTCGGGGAGGTAGCGGTCGAACTCCGCGATGAGCCGGCTCTCGTACTCCCCGCCGTAGGTCCCCGCGAAGAAGCGCCCCAGGGCCTCCTCGTGGAAGAGCTTCCAGGAGGCTTCCTCGTGCCCGGGGTTCACCGGGAAGAAGAGGGCTCCGTTCTTCTTGGCCGCCTCCAGGTCCCCCGGGGCGTCCCCGATCATGAGCACCCGCCCGGGGGCGTACTTGCCCTTGGACGCGAAGGCGATGTGCTCGGTCTTGGTGCCCATCTCCTGGCCCGCGATGGCCCGAAGGTGGCCCGCGATCCGGTGTTCCTCCCATTCCCGCCGGAGGGCTTCCTGGGGGGTCTGGGACACGACGAGGACGTCCGCCCTACCCTCCATGGCCGCGAGGCTCTCCCGCACCAAGGGGAAGGGCGGCACGTCCCGGACGATCTTGGCCACCGTCTCGTTGACGTCCACGGACCAGGCGTAGACCCTCCGGAGGTCGGGATCCCCGGTGCGGTCCAGTTCCGCCTTGAGGGTGGGATTCCCCAGCTTGGTTTCCCGCTTCACCCATTCCCGGAGCCCCTGCAGCTCGGGCACCTTCACGCCCCGGGCCTTCGTCTCCTCCCGTTCCCGGAGGAGGTCCAGGGCCCGGATCACCGCATGGAAGCGATTGCAGCCCCGGGTCTTGGAATAGAGGTTCACGAAATCCCAGGCTTCCCGGGCGTACTTGGACACCGCCTGGAGCCCGAAGTGGTTGACGAAGGCGGGACAGAAACATTCCTTGTGCTTGATCTCCATGGAGTCGAAGACGCAGCCGTCCGAGTCGATGCCGATGAAGAACTCGTACTCGGGCTTCAGGTCTCGGAGCACCTGGGAGGGATCGTGGGTGGTTGCGTTCATCGGGCTTACCTTTCCTTTCGAAATTTCATCCGATACGAAATCAAATACCATAAACATACTCCGCAGTCAATAGAACCCGAGAACAGCCCGGCCTCTCCGAACTCACCACGGAGATCACGGAGCGCACGGAGGAAGAGGGGCCTAGAACCATAGGTCCAACAAGACGAACAAGATAAATCGAGATAAAAAAAATAGAATATATCCATCTAGCAATCTAATAATGGATCTCCATCTTGTTGATCATGTCCTATCCAATCTCTCCTAATCTTCTGAAAAACCCTCGGCTCCATCGACGAAGACGCTTCCCGTCTTCGTCGCCGTCGGGCTGGCGTAGCCAGCCCGACGCGAACTCCGTGTCCTCTGTGGTTTATTCGTGAGAGCTCTTGTTTCCACGGCGGTTGACAGCCCGGGGCTTTCAATATAACCTGCGATTCGAAAGGTAACGAAAGATGACCCACCTGCCCCGGCACGCCGAGATCCTGAAGATCCTCAGCCTCCTCCGGAACGTATCCGTGGGGGACTTCGCCCAGCGCCTGGCGGTTTCGGAGGTGACGATCCGGAAGGATCTGGCCCAGCTGGAGGATATGGGCTGCCTGATCCGAACTCGGGGGGGTGCCCAGATCGCCGAGGACATCCGGGTCCTGAAGACCATGGACGTCCGGCTCAAGGAACGGATGGAGGTGAAGGAGGCCATCGCCCGTAAGGCGCGGGAACTGGTCCGGGACGGGGAGACGGTCTACCTGGACGCCGGGAGCACCTGCCTTCTCCTGGCCCGGCAGCTCACGGAGATGAACCTCCGGGTGGTGACCAACTCCATCGACGTCATGGCCGTCCTGGGGGCCAGCCCCGGCATCTCACTGATCAGCCTGGGGGGCACCTACCGCCGGGAGGCGGGGTCCTTCGTCGGCCCCATGGCCATCGAGGCCCTCCGGACCCTCCAGATCGAGACCTGCTTCCTGGGCACCACGGGATTTTCCCACCGCGGCGCCTTCTCCTCCCAGAACCTCATCGAATCCCAGCTCAAGCAGAAGGTCCTGGAATCCTCGGGCCGCCGGATCATCCTGGCGGATTCCGGCAAGTACGGCCGCCAGGCCTTCTCGGTCTTCGCCCGGGCTGGGGACGTGGACATCCTCGTGACGGACCCGGGGTTCAAGAACGCCAAGGAATTCAACGTCTTCGGCATGGAGGTGGTGATCGCCGGGATTCGCGCCGAAGTCGCGAATCCCGGCGGCACCGAGCCGGACGCAGGCGCCCGGCTCGGCGATCAACAGGATAGGTAAACCACGGGCCCGGCCTTCGATCCCGGGGCCCGAATCAGCACCAGGAGGAATCCGTCCATGAAAGGGAACTGCGTCGTAGCACAGAGCGGGGGACCCACGGCGGTCATCAACGCAAGCGCCTGCGGAGTGATCCAGGAGGCCCTGAAGAGCCCGGACATCACGGGGGTGTACGCCGCCCACAACGGCATCCTGGGCATCCTGAACGAAGCCCTGTTCGACCTGGGCAAGGAGGACCCCGCGGACATCGAGGGCTTGAAGACCACCCCCTCCGCGGCCCTGGGCTCCTGCCGGTACAAGGTGAAGACCGAGGAGGACTACGGGAAGATCCTGGCGGTCTTCAAGAAATTCGGGGTCCGGTATTTCTTCTATATCGGCGGCAACGACTCCATGGACACCGCGGACAAGGTGAACCGCCTGGCCCGGCGGGAAGGCTACGAGTTCCGCGCCATGGGGGTGCCCAAGACCATCGACAACGACCTGGCCTTCACGGATCACTGTCCCGGCTACGGCAGCGTGATCAAGTACCTGGCGACCATGGTCATGGAGGCGGGCCGGGACACCGAGGCCCTCTACACGGCGGACACGGTCAACGTGATCGAGGCGATGGGCCGGAACGCCGGCTGGATCGCCGCGGGCACGGCCCTGGCCAAGCGGAGCGAGGAGGACGCCCCCCACATCATCCTCCTCCCGGAGGTCCCCTTCGACCCCGAGGCGTTCAAGGACCGGGTGAACCACTACCTCAAGACCATCCGGCGCTGCGTCATCGTCGTGTCCGAGGGGACCAAGAACCCCGACGGCACCTACATATCCGAGCAGAAGGGACAGTTCGCCAAGGACTCTTTCGGCCACGTCCAGCTGGGCGGGGCGGCCAACTACATCAAGGCCCTGGTGGAATCCGAGGTCAAGGTGAAAGCCCGCTTCGCCATCCCTTCCACCATCCAGCGCGCGGGCGCCCACTTCGCCAGCCTCACGGATTCCCAAGAAGCCTACGAGACGGGACGCCAGGCGGTCCGCCTAGCGGTAGCCGGGGAGAGCGGCAAGATGGTGACCCTGGTCCGGGAGTCCGACGCCCCCTACCGCTGGAGCACGGGCCTGGCGGACCTGTCCCAGGTGGCCAACGGGGAGAAGTACTTCCCGAAGGAGTGGATCGGCGCGGACGGATTCTCCGTGACCGAGGGCTTCCTGCGCTATGCCTGGCCCTTGATCCAGGGGGAGGTCCCGGTACCCATCGAGGGCGGCCTGCCCCGGTACATCCGGTTCAAGAAGCATTTCGTGAAAAGCGCCTGAGGCGCGGCGGGTCCCCCGCGGCGCGACCACGACACCGATACGACATAAGGAGATAGCGATGACCTACCTGGACGAGATGTTTTCCCTGACCGGCAAGACCGTGGCCATCACCGGAGGCGGCGGCGTGATCGCGGGCGCCATGTCCGAGGCCTTCCTCCGGGCGGGCGCCAAGGTGGCCCTCTGGGACATCAAGCTCGAGTTCGCCGAGGCGGCCCGGCAGAGGCTGGCGGCCCTGCCCGGTCTTGGAGACGCCGCGGACCGCATCCTCCCCGTGGAGGTGGACGCCCTATCGGAGAGCTCGGTGCGCAAGGCCCTGGAGGCCACCGCCGCCGGGCTCGGAGGACCCCAGGTCCTGGTGAACGCCGCGGGAGGGAACAAGGGCAAGTCCGCCTTCCTCGAGATCGACGTGCCCCTCTTCGAGGACATCCTGAAGCTGAACCTGGTGGCCGGCCTCGTGGTCCCCACCAAGGTGACCGCGGCCTTCTGGATCGAGAAGGGAATAAAGGGGAACATCATCAACATGGCCTCCATGGGCTCCTACATCCCCCTGTCCGGGGTCTGGGCCTACGACGCGGCCAAGGCCGGGGTCATGAACCTGACCATGGCCTGCGCCAAGGAGTTCGCCCCGAACGGGATCCGGGTGAACGCCATCGCCCCGGGCTTCTTCCTGGGCAACCAGAACCGGGCCCTCCTGGTGGACGAGAAGACCGGGGACCTGACCCCCCGGGGGAAGGACGTCATCGCCCACACCCCCTTCGGCCGCTTCGGGGACGTCTCGGAGATCGCCGGGATCAGCCTCTACCTGGCCTCCGACAAGGCCGCGGGCTTCGTGACCGGGATCACCGTCCCCGTGGACGGCGGCTACCTGGTCCAGAACATCTAGCATGAAAAGCTTCATCCACGAGGACTTCCTCCTTTCGGGGGAAAACGCCCGGGCCCTCTTCCACGACCACGCCGAGGGCATGCCGATCTTCGACTACCACTGCCACGTGCCCCCGGCCCAGATAGCCGAGAACACCCGGTTCGAGAACCTCACCCGGGTCTGGCTGGGGGGGGACCATTACAAGTGGCGGGCGATGAGGACCGCGGGAGTCCCGGAGCGCCTCGTCACCGGGGACGCCCCGGAGCGGGAGAAGTTCCGGGCCTGGGCCCGGACCGTGCCCCGGACCCTGGGCAACCCCCTCTACCACTGGACCCACCTGGAGCTCAAGCGGGTCTTCGGGATCGACGAACTCCTGGACGAAGCATCCGCGGATCGGATCTACGATCGGTGCACCGCCCTCCTGGCCGGGGACGAGTACCGGGTCCGGGGCCTGATCCGGCGCTTCGGGGTCGCCGGGATCTGCACCACCGACGACCCGACGGATACCCTTGAGCACCACGCGGCCATCGCCGCGGACGGGTCCTTCCCGGTGAAGGTCCTCCCCGCCTTCCGGCCCGACAAGGCCCACGCCCTGGAGAACCCCGAGCGATGGAACGCCTGGATCACGGCCTTGGAGGCCGCCTCCGGCATTCAGGTCACGGATTACCCCTCCCTGGTCGCGGCCCTCCGGAACCGGCACGATTTCTTCCACGCCCGGGGCTGCCGGATCTCGGACCACGGACTTCAGTTCGTGCCCGCCCCCTCGGCGTCCCCCGCGGACCGGGACCGGATCCTCCGGGACGCGAAGGCCGGACGCCGGCCTTCGGACGCCGACATCCTGGCCTTCCGGGGCGCCCTGCTCACGGACCTGGGGCGCATGGACGCCGAGGCGGGCTGGACTATGCAGCTCCACGTGGGGGCCCTGCGGAACGCCAACTCCCGGATGTTCGCCTCGCTGGGGCCCGACACGGGCTACGACGTCATCGGGGACTGGCCCCAGGCGGAGGGTCTGGCCCGGCTCCTTTCCGACCTGGACCGGGACGACCGCCTGCCCAAGACCATCCTCTACGTCCTCAACCCCCGGGACAACGAGGTCCTGGCCGCGATGGCCGGGGCCTTCCAGGACGGCCGGACCGCCGGGAAGATCCAGTTCGGATCGGGCTGGTGGTTCAACGACCAGAAGGACGGCATGGAGCGGCAGATGACCGCCCTTTCCAGCATGGGACTCCTGTCGGCCTTCGTGGGGATGCTCACGGATTCCCGGAGCTTCCTCTCCTACCCCCGGCACGAGTACTTCCGCCGCATCCTCTGCAACCTGGTGGGCGGATGGATGGACCGGGGGGAGATACCCCCGGACCTCGAGGCGGCGGGGAGCCTGGTGAAGGACGTCTGCTTCCGGAACGCGGCCTCGTATTTCGGGATCGACCTGGGGGTGCGGGCCTGACGGCCGGGAACCCGGGCCGCGCCCGCCACCCCGCGGGGCGCATATTTCATTAAGGAGAGTCCACCTATCATGGAACGGAGCGAATTGAACATACGGCGGAACCGCGAGCTCCTGCTGGCGGTCCTGGACCGTCGGGGTCTCCTGGACGCGAAGCCCGAGGCTTTGGCCGCCCTGCGGGAAGCCTCCTGGGGCCGCACGGACCTGGGCGCCGGGGTCTTCTATTATCCGAGATCCTTCTTCGCGGCGGGGAACCTCCGGTTCCTCCTGGCGGGCACGGGCGGACCGGACGCGCCGGACGCGTACCCGAACGAGCGGGACGGGAAGCGCCTCCTGGTCCTGTCCCGGGAGGAGATATCCCGGGATTTCGAGGGAGAGCGGTTCTCGGCCTCGGGTTGGAAGGTCCTCGAGGGCCCCCGGTCCTGGAACAACTACCTGGCGATCAAGGAGCACCTTCCCTTCCTGGCCCCCGCCTCCCTCCGGGGGGAGCGCACCACCATCGGCTGCGGGGATCGCCTGGGAATGGCCGGACCCGGCCACATCCGGGCCGCCCGGGGCTTCCGGGTCAGCCCCGTCCTGGCCCAGCTCTCCATGCGGGAGCTCAAGCTCACCGGCCGGACCTACCCCCGGGTGGTCAAGGACGCCGCCTTCGCGGCCCTCCAGGAGGGCTTCGACCGGGGTTACGGGGCGGACGGGGACCACCTAAAGAACATCCCGGACATCGACACGGCCCTGGACGCCGGCATGCCCATGATCACCCTGGACCTGACGGAGGTCATGGATCCCGCCCCCGCCTCCTGGACCGACGCCGCCGTGGAGGAGTCCTTCGCCCGCCTGGCGGAGCCCGTCCGGCGCCGGACCCTGGACGACTACGCCGGCCGGACCTTCTCCCTCGGCGGGGCCTCCATCGCCGTCCCGGACATCGAGGCCAAGCGCTGCGCCCTGATGTACTGGAAGGCCCTGGAGTTCACCGGGGAGGTGGACCGCCACCTCCGGTCCCGCCGGGGGGACGCCTACGACCTGGAGGTGAGCATCGACGAGACCACGGCTCCCACGGTCCCGGCCCACCATCTCTTCATCGCCTCCGAGCTGGCCCGCCGGGGCGTCACGGTCAATTCCCTGGCCCCCCGGTTCATCGGGGAATTCCAGAAGGGCATCGACTACATCGGGAACCCCGGAGAGTTCGAGAAGCAGTTCGCCGTCCACTGCGCGATCGCCAAGGCCTACGGGGGCTACAAGATCTCCATCCACTCGGGGAGCGACAAGTTCAGCGTGTACCCCGCCATCGGCCGCCTGACGGACCTGCGGGTCCACGTGAAGACCGCGGGCACCAGCTGGCTGGAGGCGGTCCGGGCCGCGTCCCTCCAGGATCCCGGGCTCTTCCGGGACCTCCTGGCCAAGGCCTACGAGTACTTCCCGGAAGCCTTGAAGCTCTACCACATCACCCCGGACCTCGCCCGGATCCCGGACCCCGAGGGGGTGGCCGACGAGGACCTGCCCTCCTATCTCGGCCTCCCCGAGAGCCGCCAGCTCCTCCACGTGAGCTACGGGGGCCTCTTGAACGACCCGGCCACGGGACCGCGGCTCTTCCGCTTCCTGGCCGACCGGGAGGAGCTCCACTACGGCTGCGTGGGGGACCACATCCGCGCTCACATCCTCCGGCTGGGAGCCCCGGCGCATGGACGATAGGGACGGCACCCTCTGGTTCCTGGACTTCGACGGGGTGCTCTGCGACAGCCTGCCGGAATGCTACGCCGTCTCCCGGACCGCCTACTGGACCCTCCTCCTCGGGACGTCGGAACCCCCGGCCTCCCGGGCGGAGGAGGCGGAGTTCGCGCGCATGCGTCCCCTCATCCGCCGGGGGGCGGACTACCTCCTGCTCCAGCTCGCGATCCGGGAAGGTATCCGTCTGGACTCCCAGGCGGCCTTCGACGCCCTGGCGGCCCGGGAGGCGGAGCGGGACGGCATCTTCCACGAGCTCTTCTACCGGGCGCGCCGGGATCTCCTGGGGCGGGACCCGGAGCGGTGGTTCGCCCTGAACCCCCTGTACCCGGGAATCGCGGAAATCCTGTTGCGGAATCGACGGAATCGTGATGTCCTGATCCTGTCGACCAAGGAGGCGCCCTTCATCCTGGAGATCCTGCGTCATCACGGGGTGGAGTGGGAGCCGGACCGGGTCCTGTGCTCCGGCAAGGAGCCGAAGCTGGAGTTCATCGACCGGGTGCTGGCGGGACGCGGGGCCGGACGCGCGGTCTTCGTGGACGACCAGGTGGATCACTTTCTCGACGCGCCGGGCCGCCCGGTCCGGTGCGTCCTGGCGGATTGGGGGTACGTACGGCCCGAATGGATCGAGTCGGGGATCTACGAGACGGTCTCCCGGGAGCGGCTCCCGGATCTCCTCCCGGCCTGAGCGGGACCGGCGAGGCCGGACCGGGAGCGCGGAGCCGGCCGAAGGTCCGCATCGGGATCCGGGCCAAGCTCCTGGCCTTCTACGGGATCGCCATCCTCGCGGTGGTCCTCCTGGACCTCTCGGTCCAGGTCGTCTCCTCCGGGGCGATCCGGCAGTTCGAGGGCAACCTGGCCCGGTACCACGCCATCCATCGCCTCCGGACGGGCCTGGCCGCCCAGTACGCCCGGGTGGAACGCCAGATGCGGGAGGATCCGGGCGCGGGCTCCCTGGCCCTGGAGCAGGATCTCCAGGACTTCCTCGTGGTGATCCAGCACCTGGAGGAGACGGAGCCGGAGTCCCTGGACGCCTTCTTCGCCCAGCAGGCCACCCACCGGGGACTTCCGGCCTATTTCGAGAAGCTGGAGGCGGCGGTGCGCCGCCGCATGGCGAACGACCGGGACTGGTACCAGGACATGGCCTGGGCGGGACGCATCGCGGGCTACATGGACGGGTACCTCTCCACCTTCCTCTCGGAGGCCATGAAGTACGGGGACGCCCGGTACCAGGCCCTTACCCGGAGGTTGAGCTCCCTGCGAAGGTTGACCCTGGGGGGCCTGGTCGTGTTCGTCATCCTCTTCGGCATGGCGGCGGTGGGCATCTCCTCCTCCGTGTCCGCACCCATCCGCCGGCTGGCCCGGGCCTCGGAGCGTATCGCCGCGGGCGACCTGGACGTTCCGGAGGTCCGCGCCGATTCGGGGGACGAGATCGAGATCCTGGCCCGGTCCTTCAACACCATGAGCCGGAGCATCGCCTCCATGGTCGTGGACCTCCGGGGCAAGGCGGAGCTGGAGCGCAGCCTGCGGGAGGAGGAACGCCAGCTCATGGAGAAGGAGCGGGCCCTCCGGGAGGCCCGGTTCATCAGCCTCCAGGACCAGATCCAGCCGCACTTCCTGTTCAACGCCCTGAACACCATCGCCCGGTCGGCCCTGCTGGAGGGTGCCCACCGGACCGAGGCCCTGTCCATGGCCCTGGGACGGCTCTTCCGGTACGCCCTGGGCGCCCCGGAATCCCTGGTCCCCCTGCGGGAGGAGCTGGGCATCGTGGAGGAATACCTGGCCTTCCAGAAGCTTCGGTTCGGGGAACGTCTCCGGTGGACGGTGGACGCATCCCCGGAGTCCCTGAGCATCCCCATCCCCCGGTTCACGATCCAGCCCTTCGTGGAGAACGCCGTTCGCCACGGGATCGAACCCCGGGAGGACGGGGGCAGCGTGGAGATCGCCGCCCGGGTCCGACGGGGGCGCCTGGTCCTGGACATCCGGGACACGGGGGTGGGCATGGACCTGGCTTCCCGGACCGCCGGCCGGGGGAAGGGTACGCCGGAGGGCATCGGGATCGCGAACGTCCGGAAACGCCTGACCCTGCGGTACGGACCGGCCGCCCGCCTCACGGTCCGGAGCGAGCGGGGCTCCGGCACCCTGGTCCGCATCGGAATTCCCGCGGAACCGGACGGAGGGTCCCGGCCATGAGCTTCCGGATCCTGATCGCCGACGACGAGGAGCTGGAGCGCCGGGCCCTGGCCCACATCCTGGGAGGACTCCCGGACCGGGACGTCGAGCTGGTGGAGGCCGAAAACGGGCGCCGGGCCGTGGAGGCCGCGGCCGGGGGCGGCATCGACCTGGCCTTCCTGGACATCCGCATGCCCGGGATGGACGGCCTGGCCGCGGCCCGGGCCTTGCGGGAAGTCTCCCCGGGGATCCACATCGTGTTCGTCACGGCCTTCGACAAGTTCGACTACGCCCGGGAGGCCCTCCGCCTGGGCGTGGACGAGTACCTGGTGAAACCCGCCTCCGCACGGGAGATCGCGGACATGGCCCGGAAGGTCCTGGACCGGATCGTCGAGGAACGCCGGTCCCGGGACTCCTCCGACGGGGAAGCTCTGTCCCTCCTGGAGGAGGAGCTCCGGGCCGACCTTGGTCGGGACCT
>CALMRC010000066.1 GCA_937873275.1 uncultured Spirochaetota bacterium
GACCAATTACCTGCCCCGCACCGTGTCCACGGACGACGTGTTCGACATCATGAAGACGGCGTATTGAAGTGAACCGTTGACAGTGAGCGGTGGACGGAATTGATCCTAGAAACCGGTATACGACAACGCTCAAGCATGGATCGCGGCCGCGTGCCCGGTGTGGCTTCCGTCCACTGTCCACCGTCCACCGTCCACCTCCTATGATTCCCCTCCACAAACTCTCGACTCTCACCCCCGCGCACCGGCTCCGCAAGGCCGCCCTGGAGTTCCGGGCCCTGGAGGAGACCCTTCGGGCGGGGCGCGGGATCGAAGGACGGTACGCCCGGGACCTTTTGGTCCTGCTGTCCCGGGACGGGAGCGTGCCCGGGGAAGTCCGGGCCGATCTCGCCCGATTGGCCGACCGGATCGACCTCGACCCGGCCCGATCCCTGAACGAGGCGCGGCATCACATGCTGCGCCTGACCGGGAGGGACGCCGCGGACTGGGACCTTCTGGACTCCGGGGGGCTTTCCCCGGACGCGAGGAAGATCCTCCCGGGCTTCCGGGTCTACCTCCAGGACGTACGGAGCCCGTTCAACGTGGGGTCCGTGTTCCGGAGCGCCGAGGCCTTCGGGGTGGCGGAGATCCTTCTGTCCCCCTTCTGCGCGGATCCCGGGCATCCCCGGGCCGAGCGATCGGCCATGGGAACCACCCGGACCGTTCCCTGGAGGAGGGCGGAGCTGCGGGACCTGGAGGGACTGGGCCCCCTGGTCGCCCTGGAGCTGGGGGGGGAGCCTCTGGATTCCTTCCCCTTTCCGGAGCGGGGGGTCCTGGCGGTGGGTTCCGAGGAGCTCGGGCTCTCCCCGGACCTCCTGGCCCGGTGCGCGCACCGGATCTCCATAC
The DNA here is from genome assembly GCA_937873275.1 of uncultured Spirochaetota bacterium. Taxonomy (GTDB): domain Bacteria; phylum Spirochaetota; class Spirochaetia; order Treponematales; family UBA12059; genus JAAYUR01. Next base: position 883 of record CALMRC010000066.1, read on the forward strand.
CCATGGGCGGCGCAAAGGCCAGCCTGAACCTGGGGGTCGCTTTCGGGATCGCCGCCCGGGCTTGGTACGCTTTTTTTTGACAGACCGTGAAATCCGCCGTACAATTCCTCCCATAAGATATCCCGATCCGGAGGAAGTATGGCAAAGGTAGAGCTCAAGGGCATTACGAAGGTCTACGAAGGCAACGTGACGGCGGTGGACAAGGCGGACATCGTCATCGAGGACAAGGAGTTCGTGGTCTTCGTCGGACCGTCCGGCTGCGGCAAGTCCACCACCCTGCGCATGATCGCGGGCCTGGAGGACATCACCGGGGGCGACCTCTTCATCGACGGGGACAAGGTCAACGACATCCCCCCCAAGGACCGGAACATCGCCATGGTGTTCCAGAACTACGCCCTGTACCCCCACATGAGCGTGTACGAGAACATGGCTTTCGGTCTGCGCATCCGCAAGACCGACAAGGCGGAGATCGACCGCCGGGTCAAGGAGGCGGCGCGCATCCTGGACATCGAGAAGCTCCTGGAGCGCCGTCCCAAGCAGCTCTCCGGAGGCCAGCGCCAGCGCGTGGCGGTCGGCCGGGCCATCGTCCGGAATCCCAAGGTCTTCCTCTTCGACGAACCCCTGTCCAACCTGGACGCCAAGCTGCGCGTCCAGATGCGGGCGGAGATCATCGAGCTCCACCACCGGCTGAACGCCACCATGATCTACGTCACCCACGACCAGGTGGAAGCCATGACCATGGGCGACAAGATCGTGGTCATGAAGGACGGCAAGATCCAGCAGATCGGGTCCCCCCTGTATCTCTACAACAACCCGGTGAACAAGTTCGTGGCCGGGTTCATCGGCTCCCCGCCCATGAATTTCCTGACCGTCAAGGTCGTGGAGGAGGGCGGGAAGCTCCTGATCGACGAGGGCTCCTTCAAGATCCAGCCCGCCCAGGCCCACGTGTCCTACCTGAAGCCCTACGTCGGCAAGGAGGTATCCTTCGGCATCCGGCCCGAGGACCTGCCCTGCACCGAGGACGGGACGGGGGGCATACCCGCCAAGGTTACCGTCGTGGAGCCCCTGGGAGCGGAGATCCACCTCTACGCGTCCACCCCGACCCAGTCCATGATCGCCAAGGTGCCGCCTCACCACCTGTTCAAGATCGGGGACTCCGTGCGCTTCCTGCCGGTCCTGGAGAAGGCCAAGTACTTCGACCGGGAAACCGACGAGGCCATCATCCCCGCGGATCGGGTGGAGAAAGCCAAGTAGGGACGCTGCCGTCCCTGTACCCTGGTTTCATCGGGGGCCGGCCGACGCCGGCCCTCTTTTTTTGTTTGCATTCGGGAAGGTTATGATTAAAATTTATGTTTAGGACTCCTTATTCAGACATACAAGCCAAATATGTCTGAAAACATGATCCTCCATACAGGAACCTTTCAAAAAGCGTCTTGGATTGATGCTGTTCCTCAACACTTTTTGGAGGTGCCTATGGCCCGAAAGCGTTCCCTCTCCTTCCGTATCGCCTTCATCTTCAGCGTCTTCATAGCCGCGGCCTTCGCCGCCACGGGAATCATCACGGCCCTCCTCGTGGACGGGCGGGTGATGGACCTGACGACCAGCATCCAGGGACAGATGACCCGGGCCCGGGGCGACCAGATGTCGGAGTTCATCAAGAAGATGGAGGCCACCGCCCGCATGGTGGCCTTCCGGGACCAGATCCGGACCGCGGACCTGGACCGGATCGAGGAGCTCATGAAGGCCCTGGCCACCCAGGTCTCCGAGGATGTCGACATGATCTTCTACGCGGGCAGGGACGGCGAGGCGGTAACGTCCCTGGGGACCCGGGTGAACGTGAAGGACCGGGACTACTTCCAGGCCGTTGTGGCGGGTACCCAGAGATTCTTCACGTCCAAGGCCGTGATCTCCCGGGCCACGAACCTCCCGGTGGTCCTGATGGCCCACGAGGTCCTGGACCCCTCGGGCGGCCGCCGAGGACTGGTCGGCATCCAGATCGACCTGGGAAAGCTCTCCCAGATCGCCCTCTCCATGAAGTCCGGGCAGACCGGGTACGGGTGGATCGCGGACAAGGACGGCCTGGTGATCGCCCACCCCAACAAGGACGTCGCCATGAGCCTCAAGCTCTCGGAGACGGACGCCAAGGGGTACAAGGGACTTGCGGAGCTCGGGCGCCGCTTCCAGGCGGAGGCTTCGGGGGTGGGATCCTATCACACCCCGGACGGTCGGGACGTGACCACCTTCTTCGCCCAGGTCCCGAACAGCCCGGGCTGGGTCCTGGCCCTGAGCCAGGAAACCCGGGAGATCCGGCAGACCGCCACGGAACTGATCCGGGTCCTGCTGGTCACGGTCGTCATCGCCCTGGCCCTGTCGATCCTGATATCCGTCCTGGTGGCCCGGAGCGTCGCCAAGCCCGTGGACCACGTCCGGGTCTCCGTCGAGCACGTGGCACGGGGAGAGCTCGGCAAGGCCCGGCTGGTCTCGGAGTATTCCCACAAGGTCCTCGAACGGGGGGACGAAGTCGGGGCCATCGCCCTGGCGATCAACGACATGATCGAGGCCCTGGTCCGGATCGCCACGGACATCCGGCAAGCTTCGGGCCAGGTTTCCACGGGATCCCAGGAGCTCTCCAGCACCGCCCAGGGGCTGTCCCAGGGGGCCACCGAGCAGGCGGCCAGCGTGGAGGAACTCTCGGCCTCGGTGGAGGAGCTGGCGTCCACGATCAAGCAGAACGCCGACAACACCGCCCAGGCGGATTCCCTTGCCCAGCGGGTGGCCCGGAACGCCGAGGATTCCGGCAAGGCCGTGGCCAAGACTTCCGAAAGCATGGGGGAGATCGCCTCCCGAATCTCCATCATCGAGGAGATCGCCCGACAGACCAACCTGCTGGCCCTGAACGCCGCCATCGAGGCCGCCCGGGCCGGGGAGGCCGGGAAGGGATTCGCGGTGGTGGCCAGCGAGGTCCGCAAGCTCGCGGAGAGGAGCCAGAAGGCCGCCCAGGAGATCAACGGTCTGTCCCGGGACTCCGTCTCGGTAGCCCAGGAGGCGGGCAAGCTCCTCACGGAGCTCGTGCCGGACATCAAGAAGGTCGCGGACCTCATCCAGGAGATCACCGCGGCCTCCAACGAGCAGTCCAGCGGGGCGGAGCAGATCGCCAAGGGGATCACCCAGATGGACATGGTGGTCCAGCAGAACGCCTCCGCCAGCGAGGAGCTCGCGGGCACCAGCGAGGAGCTGGCCTCCCAGGCGGAGCTCATGGCGGACACCGTGTCCTTCTTCAAGGTGGGTACCGAAGCCGGTGACCCTTCGTCGGCGCGGCCGTCGAGGTCCGGAGAGCCCGGCCCCGGACCGGCCGGGGAGCGGCCCCGAAGGCTGGGCCCGCCCTCCGGCGCCCCGGCGACGGCGAAACCCGCCCGGTCCGCCAAGCCGCCCGTTGCATCGCCGGACGGTTCCGGCCAATCGCCGAAGCTTGCTTCGTCGAGGGCTACGAGCCGATCAGCCGCCACGGGCATCACCCTGAAGCCGTCCCGGGACGCGGAGGATTCCGAGTTCGAGGAATTTTAGAAAGCAAATCCGATTGGTTACTCGGATTCACCACGGAGTACACGGAGTTCACGGAGAAATCCGATTTGGAAACCTAAGGCCGGACGAAAACAATATTCCGGAAGGATGAACAGGAACAGGACTCGGGGAACTCGATCCTCGATCCGTATCCTGTTCATCCGGTCTTCATCCTGTTCAACCTGTCTAATCGTATGAGGCAAACCGAAGGAGGACCAGGGGCGAGGAGTCCGGGTCGAAGGGCTCTCCGTCCCAGCCGGATTCCAGGGCGGCGACCCGGAAGCCCCGACGTTCCGCCCGGTCCGCGACCCGGTCGGCCGTGAGCGGCAGGAGCCGGACGCTCCCCTCGGACAGGACGCGGCCGGCCCGGTCCGAGAGTCGGGTGTCGAACTCCACGTACCCGTTCCCGTACCGGTAGGACCGCTCGAACATCCACGCTCCGGCTTCCAGACGGGGCAGCCGGTCCGGCCTCTCCGCCAGGATGCGCCGGTAGTTCAGGAACTGCAGGACCAGGAAGCCCCCCGGGACCAGGACGGTCCGGGCCTGCCCCAAAAAATCCTCCACCTCGCCCTCGTCCCGCAGGTGGGGAAGGGTGTTTCCCAGGCAGGTGACGGCATCCCGGGAGGCCGGGGGACAGAGCCGGTCCAGGTCGAGCATCCCGGCCCTCCGGTAGCTCGGGATCTCGGTACCGGGATGCGGACCCGGCGCCGAGGCGGCCCGGGCCGCCTCGATCATCGCCTCCGAAGGGTCGATCCCCTCCGCCCGGAACCCCGCGGCCGCGAAGGCCCGGGGATGGGCGCCCGAGGCGCAGCCGACGTCCAGGATCCGGCCGCCCGGACCGAGGCCCGCCCGGGACAGGTAGGCGACGGTGCCGGGATGGACGGGGAAAAGCGCTTCGTATGCCCGGGCGAGCCCCGAGTATGCGTCGTTCACGCCGAACCTCCTTGGAGATCGTATTGCATTCTAGCTTCCGGCTCTCTACGCTGTATACATGAAACCGAACCGTCCGTCCCGCACGACGACCCTGGCGGCCAAGATCATCCGGATCCTCGTGACCTCCCTAACCCTGGGGCTGGGGATCGCGGCCCTGATGTTCGGACTGGTGCTCACGACCTCCCGTCAGGAGATCACCCGGGAAAGCCTGAACCAGGAAGCGGCCATGCTCCAGACCGCGATCGAGAACTTCATGCTTCCCGGAGAAGCCCCGATCGCGGTCCAGTTCTTCCGGGAGATCGAGGGCGCCAATCCCAAGGTCCGCATCTCCCTGTACCGGCGGAACGGGGAGATCGCCTTTTCGGACAACCGGACGATCCAGCAGGTCAACGCCAACATCGGGAAGGAACGGTTCCCGTCCCGGGCGGCCCCGGCCCTGGAGATGCAGATGCCCGCGGACCCGGTCCAGTTCCCCAAGGCCGTGTCCATGCCCCCGGAGGACGTCTTCTTCCGCCAGAAGGACGCCGCGGCTTCGCACATCAAGATCTACCGGCCCCTCATCAACCTCCCCAAGTGCGCCGCCTGCCACGGGTCCGACCACACCATCCGGGGGGTCATCGGCGTCCAGTTCGACGTGAGCTCCTTCGAGCGGTCCGAGAACCTGGCCCTGGCGTCCGGGGGGGCGGGGTTCCTGCTCCTGACCGTGGTCCTCGCCGCGGCCTTGGGGAGCATCCTGAACCGGGGCGTCGCGGCCCCCGTGGCCGCCATCGGCCGCGTCTGCGAGCGGGTGGCCCAGGGGGACTTCGGAGGGGTGGTGAGCGTACGGGGAGGCGACGAGATCGCCCGGCTGGGGCGCTAGGTGAACGACATGGTCCGGGGCCTGCGGGAGCGGTCCGAGTTGACCAAGTACGTCTCCGCGGGGACGATCGGGGCTATCCAGGATTCCCAGGAGCCCCGGCGGGTCCGGAAGACCCTGCTCTTCACGGACGTTCGGGGCTTCACGTCCTACACGGGATCCCACGACCCGGAGCGGGTGGTGGGGATCCTCAACAAGCTCCTGGAGGAGCAGTCCCGGATCATCCACGAGCACCAGGGGGACATCGACAAGTTCGTGGGGGACGAGGTGGTGGCGGTCTTCACCGGGGAGGACAGCCCGACCCGGGCGTGCTCCGCGGCCAAGGCCATCATGTCGGCGGTGCGGGACGGCCGGGAAGCCTACGACGGACTGACCCTGGGGGCGGGCATCGCCTCGGGAGAGGTCATCCAGGGCATGATCGGCTCGGCCCGGCGAGCGGACTTCACCGTGATCGGAGCCTCCGTGAACATCGCCGCCCGGCTCTGCGGCCTCGCCAAACCCGGCCAGATCCTGGTGGCCCGGGATGCCCGGGAGGCGGTGGGCTCCGCGCCGGAGTATTCGTTCCGAGGGCCCTTCAAGACGGCCCTGAAGGGGGTGGACGGACCGAGCGTCCTCTACCTGCTCGAATCCGAAGGAGGCGCTTCATGAAGTATCCCCGATTTCGATCGGCCGCGGCCGTCTCGGTTTCCATCGCGGGAGCGGCGGTCCTGGCCGTCCTGGCGGCCTGCGGCCCCGGGGCGCCTAAGCCCCGGGTGCCCGGGGACTGGACTTCCTGGCGGAAGCCCGTGGACAAGGTCTTGAACTACACGATCCCGGGGCACGGGGACAAGGCCCGGGTCATCTACACGAACGCCGTGGGCTGGGAGTACGCGGGCAAGGCGGGAGACGGCCGGCCGGC
>CALMRC010000067.1 GCA_937873275.1 uncultured Spirochaetota bacterium
CCGGGGTGTGGGATTTTCCATGCGCTCCGGGGAGGTCGTGGGCCTCCTGGGGCCGAACGGGGCCGGGAAGACGACGGTCTTCTATACCATCCTGGGCTTCCTTCGGCCCGAGGGAGGGGCCGTGCTCCTGGACGGCCGGGACATCACTCGGCTGCCCATGTACCGTCGGGCCCGGCTCGGGGTCTCCTACCTTCCCCAGGAGCCCTCCATCTTCCGCCGCATGACCGTGGAGAAGAACGTCTGGGCCATCCTGGAAACCCGGGACGACCTGACGGAGGAGGAGAAGCGGAGCCGCCTGGAGGCCCTCCTCGAGGAGTTCGGCATCCGGGAGATCCGACGGCAGCCGGCCTACACCCTGTCCGGCGGGGAGCGCCGCCGCACGGAGATCGCCCGGTCCCTGGCCGTGGAGCCCAAGTTCCTCCTCCTGGACGAACCCTTCGCGGGGATCGACCCGATCGCCGTCCACGAGATCAAGGCCATCGTCCGGAGGCTCGCGGCCCGGGGGATCGGGGTGCTCATCACGGACCACAACGTCCGGGACACCCTGGAGATCACCCACCGGGCCTACGTCATCAACCTCGGGGAAATCCTGGTCTCCGGGGACCGGCAAACCATACTGGACTCCGAGATCGCCCGGAAGATCTACCTTGGAGAAGAGTTTAGAATGTAGCTCGCCCCGTACCACAGTCTTCCGGAATCAACCACGGAGCACACGGAGACGATCGGGGGGATGACATGCCTCCGCGGCATCGGTATACTATTCTCCGTAGATTCTCCAATCTGTCCGCCCCCGCTACGCCGCCTCGGACACGGTAGACCGGATTTTCCGAGTTGAGTTGACGGCTGGAGGGGGGTATGGTACATTCTTACCACGTCCTCCTAGAGGATACCTCATTTCCTTATCCCGATTGGAAGCCGAATGCAGTACTTCGACACTCATGCCCATATCGGGCTCATCTTCGATGACCCGATAGACCAGCTCCTCGTCTGCCAGCAGGCCAAGCAGGCCGGGGTGACTCGGCTCATCAGCATATGCAACAGCCTCATCGACTTCGCCCAGGTCTACGAGAACCTCAAGACCGCGGAGCACGTGTACCACGCCGTCGGAGTCTCCCCGTCGGAGGTCATGACCCCCGGCAAGGACTGGCGGCACCGGATCGACGAGGGCGTGAAGCTTCCCCGGGTGGTCGCCATCGGCGAGATCGGCCTGGACTACCATCACAAGTTCGGGGACCGGAAGAGCCAGATCGAGCTCTTCATCGAGCAGCTGGAGATCGCCGCGCGCTACGACCTTCCGGTCATCATCCACAACCGGGAGGCCGGCAAGGACGTCCTGGACGTGCTCAAGGACCGCCTTCCCCCCTCCGGCGGGGTCCTCCACTGCTACTCCGAGGACGCCGAGTACGCCATGCGGGCGATGGACCTGAACCTCTACTTCTCCTTCGCGGGGAACCTGACCTACCGGAACGCCCGGAACCTCCACGACACGGTCCGCGTCCTGCCCCTGGAGCGGATCCTCGTGGAGTCCGAGGCCCCGTTCATGGTGCCCGCGGAATTCCGGGGCAAGCGGAACAAGCCGGAGTACCTGCCCTCCACGGTGGACTTCCTGGCGGAACTCCTGGACATCGCGGTGGAGGACGTGGCCCAGGCCACCTTCGACAACGCAAGCCGCTTCTTCAAGCTGGCGTAA
>CALMRC010000068.1 GCA_937873275.1 uncultured Spirochaetota bacterium
GGACCTACGCCCCCGTGCGCTTCGTTTCCAAGATGCGTCCCGGACTGGCCGCGGAGGTTTCCCTGGCCGCCTGGCCCGGGGAGGTCTTCCCGGCCGTCCTCCGGGAGGTCGCCCCGGTCCTGGATCCCGCCTCCCGAACCCTGGAGCTCCGGCTGGCCTTCCGCCGCCCCGACTCCCGGCTCAAGGCGGGGATGTTCGCCTCCGTCAAAGTCATCACCGAGGACAAGGCCTCGGTGGTCAAGGTGCCCTCGGAGGCGGTCATCCGCCGCTTCGGCGAAATCTTCGCCTTCGTGGCCGAGGAGGATCCGGCCAAGCCCGGCACGACGGTGGCCCGAAAGCGGACCGTGACCCCCGGCATCCTGATCGACGGGATCCTCGAGATCCGGGACGGCCTGGCGGAGGGAGACAGCGTCGTGGTGCGCGGCCAGACCCTCCTGGACGAGGGGGTCCCCGTGAACGTGGTCCTCCGCCGCCCGGCGAACCAGTAAGGGGGACTCGATGAGCTTGACCCGAACCGTGGTCGGACGGCCGACCACCGTATTCATCGGTTTCGCCCTCCTGGTGGCCCTGGGGTTCTTCGCAACCGTCAATCTGGCGGTGGATCTCTACCCGGAGATCGAGCCCCCGGTCATCCTGATCTTCACCGGGTACCGCGGAGCCGGGCCGGAGGAGATCGAGAAGACCATCACCCGGCCCCTGGAGGGGACCCTGTCCAACACCCAGGGTATCGAGAAGATAACCTCGACCTCCTCCGCGGGCTCCAGCATGGTGATCCTGGAGTTCACCTACGGCACGGACATGGCCGAGGCGGCCAACTCCGTGCGGGACAACCTGGAGTTCGTGAAGCGGGCCCTGCCGGACGAGGCGGACACCCCCATGATCTTCAAGTTCGACCCCTCCATGATCCCCATCATGGGTCTCATGGTGTCCGGAAACCGGAGCCCCGAGGAACTCCGGGAGGTGGCCGAGAAGACCATCCAGCCCCGGATCGAGCAGGTCCCCGGCGTGGCCCTGGCGGGCGTTTCCGGCGGCCGCCAGAAGGTCGTGCGCGTCGAGGTGCCCCTCGAGCGGCTGGAAGCCTACGGGCTCACGATCAACCAGATCGTCAACATGCTCCGGGGCCAGAACGTCCAGGTCGCCGCGGGATCCATCGTGGACGGCAACCTGGACTACCTCCTGACCGCCCCCGGGGAGTACAAATCCATCGAGGAGATCGGGGACGCGGTAATCGCCTACAAGGGCGGGGGCTACGACCCGGCCAAGGGCGCCGAGCCGGCCCGCAAGATTCGGCTCCGGGACATCGCCAGCGTCTTCGAGGGGTACCGGGACGAGGACAACCTGGTCTTCGTGAACGGGACTCCGGCGGTGCAGATCACCATCCAGAAGCAGAGCGGTAAGAATTCCGTGCAGACCGCCAACGCCGTCCGGGCGCGCCTTAAGCGACTGGCCGGGGAACTGCCCCCGGGCGTCTACGTCACGGAGCTGTTCAACACCACGGACATCATCGAGAACTCCATCGCGAACGTCGCGACCTCCGCCCGGGACGGTGCAATCCTGGCGGTCGTCATCCTCTTCATCTTCCTGCGGAGCTGGAAGCCGACCCTGGTCATCGGCGTCACGATCCCCATATCCCTGCTGTTCACCCTGATGCTGATGTACTTCGCGGGGCTGACCCTGAACATCATGACCCTGGCGGGCCTGGCCCTGGGGGTCGGGATGCTGGTGGACAACTCCATCGTAATCCTGGAGAACATCTACCGGTACCGGGAGAAGGGCACCAAGCTCAAGATCTCGGCCATCCTGGGCTCCCAGGAGATGATCACCGCGATCATGGCCTCCACCCTGACCACGATCTGCGTCTTCGCGCCCCTCATCATGTTCGGCAAGAAGCTGGACATCGTGGGCGAACTCTTCTCCGGTCTGGCCTTCACGGTGGTCATATCCCTCACGACCTCCATCGCGGTGGCGGTCCTCCTGATTCCCGTCCTGTCCAGCCACTACTTCCCCCTGGTCACCCGGGTGCAGAAGCCCCTCCGGAACCCCCTGCTCCGGGCGGTGGACGGGGTGATGGCCCGGTTCTTCGCGGCCCTGGACGAGGGGTACCGCCGGGGCGTCAAGTTGGTCATGCGGCACAAACTGGCCACGATCGGCCTGATCGCGGCGGTCTTCGCGGGGACCATGGCCTACGCCCCCAAGATCGGCTTCGTGTTCATGCCCCCCATGGACCAGGACGCGGTGGTGATCAACGTGGACATGCCCTTGGGCACCCGCCTGGCCGAGACGGAGACGGTGCTCCGGCAGTTCGAGTCCATCGTGGAGCGGGAGGTCCGGGGATACGAGAAGATCGTCATGCAGGTTGGGCAGGGCTCCATGTTCGGCTTCCTCGGGGCGAGCTCCAAGAACCGGGGCTCCCTGCGGATCATGCTCCCGCCCTTCGAGAAGCGGATCGACGATTCCGACACCATCAAGGAAAAACTGAGAGCCCACTTCAACGACGTACCCGCTGCGGTGTTCTCCTTCGGGGCCAACCAGGGCGGCTTCGGCGGGGGCAGCCCCATCGACGTCCTGGTGAAGACCGAGGACCTGGCCCTGGGCAAGCGCACCGCGGAGGCGATCCGGGACCTCATCAAGCGCGAGATCCCGGAGATCACGGAGCCCTCCATCGACCTGACCGACGGGCTGCCCCAGGTGGAGATCCGCATCGACCGGCAGCGGGTCTACGACCTGGGACTCAACATCTACTCCATCGCCAACGAGATCAAGGCCGCGGTGGACGGCGTGGCCGCCACGAAGTACCGCACCGGGGGGTCGGAATACGACATCCTGGTGATCCTGCCCGAGGCGGACCGCAGCGAGCTGCCCGCCCTGGACCGGATGTTCGTGGTGAACCCGGCGGGCATCCGGGTGCCCCTGGCCAGCTTCGCCAGCTACGAGAAGACCACGGGTCCCATCGACATCAAGCGGGAGAACCAGACCCGGGTGGTCCATGTGACCGCCGGAGTCAAGCCCGGGGTGCCCCTGGACGTGGTGGAAGGCAAGATGCGGTCCCTGATCGCCCGGGAGATACCCGCGGACGACGCCGTGATCATCGAGTACGGCGGGGATTACAAGCAGTTCCTCGAGTACGGAGGGACCTTCGCCCTGATCGTCCTGGCCGCGGCCCTCCTGGTGTTCGGCGTCATGGCCAGCCAGTTCGAGTCGTTCCTGGATCCCTTCATCATCATCTTCACCATCCCCCTGTCCTTCACGGGGGTGGTCTGGATCTACGCCATCACCGGGGACATCTTCAACATCCTGACAGCCGTGGGCCTCCTGGTCCTGGTGGGAGTCATCGTCAACAACGGGATCGTCCTGGTGGACTACACCAACCTCCTGCGCAAGCGGGGATTGCACCTGGAAGAGGCGGTGATCACCGCCGCGGGCAACCGCCTACGGCCCATACTGATGACCACGCTTACGACGGTGCTGGCCCTCCTGCCCCTGGCCTTCTACCCCGGGGAGGGGACGGAACTCGTGGCCCCCATCGGCAAGACCGTCCTGGGAGGCCTCACCTTCGGCACCCTCATGACCCTCTTCCTGATGCCCGCCATCTACTCGGTGTTCAACCGGCGCAGCGAGGAGCGGGCCCGCAAGCGGGACGAGAGGCTCAACCGCATCGCCGCGGGGCAGGGCCGGGGCCGAAAGTCCGGGGCGCCGGTTCCGGCCGGTTCCGGGGAACCGAGGCCGTCGGATGATTCCGCCGGGACGGAAGGAGGCCGGGCATGAAACGGGTCGAGATCGTCGCCAACCACTCCGTCCAGGAGGACTTGATGGACGCCCTGGCGGAAGCCGGGGTCGCCCGGAGCTATACCCTGATACCCGCCGTCCAGGGCGCGGGGCGCCAGGGCATGCGGACCGGGGAGGCCGCGTGGCCGGAGGAGAACTTCGTCCTCTTCACGTACTGCGGCGAGGAGGAAGCCCGGGCCATCGCGGACGTGGTGGCCCGGATCAAGAAGGCTTTCCCCGAGGAAGGGATCAAGTACTTCGAGTTGGGCTAGGTTTAAAAATACGCCACAGAGACACAGAGTCCGCGTCCGTCCGGCCAAAGCCGGACGGACGGCGCCGAAGCAAGCTTCGGCGAAAACCCCGGCGGGAGAATCGACGAAGCCCGAAGGGCTTCGTTGCCGCTAGGCTGTCCTTCGGACAGCCTAGCGCGACTCTGTGTCTCTGTGGTTCAGTCTTTTGTAGTCGCCTTTCTTCATTCTTTCTCAATGCCGAGCATGGCCGCCAGGTCTTCCTTGGCCTGGTCCAGGGCCGACTGGTACTGGGCCTTCAGGCGGCCCACGTTCTGCTGGTAGAGGTTGATGAATTCCGGATCCGAGAGGGGATCCAGCCGGACCGCCTGCCCCGTGCGGGCGGCCAGGTCCTGTTCCTTCCTCCTCAGTTTCGGCTCGTACTGTTTCCGCAGGGCGGCGTCCAGGCTGGACGCGTCCTCCAGGTACCGGGCCAGGAAGTCCCCGACCTGTTTGAGGAGGGTTCCGATCCGCTTGTCCGGGAAGGGGGAGGACGCCAGGGCGGTGAAGCCCCGGGCCAGGGCGTCCAGGGTTTCCGGAGCCATGCCCGCCTTGGTCAGGGGCAGCTGGATCCGGGAGGCCAGGACCCCGAAGACGGCGGACTTGAGGATGCCTCGGTCCTCCTTGGGGACGGCCTTGATGCGGGCTTCCAGGTCGACGGAGCCCGGATCGGACAGGAATTCCCCCGCCAGCTTCTGGCCTTCCTGGCGAAGCTCGAAGACCTTCCGGGCCCGGGGATCCGCCTTCATGTCCTTGGTTCTCTCCAGGGCGATCTCGAGGGCGCTTTTTATCAATGCCATGGATGTACTCCTTGCGGGGCCTCCGCGCGGCTCGAGGCCGACGGCGCCCTTGGTTTACGGGTCCTGGGATTCCCGGCCGGCGTCGGTACTTCCGGGTCCGGTACCAGCGGGAGGCTGTCCTCCCGACCGCGGCTTCCGCCGGAGCTGGGCGGTCAGCAGGGCGGCCTTCTCGAAGATCGAGACGAACACGACCGCTCCCGCCGCGAACTCCAGGCCCCTCCAGACCCCGGGGGCTTCCCAGCGCACGACGGCGCGCAGGACTTCCAGGGTGTAGATCGCCATGGTCGTGAATATGGCGGCCTTCCCCATGAAGGTGGACTGGGTCCGCACCGAACGCCGGGCCATCAGCAGGACGGCCATGCCGGCTCCCTGGAAGACCAGCCGGAAGATGATGATCCAGAAAAGCCAGCCGGGTATAAGATCATAATAGTAAAAGACGATGGACAGGACAATGAGGACGCTGTAATCGCTGATCGCGTCCAGCATCCGCCCCATGAAGGTCACTTGCCGGGAAGCCCGGGAGATCCAGCCGTCCGCGAAGTCCGTCACGAAAACCAGGGCCACCAGGACCAGGAGGGGCGCCTTGATGGAGTATTCCTTGGAGGCCACGATCAGGATCAGCAGGGTCGGAAGGGTGGAGATCCGGGCCAGGGTCACCTCGTTGGCGAGGTTCACCCGGGCCAGGCGCCGGCCTCCCTCCACCAGGGCGAAGTCCTTGCGGAACGCGAGAAGGAAGGCCAGGATCGCAAGATGCAGGACCAAGGTGGTGGACAGGAAGAGCCGGAAGTACGCGCCGCTCATCCGGTAGGCCCGGTGAAAGATCAGGAAAAGCAGGACCTGGAAGGCGAAAAATCCCGTCACGCTGAGGTAGATGCTGCGGGAAAGCCGGGTTCGGTCGTCCATATCCAGTAATCCCTTCGTCCGTTTCGCGGCCTCGGGAGCCTGCGAACTAGGCCCTCCCGCTCGGCTTGAGGCCCCGGGAATAATCCAGGGTGGTCCAGACCGCCGTCGCGGCGGTGATCCACATGAAGGCGTTCTGGAGGAAGACCAGGACGGGGACGGTCCCGGCAAGGTCGGGGACGGCCCGGGCGGTCACCAGGGCCAGCACGGATCCGCAGGCCACCGCGTAGATCACGGCCTTGATCTTGCCGCTGAGGCGGGCGGACATCACGATGCTTTTCCGCATCGCTAGAAGCCGGACGAAGGAAACCGTGATGTCCCGGTACAGGATCAGAAGGAACATCCAGGCGGGGAGGAACCCGGTGACCAGGAAGGCCAGGAAGTAGGTCAGGCGGCTGAAGGAATCCGCGAAGGGATCGTAGAATTTGCCGAAATCCGTGACGGAACCGGTCTTTCGGGCGATCTTTCCGTCCAGGAGATCGGTGATCTCCATCACGATGAAGAAACCCCAGTACAGGAGGGCCGCCCAGAGGGGGGCTTCCCCGTTCTTCGTGAGCATGGTAAAAAACGCGAAGAACACGGGGGAAAGTCCCACCCGGACGGTCGTTACGAGGCTGGGAAGGGTCATGGGGAGATCATATCCGGGAGGTATTCGGGGTGTCAATGAACGGCCCGGGGCGGGAACCCCGGAGTATCGAGGAGCTCGAGGCGGCCCGCGCCGCGGAAGTCCGGTTCGTCCTCTTCGACATCGACGACACGATCACCGAGGACGGAAAGCTCCCGGAGGAGTCCTATTCCGCCCTCTGGCGCCTCGCACGGGCCGGCCTCGCGGCGATACCGGTCACGGGCCGACCCGCGGGCTGGTGCGACCTCATCGCCCGCCAGTGGCCCGTGGAGGCCGTGGTCGGGGAGAACGGAGCCTTCGCGTTCTACCTGGAGAACGGCAAGCTGGAGCACCTCTTCCATCCCGAGGCCCGGGATCCCCGGGCCGCCCGGACCCGCCTGGACCCCCTCAAGGACTTCGTCCTCTCGGAGGTGCCCGGGTCCCGGGTGGCCAAGGACCAGTTCTCGAGGCTCTTCGACCTGGCCGTCGACTTCGCGGAGGAGGAGCCGATCCTGCCCCTGGAGGCGGCTGTCCGGATCCGGGACCTCTGCGAGTCCCGGGGAGCCCGGGCCAAGATCTCGTCCATCCACGTGAACGCCTGGTACGGCGCCTACGACAAGCTTTCCATGGCCGAGATCTACCTCGCCCGGCGCCACGGTTGGGATCCCCGGCGGGATCTCGGGCGGGTCCTGTACTTCGGGGACTCCCCCAACGACGAGCCCATGTTCGCGCGGTTCCCTCTCTCCGTCGGGGTGGCGAACGTCCGGCGCTTCCTGCCTCTCATGGAGGCCCGGCCCGCCTTCATCACGGACGGGTCCCACGGACGGGGCTTCGCGGAGGGGGTGGACCGCCTCCTGGGACTTCGCGGCGGGGGGCGCTGAGGTCGGGCCGGCCGCGGGGGTGTCGCGGGGTCGCCGGAGCTTGGACGGTGCGGCGCTTCGGGATATACTGGAGGAACCTTGCCGGACGCCGGAGCGTATCCATGAAGAGCGCGTTCAGGATCACCCTCGTGTATCTCGCGGTGGCCTCCCTGTGGATCCTGCTCTCCGACCGGGCGGTCGCCCTGTTCACGGCGGACGTCTCCGCCCTGACCAAGTACTCCAGCATAAAAGGGCTGTTCTACGTATCCGTCACCAGCCTGATGCTCTTCTTCATGATCCGAAAGGAGATCGGCGTCCGGAACGGGGTGATCGCGGAGCTGAACAAGACCCTGGAGGTCAAGGGCGAGCTCATCCACGAGCTCCATCATCGGATCGGGAACAACATCCAGGTGATCCTGGGGATACTGGGCCTGGAGACCCGGGAAGGGGACTTTTCCGCCGCGACCAAGGAGCGGATCGTCCACCGGCTCCTGGCCATGCGCCCCGTCTACGACGTCGTCTACGATTACGAGGACATCCGGGACATCTCCCTGCGGAACGTCCTCTCCGCCTACGAGGGTACGGCTTCCCGGAACGTTCGGGTGGACGGGGACTTCCCGGACGCGTTCCTCCCCGTCGAAACCCTGGTGACCCTGCTACTCGTCCTGGACATCGTCCTGGAGGCCGTCCGGGAATCCGGGTACGACGGGACCGCGGGTATTTCCCGGCGGGAGGATCGGGTCCTTTCGATACGGATGGATGGCTTTGTCGGCGATCCCGACGGATTCCTGGGCCGGGACGCGGCCTTCGTTCGGGCGTACCTGAAATCCATCCAGGGCGAGGTGACCCTGGTCCCCGGCGACCCCGCGGAGATACGGATACGGTATTGATCGGCCTCTTCCGCCAAGATCCGACAAGACGGATCCGTGGGAGCCGCGAATTCCGATTTTGTTGACCTGAAACATCCCGTTCTTCTTGTTGGACCTATGGTTTCCGAGCCGTCGCCGACGGCCGGTAGACGGAATGTCATTATCCGGCAGACGGTGGAGTTTCGTTGAAGAACCTTGAAGAATTCGCGGGAATTCCCGGCATCCGCGATTGACACTCCCCGTACGGATCGGGTAGGGTAGCGCTCGCCTCGTCAAACGGCGCTGCGCGCCGTTTGACGGTTCAGAATCGCTAACGCGATTCTGGCGGACCCTCGGGGCTGCGCGCCGTTTGACGGCTCAGAATCGCCAACGCGATTCTGGCGGACCCTGGGCGCTGCGCGCCGTTTGACGGTTCAAGGCCGCCGAGGGAGCGCGGGGCCCCTTGACAAGGGCGAATGAAAAAGCGTACGTTGATAGAGCGCCCCAAACGGCAGGCCGTGGGTTCGGGCGCTGAAAAGATAAAGAACTGAAAGATATTGACAAGGAATAGGTAAGATAGTATAAGTAGCGACGCCTTCTGGCACGGAAGTTGCTGGCTGGCAGGGATCTTGGACAGGAATAGGGAAGGGAGAGCAGGAAGGGTAAGGACGGGGCGCACGGCAGTGCGTCTAGACCTCAAGGCCGCGGAAGCGGACTTGAGAGGACGTCGAGACCTTTTGATCGCGCTTGGCGCGATCAAAGAACATGCACTCCGTATAGCTTCTAGCGGTCTTCGGACCGTTAGGATATATCATGGAGAGTTTGATCCTGGCTCAGAACGAACGCTGGCGGCGTGTCTTAAGCATGCAAGTCGAGCGGCAAGGCGGGGCAACCCGCCCTAGAGCGGCGGACTGGTGAGTAACACGTGGGTGATCTACCCTTGGTTTGGGGATAGCCCGTGGAAACATGGGGTAATACCGAATACGTCGTCATGGCTGCGGTCATGACGGGAAAGGCGCTAAGGCGCCGACCGAGGATGAGCCCGCGCCCCATTAGCTAGTTGGTGAGGTAACGGCCCACCAAGGCGATGATGGGTAGCCGGCCTGAGAGGGTGTACGGCCACACTGGGACTGAGATACGGCCCAGACTCCTACGGGAGGCAGCAGCTAAGAATATTCCGCAATGGACGAAAGTCTGACGGAGCGACGCCGCGTGGATGAAGAAGGCCGAAAGGTTGTAAAATCCTTTTGTCGGGGAAGAATAAGCGTGGGAGGGAATGCCCGCGGGATGACATGAACCGGCGAATAAGCCCCGGCTAACTACGTGCCAGCAGCCGCGGTAACACGTAGGGGGCAAGCGTTGTTCGGAATTACTGGGCGTAAAGGGCATGTAGGCGGTTTTGTAAGCCTGGCGTGAAATTCTGCAGCTTAACTGTAGGACTGCGCTGGGAACTGCGAGACTGGAGTCACGGAGAGGGAGCCAGAATTCCAGGTGTAGGGGTGAAATCTGTAGATATCTGGAAGAATACCAATGGCGAAGGCAGGCTTCTGGCCGATGACTGACGCTGAGGTGCGAAAGCGTGGGTAGCAAACAGGATTAGATACCCTGGTAGTCCACGCGGTAAACGATGCACACTAGGTGCCGGGGCGGACGCTTCGGTGCCGGAGCCAACGTGGTAAGTGTGCCGCCTGGGGAGTATGCTCGCAAGGGTGAAACTCAAAGGAATTGACGGGGGCCCGCACAAGCGGTGGAGCATGTGGTTTAATTCGATGGTACGCGAGGAACCTTACCTGGGTTTGACATACAGCGTGATGGAGCAGAGATGTTCCAGCGTAGCAATACGACGCTGTACAGGTGCTGCATGGCTGTCGTCAGCTCGTGCCGTGAGGTGTTGGGTTAAGTCCCGCAACGAGCGCAACCCCTATCGTCAGTTACCAACAGGTTATGCTGGGGACTCTGGCGAAACTGCCGGTGACAAACCGGAGGAAGGTGGGGATGACGTCAAGTCCTCATGGCCCTTATGTCCAGGGCTACACACGTGCTACAATGGTCGTTACAGAGTGAAGCGAAGCCGCGAGGTGGAGCAAATCGCAGAAAAACGATCTTAGTTCGGATTGGAGTCTGAAACCCGACTCCATGAAGGTGGAATCGCTAGTAATCGCGCATCAGCATGGCGCGGTGAATACGTTCCCGGGCCTTGTACACACCGCCCGTCACACCATCCGAGTGGGGGGTACCCGAAGCCGTTAGTCTAACCAGCAATGGGGGGCGACGTCGAAGGTACGTTTCATGAGGAGGGTGAAGTCGTAACAAGGTAGTCGTACCGGAAGGTGCGGCTGGATCACCTCCTTTCTACGAGAAAGTCGTTCCCGCAAGGGACGCCTTCAGGGTCTCGACACCGCCCTTATCCTTCCTGCTCTTCCTT
>CALMRC010000069.1 GCA_937873275.1 uncultured Spirochaetota bacterium
TGCGGGAGACCTTCGAGTCCCTCCGTTCCCGGTCGGAATACATCCAGGATCCCGCCTTGCGGGCCGAGTCGATCCTGCCCTTCCTCCACAAGACACTGTTCAAGAAATACGAGGAGAACTCGACCACCGTGGACGGGGTGATCGACACGGGCTACTTCAACTGCGTGTCCTCCGCGGTGGTCTACCTCCTGGCGGCCCGGGTCTTCGTCCTGCCCATGAAGGGCGTCCAGACCCCGGACCACGCCTTCTGCGTGATCACCGTGAACGGCCGGGACATCGACGTGGAGACCACGAACCCCTTCGGCTTCGACCCGGGGACCAGCAAGAAATTCCTGAACTCCTTCACGAAGACCACGAAGTTCGCCTACGTGCCGCCCCAGGACTATGCCCGCCGGAAGACCATCACGGAAAAGGACCTGGTGGGCCTCATCCTCCACAATCGCGGTGTGGACATGCAGAGTCGGGGACGATATCTGGAGGCCCTGCGCTTGGCGGTGGACCGGGCGACGGGTTTCCCGGGGCCCGACGCGACGGAGTTCCTGGCCGCCTGCGCCCAGAACGTATTGGTTGAGCTGATCGAGCGGAAGGATTGGGCGGGTTCCCTGGAGATGGCGGAGATCGTCCGGGGCCTCGCGCCCGGGGACCCGAGGCTCCAGGAACTGTACAAGGTTGCCGCCCGGAACTTCGCGGTGGACGTCCACAACCGCTTCGCGGCGCGCTATAACGCCCGGGATGCGGCCGGAGCGCGGGCGATCCTGGAGGAGGGCCTGCGCCGTCTGCCCGGGGACCCGATCCTCGCCCGGGACCTGGAAGATCTGAGGTAGACCGGCCGGTACGTCGAGCCGTCCGGACCGACGGCTTCCCTAGTATCGCACCTCGACGTTCGGCCCCGTGATCCCCGGGAAGGCGCCCTTGTCCACCAGGACCTTGCGTTCCGGGTGGGCCAGGATCCACTTGTTCCGCATGAACAAAAGACGCGCCCGGGGATCCCCGGCGGCGGCCCGGGCCGCGGCGGACGCCTTCTCGGCCTCCGTTAGGGGCTCGTTCGTACCCCGGGGCAGGACCACGAGGCTCTTGAAGCCCCGGTCGGCCAGGCGGCAGGGGGCCAGGTGCATCGTCCCGGGGAGGATCTCCAGGGCGGTGCCGGCGGGCAGGAAGAGGCACTCCACCCGGGTCGAGGAATAGGAGGGACCGCCCGGGGCGTCCCAGTCCACGTCCTCCATCCTTCCCAGGAGCAGGGCCAGGTCCGTGACGGCCAGGAGGATCTCCGGGGAGGCGTGCCACTCCAGGCCGTTCAGCCGGGTGTTGGGCCCCGCGTTCCACCCGACCTGGAGGGGGTAGAATCCAAAAACCGGACCGAAGGCCGCGGCCTCCGGCCGGGCCTCCAGGACGGGGTCCGAGGCGGTGTAGGCGTTGGCCTCGAGGTTTTCCGGAATCCCCGGGGCCGCGGCCTGGGCCAGGGCGGCCATGCCCGGGAGGTCTGCGATCCGGCCGTACCGTGCCGACCGGGGATCCCCGGGGCCGAGGACCGCGAGCCCGGGATTGGCCCGGGCCAGGTGTTCCACGGCGGCGAATACCCCGGCGGTCGATCCCCCCATCAGAAGTCCCCCCGGATTCCGCCCACGACCAGGAAGGTCACGGCGATCACCAGGGAGGCCAGGACGGTCAGGACCAGGCCCGCCTTGGCCATGTCCTTGATCCCGAAGTAGCCCGCGTTGAAGGGGATCACGTTGGTCGGGGTGGAGGTCACCAGGATGAAGGCCAGGCTGGAGGTGAGGCCCGCGGCCAGGGTGATGGCCGAGACGTTCAAGGACAGGGCCTTGCCCAGACCGATGATCAGGGGGATCAGGATCGTGGCCGTCACGGTATTCGAGGAGAAGACCACCTTGAGCAGGCACACCCCCAGGGTCACCAGGAAGAGCTGGGCGAAGACGGGGACCGAGCCGATCCGGCCCAGGAGGATGACCGCCAGCCACTCCGCGGCCCCGGTCTTGTAGAGGTAGGTCCCCATGGACAGGCCCGAGACGATGAGGAGGATCCCCGCCCAGTCCACGTCCCCCTCGACCTCCTTCCACTTGGTCCGGGACATCCCGGGCAGGAAGAAGAGGCAGGCCGCCAGCAGGGCGGGCAGGGAGATCTCGATGACCATCCCCAGGGGCTTCTGGAGGACGGGGGTGAGGATCCAGACCAGGACCGTCAGGGCGAAGACCGCCAGGGTGAGCTTCTCCTCCCGGCCCATGGGGGGCATGTCCCGAAGCTCCTCACGGAGCTTCTCTTTGGACACTTTGAGCTTGCGCATCTCCGGGGGGAAGAAGGCCAGGAGCACGCCCCAGGCGGGTCCCAGGATGAGGAGGGCCGAGGGGATTCCGTAGGCCATCCAGTCCAGGAAGGTCAGATGGATGCCGGCCATGGAGGCCAGGAACTGCATGGCCACGGGGTTGGTTCCGGTCCCCGCGGGGGTCGCGATCCCCCCGATCAAGGCTCCCCAGGCCACGGCGATCATGAGCCCCTTGCCGAAGTTGCTCTTCATGGGCTCGGCGCCCTCCTCCCGGAGGATGGCCCGGGCCAGGGGCATGAGCATTGCGGCGACGGCCATGTCGGTGATCCACATGGAGAGCAGGGATCCGGCCACCAGGAAACCCAGGATGATGAGCCGGGTGTCGTTGCCCGTGACGGAGAGGATCACCGTGGAGATCCGCTTGCCCAGGCCGCTCTTGGTGATGAAGGCGCCCAGGAGGAGGACCCCGATGAAGAACACGACGATGTCGTTCCCGAAACCCGTGGAGATGATCTCCTTGTACTTGCCCACCTTGAGGAAGGTGAGGAGCCCGAGGGACAGCAAGCCGGTGATATGGAAGGGCAGGGCCTCGGTGACCCAGAGGATCAGGCAGAAGGCCAGGACCCCCAGGGCGGACATGGCCGCCTCGCCGCCCTGGACGGCGGCGGGGTACGAGGGCTTGCCCGTGGCGGCGTCCACGGCCTTGGCGATGGTCTCGGCCAGGGAAGCCGGCGGCGGCAGGGCCACCAAGGCCGCACAGGCCGCCGCGGCCAGGGCCAGGAAGAGGGCGTTGCGGAACGTCCGGTCAGCGTCGGTCTTCATGTCGTCTCCTTATATTTGTGCCGGGTCGCCCAGGATCTCCCGGAGCAGTTCACCCACGAGCCGCGGGCGGTCGGCCACCGCGGCCCCGGCCCGCCGGAGCGCGGCGGTCTTGCCTTCTACGGTGCCCTTGCCGCCGGTCACGATGGCCCCGGCGTGGCCCATGCGCTTACCCTTGGGGGCGTTGCGTCCCCCCAGGAAGGCGACCAGGGGTTTGCGGAACGTGCCGGACTCGATCGCCTCGGCGACCTCCTCCTCCATGGTCCCCCCGAGCTCGCCGATGACGACCACCGCGTCGGTTTCCGGGTCCGCCTGGAAGTCCGGCAGGAACTCGGCGAACCGGGTGCCCGGCACGGAATCCCCCCCGACGCCCAGGAGGCTGGACACGCCGAATCCGGCCCGGACGATCATGGCGGCCACCTCGTTGGTCAGGGATCCGGACCGGGTCATGACCCCGATCCGGCCGGGGCGATACACCCGCTCGATCCAGTAGGGGAACATCCCCATCATGGCCCGTCCCGGGGAGATGACCCCGGAGGTGTTGCCCCCCACCACCCGGGCCCCGCAGGACCGGGCGGCCGCCCGGATCTCCAGGGCCTCGTGCAGGGGGATGCCGTCCGCGATGGTGACCACCTTGCGGATACCCGCGTCCAGGGCCTCCAGGACGGCGTCCTTGGTGAAGCGGGGCGGCACGAAGAGCATGGCCGCGTCCGCGGGATGCTCGGCCACGGCCCGTCGCACGGTGTGGTAAACGGGGACGCCCTCCACGGACTGCCCCTCCTTGCCCGGGGTGACCCCGGCCGTGACGTCCGTGCCCAAATCCCGCATGTGCTTGGTCCAGAAGGTCCCCTCCCCGCCCGTGATCCCCTGGACCAGGACGCGGTCGGACCGGTCGATGAACACGCTCACTTCGAGCCTCCCGCCTTGGGCGCGGCCCCGGGGGCTCGCGCCGCGGCCGCCAGGGCAACCGCCCTGCGCACGGCCTCCTCGGTGTCGAACAGGGGATCCAACCCCAGACCGCGCAGGGTCTCCACGGCCTTCTCCTCCCCGGTGCCCCGGATGCAGGCCACGATGGGGCACTTCGGCGCGAGGCGCTTCACGGCGTCCGCGATCCCCTCGGCCATGACGTCCGCCCGGGCGATGGTCCCGAAGGTGACGATCAGGATGACCTTGGGATCGTTCTTGAGGCACAGCTCCATGGCCCGGACGGCCTTCTTGTAGTTCGGACCGCCGAACTCCAGGTAGTTGGCCACGGAGCCCCCCTCGTCCACGATCAGGTCGTAGACGACGGTCGTGAGCCCCGCGCCGGCGCACATGAGGGAGATGTCCCCGTCGAACTGGAGGTAGGGGATCCCCTCCGCCGCGGACTCGAAGGCGGCGTCGGAATCGTAGTAGTCCCGGCCCGGTTCCCGTCCCGGGTGGCGGAAGAGGGAGTTGTCGTCGATCGCGAGCTTCCCGTCCCCCGCCACGACGAGGCCGTCCTTGGTCAGGAAGAGGGGGTTGATCTCCGCCAGCTCCGCGTCGTTCTTCCGGAAGACCCGCCAGAGGGCTTCCAGGATTCCGGCGGTCTTCTTGGCCGCCTCCCCGGAGAGGCCCAGGGCGTAGGCGACGTTCCGGGCCCGGTAGGGCGAAAGACCCTCCGCCGGGGGCACCCGCTCCCGGACGATCTTCTCCGGGGAGCGAGCCGCCAGGTCCTCGATCTCCACGCCCCCCTCGGAGCAGACCAGGACCACGGCCTCGGCGGCCGCGGGATCCACGGTGATCGAGAGGTAGAGCTCCCGGTCGATGTCCACCGCCTCTTCCACCAGGATCTTCCGGACCCCGTGCGGTCCGCCGAAGAGGGCGGCCGCGGTATCCCGCGCCTCGGGCTCGGTGCGGACCAGCTTGATGAGGCCCGCCTTGCCCCTCCCGCCCCGCAGGACCTGGGACTTGAGGACGCAGGGGAAGCCCAGGTCCCGGGCCGCCCGGGCCGCCGCGTCCGGGTCCGTCGCCAGGACGGGCCGGGGCACGGGGATGCCTTCCGACGCGAAGACTTCCTTGGCCTCGTGCTCGTGGAGTTTCATGTCCGCCTCACTTGCCGTACTTGGCCCAGAGGGAGCCGAAAATCTCCTCGTCCGAGGGCCGGTTCGGGTCCAGGGGGAGGGCCAGCCAGGTCACGTTCACGAAGTGCTTCCAGTGGATGTTCTCGGTGGTGATGTTTCCGCCCCAGGTGCCGCAGCCCAGGGTTACCGTGGAGGGCATCCCGTTGGCAAAGGTGCCCCCGTTCCCGGAGGCCATGCCCTGGCGCACCATGATCCGGCTGGACCGCATCGTCTCGCCCATGGCCAGGATGTAGTCCTCCCGGGAGGTGAAAATCCCCGAGGAGTGGCCGGTTCCGCAGGCGTCCGTGATCAGGACAACCGCCTCCAGGCCGGACCGGAAGTCCGGGCACTTCCAGAGGGCCAGGACCGGGGAGATTTTCTCCTGGGCCCATTTTTCCGGGGCCGGGCCGCCCGGCCGGGGTAGCTCGGCCTCCACCATCAGGATCCTCGTGCCCGGGGGCACGGGGATCCCCGCCCCGGCGGCGATCGCCTCGGCGGAGCGGGCGATGACCTTGGGATTCAGGGCTTCCTTCCCGTCCGGTCCGACGGGCCAGAGCCAGGCGCGGAGCTTCTCCTTTTCCGCGGGGGAGCAGAGGTGGGCGCCCTTGGCGCGCATCGCCTCGACGAAGCGTCCGTATACGGCCTCGCAGGCCACCACGGAGTTCTCGCTGGAGCAGGAGGTCGCGTTGTCGAAGGCCTTGCTCACGGAGATCTTGGCCGCGGCGTCCTCGGGGTCCGCGTCCTCCGCCAGGAGCTGGACCGCGTTCCCGGGCCCCACCCCGTAGGCGGGGGTCCCGGAGGAATAGGCCGCCTTGACCATGGGTCCGCCCCCGGTGGCCACCACCAGGTCCACCTGGCGCATGAGCTCCCCGGTCCGCTCGATCGAGGGCTCCTCGATGCACTGGACCAGGTCCTCCGGGGCCCCGACCTTCCGCAGGGCTTCCCGCATGAAGTCGCAGGCCAGCTTGGAGGCGCCCTTGGCCTTGGGGTGGGGGGCGAAGATCACGGCGTTCCGGCCCTTCAGGATGGAAAGGCCGTTGGAGGAGGGGGTGGCGGTGGGGTTGGTCACCGGAGCCAGGGCCCCGACGACTCCGACGGGCTTGGCGAACTTGAGGAGGCCCTTGGCCTCGTCCCGCTCGATGAGCCCCACGGACTTGGCGGTCCGGATGTCCCGGAGGACCCCCATCACCTTGTTCTTGTGCTTGGTGATCTTGTCCTCGTAGACCCCCATGCCCGTCTCGTCCACGGCGGCCCGGGCCAGGCGGGCGATGTTCTCGTCCTTGTACACCGACCAGCCGACGGCCATGCAGACCTCGTCGGTCCGGGCCTGGTCCCAGGCCGCGGCCACGGCCTGGGCCGCCCGGGCCCGGGCAACCAGGGCCGCCACCGCCCGCCCGTCCTCGGTGTCCGGGACCTCGTACCGGGCGCTCACTTGAAGTTCTCCGCTTCCAGGGCCACGACCTGGTTGAAGGCGTTGGTCAGGAAGTCCTTCTTGAACTCCATCTTCTGGGTGAAGGCCATGGCCAGCCAGGCGTCCACGATCTGGCAGCCCAGGAAGGGGGCCGTGATCCACCCTCCCAGGGTGATCACGTTGGCGTTGTTCACGATCTTGGAGCGCTCGGCGGAGAAGATGTCGTCCACCACGCAGGCGTACACGCCCTTGTGCTTGTTGGCCACGATGGCCATGCCCTGGCCGGTCCCGCAGACCAGGACGCCCTTGTCCGCCTCCCCCTTCTGCACCGCCTTGGCCACCTTGGGGGCCTGGACGAAGTAGGGCTGGGGCTGGTCGGCGGAGGGGATGCCGAAGTCGAGCACCTCGATCTCCGGGTGGTTCTCCGCAAGGTGCTTCACGATCTCCCGGGCCAGGGGGAATCCCGAAAGGTCCGAGGCCAGGGCGAGCCGAATCTTTTTCTCCATAATTACACTCCCTTCACGAGCTTGCGCGCCGCCGCGGCGATGTGCGGCGCGGTCAGGCGGAAGCGCTCCGCCAGCCAGTCCTGGGTCCCGACCTCGCCGAACTCGTCGGCGCCGGCCCCGATCCGGGCCAACCGGGCCGGGACGCCCTCCTCCGCCAGGAGCTCCGCTACCGCGGACCCCAGGCCCCCGGTGACCCGGTGGTTCTCGCAGGTCACGATCCGGCCGGTCCTCCGGGCCAGGTCCAGCACCGCGGCCCGATCCAGGGGGGCCAGGGTGAAAACGTCCAGGACCGCGGCGTCGATCCCCTCGGCGGCCAGGCTCTCGGCGGCTTTCCGGGCTTCTCCGACCATCAGGGCCCCCAGGGCGGCCAGGACCACGTCCTTGCCGGGCCGCAGGAGTTTGGCCTTCCCGAACTTGAAGGTCTCTCCCGGGCCGTAGATCTCCGGTGCGGGCTTCCTCTGGAGCCGGAGGTAAGTGCAGCCCTTCCGGTCCAGGGCCAGCCGGACCGCGGCCTCCAGGGAGACCGGATCGGCGGGCTCCACGATGGCCAGGCCGGGGACGGCACGCATCAGGGCCAGGTCCTCCAGGGGCATGTGGGTCCCGCCGTTGAAGGCCGCGGTCACCCCGGGGTCCGTGCCCACCAGGACGACCTCCAGGCCCGCGTAGTTGGCGGACAGGAAGAACTGGTCGTAGGCCCGGCGGCTGGCGAAGCAGGCGAAGGTGGCCGCGAAGGGCCGCTTGCCCGCGGCGGACAGGCCCGAGGCCACGCCCACCAGGTTGGCCTCGGCCACGCCCACGTTGAAAAACCGGTCCGGGTAGGCCTTGGCGAAGGGCCCCGTGCCCGTGGCCCGGGCCAAATCGGCCTCCACCACGCAGATCCGCCGGTCCGAGGCCGCCAGGGTCGTAAGGGTCTGGGCGTAGACCGCCCGCATCTCTCGGTCAGCCACGGGGGGCCTCCTTGTCCATCGCTTCCAGGGCGGCCTCGAGGTCGGCGGGCCCGAAGGGGGCGTTGTGGCTCTCGGCCTTCCCCTCCAGGGCGGGGACTCCCTTGGCCTTGACCGTATCCAGGACGATCATGGCCGGCCGGCCCCGGCCCTCCGCGTCCGCCTCGGGATCCGGGGAACAGGCGGCCAGGATCGTCCGGTCCAGGGCCCCCAGGTCGTGGCCGTCGACCCGGAAGGTCCTCCAGCCGAAGGCGTCCCATTTGGCCGCCAGGTCCCGGAGATGCATCACCGACTCCGTGGACCCGTCGATCTGGAAGCGGTTGGCGTCCGTGAAGGCGACCAGGTTGGAAAGCCGATAGTGGGCCGCGAAGGCCGCGGCCTCCCATACCTGGCCCTCGTCGCTCTCCCCGTCCCCGATGACGGTCCAGCAGCGCCGGACCGTCCCGTCGGCCCGGGGGCCGTCCATCCGGAGCCCCAGGGCGATGCCGCAGGCGGCGGAGAAGCCCTGGCCCAGGGAGCCGGTGCTCATGTCCACCCCGGGGGTCCGCAGGCGGTCCGCGTGGCTGGGCAGCGAGGTTCCCCCCTTGTTCAGGGTCCCGAGCATCTCCCGGGGCAGGTAGCCCTTCTCGGCCAGGGCCGCGTAGAGGGCCGGGCCCGCGTGGCCCTTGGACAGGACGAAGCGGTCCCGGTCCGGGTTCTTGGGGTCCCCGGAATCCAGGCGCAGGTGTCGGAAGTAGAGGACCGCCAGGGCCTCCACCACGGACATGGACCCGCCCACGTGTCCCACCCCCAGGGCGGCGATGGACTCGAGGCAGGCTTTCCGGATGGATCGGGCCCGGACGGCCAGGTCCGCGAGCTCCGCCGAAGAAGCGGGGCGGTCGGGGGAAGGGTTGATCATGTCGTCACCTTCTTGGCGGTTCCGTCCATGAAGGACTTGTTCTTATCCCCCACCCAGTAGCGCTCCCCGGCGATGCACCAGATGAAGCAGAGGGGCTCCTCGTGGCTGAAGACGGGGTGGTAGTTGAGCAAGGGGATGGTCACGTGGCTGCCGACCTCGACGCCCTTCACGAAGGTGAGCTTCTCGTCGTCCTCGTAGACCTGCATGGCCCCGGAACCCTCGATGAAGGAGTAGCACTCCTCCTGGTCCGTGTGGTTGTGGGGCGGCCAGGCCCGGGCCCGATCCTCGTAGAAGGTGTAGCCCGCCATGAACTTGTCCGCCTGCTCGGCCACGTCGAACATCAGGTGGACCTTCTTCCGGGTCAACAGGCGTATCCGGGACGGATCGTCCTTGAGCTCCTTCCATCGCCGGAGCTGGACGGGATGGACGTTCTTCGCCTGGGCCCGGTAGAGGTAGAGGTGCGCGGGCTCCGGGCCGGCCTCCACGACGTACTCCGCGCCCTTGGGGATGTAGAGCACGTCGTAGTGCTCCATCTTGTACTCGGCTCCGTCCACGAAGACCGAGGCGGGACCGGCCAGGTTGAAGGCCAGGGTCTCCTCCCGCTTGTGGCAGAGGCCGGTGGAGCGGGCGTCCACGATGTCCAGCTCCGCCAGCGACAGGAACTCGAGGTTGGAGTCCCGCTGGTTGAAGATCTCCCGAAGCACCGCCCGGCTGTCCCGGGCATGGAAAAGTTTTCCGTCCTTGGTTGCCATATCGGCCCCTATATGTTAAAGTCTTTAATCAATCCTAGCACGCCGCGCGGAAACGCGCAAGTACGGGGGGCCATGAAAACCGGGGCATCGGAGGAGAAAAGAACACGCGGTACTCCGGGGGGGAACCCCCCGTGATCCCCCGGGGACTCTCCGCGGCGGACCTTCGCCGACGGAACCGGTCGGGCATTCTCCGCCTGATCCACCGTCACGACGCCCTCGCCCGGAACGACCTGGCCGAAGCCCTGGGCCTCACCCGGGCGTCCATGACCATCCTCTCGGGCGAGATGCTGGAGGAAGGACTCCTGGAGGAAGCGGGATCCTCGGGACCCGGCGGAAAGGCCGGACGACGCAAGGTCTTCCTCAGGATACGGCCCGAGGCCGGCAAGTTGATCGGCGCGGGGGTGGAGTCGGACCGTCTCCAGGTCCTGGTCACCGACCTGGCCGGCCGCGTCCTGGGGGTCCGGGAGCTTCCGCCCCATGATTTCGCGTTCACCGGGGAGGACGGAGGCAGGGAGCCCGGCCCCGGCGCCCGGCTGGCCGGAGCGGTCCTCCGGGAGGCGCGCACCCTTCTGCGGGGCTCCGCCCCCGGAGCCGCGGGGGTCGTCGGAGCGGGTCTGGGCGTGACGGGCCGGGTCGATCCCGGGACCGGAACCTGCCTGCGGGAGCCCCGGATCTGGGACGGCCCCGTCCCCCTGGCCGGTCCCCTGGCGGAGGCCCTGGGGGTTCCGGTATCCGTGGACAACAACGTCCGGGCCCTTGCCCTGGCGGAGCTATTGCTTACGG
>CALMRC010000070.1 GCA_937873275.1 uncultured Spirochaetota bacterium
GGAGCTCCCATAGCCCCCCGTACCTCCAGTTCCGCGGATCCGGAGCACGACGAGCCTCCAGGGGATTGCGGTCGATGTACTCAAGGGCCGACAGGAATTGCCGCAAGTCGGCAAGGATTCGAGAAAAGAAACGGTTTCCCCAGACGTGCCCGGTGTATCCGTGGATACGATTGTAGGCCATGGCGAAAACGCTCAGGATCCACTGCAGGATTCTGGACAGGGATTCTCCCGTTGCCGGTCGGATCATGAGGTGAAAATGGTTCCCCATGATGCAGAAATTCTCGACCCGGAATCTGTACCGCCTTTTTGCCCGCGAGAGGGTTTCCAGGAACAGGTCCTTCATTCCCTTACCGTCGAATATCATCTCTCTCCGGTTGGCCCGGGCTGTCACATGATAGAGAGCGCCGGTCTTCAGTTCTCTAGGTTTCCGCATACAGCGTATACGCCGACATTTCTCTGAGTCACTTGCGTTAAGATCAGCAACCAGCTCTGTCCCCCAAGGTAGCTCAAAAGCTCTGTCCCCCAAGGTTAACTATCCTTATGTCTTTAAGAGTACTTATTCTGTTTTACCAAGATGCTCCTCGATGAAAGCTCGGTACCGGGGATTCGCGAGGAGTTCCTCGTGCCGGCCGAAGCCGAGAGCTCGGCCCTGATCCAGGAAAAGGACCTTGTCCACGTACTGCAGGGTGGACAGGCGGTGTGAGACGATGACGAAGGAGAGGTCCCCGGTAAGTTCGTCCAGCCGGCGCATCAGGCGTTCCTCGTTGGCCGCGTCCAGACTTGCGGTAATGTCGTCGAAGAGCATGAGCTCAGGCCTCCGGGCAACGGCCCGGGCGATGGCCATGCGCTGCTTCTGTCCTCCCGAAAGGCTCACGCCCCGCTGGCCCACCACGGTGCGCTCCCCGTCGGAGAAGGCGGCGATCTCCTCGGCCATCTGGGCCGCCTCCACGGCAGTCCGGAAGAGTTCATCCGAAGGAGAATCGCTGCCGAAATCGACGTTCTCTCGGAGGGTCCCCGAGAAGAGCAGGGCTTCCTGGGGGACATAGCCCACACGGGCGCGATAGGAGGCCGGATCGAGTTCCTGGAGGTCCAAGCCGTTCACACGGATCTCGCCGGAGCTCGGAGGCAGGAGGCCCAGGAGGCATTTCACCAGGGTGGACTTGCCGCTCCCCACGGGCCCGATGACTCCGACCCGCTCGCCCCGGCCGATTGAGAAGGTGATGTCCGAGAGGGCATTTTCAGCTCTGTCCCCGTAACGGAACGATACGCCGAGCAGCTCCACGCGATTGAACCGGTCTACCGCCCGCGGCCGCCCGGGGGCGGAGGGCTCGGGATGACGGGAGATCTCCTCCAGCCGGTCGATGTTGACGAAAGCGCGCTTTCCGGACACGAAGAGCTGGGGGATGTCCAGGATGGGAAGGATCAGCAGGGTCAGGTAGGTGTAGAAGGCGTAGAAGGTGCCGATGGTGATCTCGCCTCGAACCGCCATGAGGCCGCCGGCGAACACGATGCCCACTTGGGCCACATAGTCGATGTACTGGTAGATGAGGTGCAGAACGGTTTCGAGCTTGGCAACGGCCAGCTCGGTGCCGAAGCGTTGCTCGAGGACGTTCCGGAAGAAGCGGCGGTACTTGTCCTCGCAGGCGTAGGCCTTGATGATGCGCACCCCGGAAAAGCTCATCTCCAGCCGGGCGTTCACCGCGCTGATGGCTTCCTGGTTTTTCTGGAAGGTGTCGTAGATCCTGTCCTGGGTGATGTAATAGATCGCGATCATCAGGGGCAGCGGGATGAGGGAGTAGAGGGTGAGCCGGGGGTTCAGCAGGACCATGGCCACGAGGCAGAAGGCCACCTTGCTGATCGACTCCACCGCCCGGAAGATCCCGGAGCAGAGGAACCATGAAAGCTTGGGGAAGTCGTAGAGGTCGTCGGTGAGCCGGGTCACCACGTCCCCGGTGGAGAAGCGGGCGAAGAACCGGTGGTCCTTGGCCAGGACCTTCCGGAAGTACTTGCTCCGGATGACGTGCTCGAACACGGAGTTGGTCATCCCCCGGATCCCGGGGAATATGGAGGCCACCAGGCCCGCCAGCCCCACGGCCAGGAACACCAGGAGAAGCCGGTCGACCTCGTCCATGGGATCCCCCGAGCCGGGCGCCGCGAGCAAGCCCTGGATGGTGTCCAGGAGCAGTTTTGACAGGTAGGGATAGAGCACGGCCACGGCACTGGACAGGAGGGTGAGGAAGAAGAGAAGGGCCACCAGTCCTTTGTGCTCGCTCCACACGGCGCGGATCCAGGCGCCGTGGT
The DNA here is from genome assembly GCA_937873275.1 of uncultured Spirochaetota bacterium. Lineage (GTDB taxonomy): Bacteria > Spirochaetota > Spirochaetia > Treponematales > UBA12059 > JAAYUR01. The sequence goes on from CALMRC010000070.1 coordinate 2,302, forward strand.
CTACGGGTTCCCGGGAACTCATACCGGAGTCTCCACGGCCGCGGTGCGGCCCTCGGAGCCGAGGCCCCCGCCTTCCAGATCCGGGAACTGCAGGCGCACCAGGTCCCTGTAGTCGGGCAAGTTGGCCAGGAGCTCCTCGTGCCGGCCCTGGGCCACGATGCGCCCGTCCTTGAAGAAGAGGATCTTGTCGGCCTTGAGGATGGACGAGAGGCGGTGGGCCACGATGATGGCCGTTCGGCCCTCCAGGAGCTCGGCCATGCTCTCCTGGATCCTGCGCTCCGTCGCCACGTCCACGCTGGCCGTGGCTTCGTCCAGGATGACGATCTCGGCGTCGAAGGCCACGGCCCGGGCGAAGGACAGGAGCTGCTTCTCGCCCATGGAGAGGTTGGCGCCCCGCTCGTGCAGCTCCGTTCGGAGGTCGTTCGGGAGACGGCGTACGAAGTCCGCGGCGTGCACGGTCTTGAGGGCGCCGAACACGTCGAGCTCTGTCACCGTGTCGTCGTACACCCGAACATTCTCCAGCACGGTGCCCGGGAAGAGGTAGATGTCCTGGAGCACGAGGCCGATCATCCTCCTCCAGGCCCGGAGGTCCAGGGATTCCAGGGGCCGGCCGTCCACCAGGATCCTGCCCCGGGAGTAGGGGTAGAAACGGCACAGGAGGCTCACCGTGGTGGTCTTGCCCGAACCGGACGCGCCCACCAGGGCCACGGTCTGTCCCTTCTCCACGGTGAACGACACCGAGTCGAGGACCGGCTCGCCCTCCTTGTACTCGAAGCTCACCCGGTCGAAGGTGATGGATTTCCGGAAGCTCGGCATCACGCCCCCCGCGTCCCGGGCTTCCTCGGGCTCGAGGTCGAGGATCCCGAAGATGCGGCCCAGGGCCACCCGGGCCTGTTGGATCCCCCGGATATTCTCGCCGATGGCCAGGAGGGGCTCGAAGAGCCGCATGCCGTACTCGATGAACACGAGCAGTGTCCCCACCGTGAGGGCGCCCCGGAAGATGCCGGGCGCCACGAGGCGGATGATGAGGACGACGAACACGGGCCCCGCGAGGAAGCCCATCCCGCCCATGAATCCGTACTCGAACAGGCCGGCCTTGATCTCGACATCCCGCTTTTCCTTGCTGACGGCGTCGAGCCTCTCGGCTGCGTGGCCCGTGCGGTTGAAGGCCTGGAGGATCTCGATGCCCTGGACGAACTCCGTCGCCACGGCGGTGATCTCGGCGTACTTTTTCCGGGCCTTCTCGTAGAGGGGCCGGAGCCGGCCGAACAGGAAGAGGAAGGCGGCCAGGAACACGGGCACGGGCAGGAGAATGAAGGAGGCCACCCGGGCGTCCATCCGGAAGAAGACCGCGAACATGCCCAGGAAGTAGAGCACGTTGGTGGCCAGGAGGATGGCCGTCTCGCTGAAGAGCTGTTTCACCTTCTCGGTGTCGTTTTCCACCCGGGCCATCAGCTCGCCCACGGGGTGCTTGTCGAAGTAGGACACCGGCAGGGTCAGGAGGTGCGAGAAGAGCTCGTCCTTGACGCGGGTGACGACGTTGAGTCCCAGGCGCACGATGAGGAGGGTCTGGAAGTAGGTGAGCACCCCCATGACCACGATGATGCCGAGGTAGGCCAGGGCGTATCGAAGCATGAGGTCCAGGTCCCGGGCCGGCAGGGCCTTGTCCACGAGCTCCCGTAGGATGAGGGGACCGGCCAGACGGGCGGCCGTGACCGCCAGCATGGCCGCGAAGCCCGCCGCGAAGAGTCCCCCGTAGGGGGCGAGGTACGAGAAGAACCGGGCGAGGTTCTTCCGGCCGAGGGCGTTTTTTTCCTGCGCCATGACGTTTCGCCGTTCCGCGCCGCGCGCGCACGTATGCTTTTCGATCCCGGCGGATGCGCCGCCGGTCCGGCGTCCGAGGCCGCCCCGAAGGCGCCGCCCCGCGGCCCGTGACCGAACCGATGCGATTCGGCGAGGAGTATAGCCGGTTATCGGCGGAGAGGGAAGCGCCGTACCCCCGTCAGTCCACGATCCTCCAGGTTATCTCTCCGTCCCGTCCGCCCCGGGACCGGCGCCGGGAGTCCCCGGCCTCGAAGAGGAGGGCCCAGAGCCAGCCCGCCGCGAAACCGCCGATGTGGGCTGCGTAGGCGACCCCGCTGCCCGCGGGGCCCGCGGCGGAGGCGCTGAACAATTGCATCAGGAACCAGATTCCCAGGGCGAACCAGGCGCTCACGGGCATGGGATAGAACCCGAAGGTCAGGATGTAGACGCGGTTGCGGGGGAAGAGTACCAGGTAGGCTCCCATGACCCCGGAGATCGCCCCGGAGGCCCCGATCATGGGCGTCAGGAGGCCCTGGCCGGTGAGGAGGGAGGCCAGGACCTGGGCCGCCGTGGCCGCGGCCCCCATGACCGCGTAGAAGAGGAGGAACCGCACCGGTCCCATCCGGTTCTCCACGTTATCCCCGAAGATTCCCAGGTAGAGCATGTTCCCGAGCAGGTGCCCCAGGCTCCCGTGGAGGAACATGGCGGTCAGGACCGTGAGATAGACCCAGACGGGCGTCTCCAGGAGGCCGGGGACGCGATAGGCCCGGCCGGTCGTCGGAGACCGGATCACCTGGTCCGCCGTCCGGATGTCCTGGCCCTGGATGAGCTCCTGGGGTACGGCTCCCAGGGACCGCGGCAGATCGGGATCCGTCCCGCACTGCTGGAGGAGCGCGAAGACCGCGATGTTCAGGGCCAAGAGCAACCGGGTGACGACCGGCGTGCGGCGGTTGCGGGAGTTGTCGTCTCCTACGGGGATCATATCCGGGGACCGCTCCTAGAGCATCCAGCGGATCGCCAGACCTCCGGAGCCCAGGAAGCTCGTGGAGGGGATCAGGGACATGCCGGCTCCCAGTTCCAGGGCCAGCTCGATCGGGACTTCCTTGAACCGGTACCGAACCCCGAAGGGGATGTGGAGTCCCAGGAGGAAGTCGGTTCCGAACCGGGCCTCCACGCCGATGCCCGCGAAGGGGGGGATGTCGTGGCCGTCGAACACGAGCAGGCCCGGGAACCAGAGGACATAGTTCCCCTGGAGGGTGACGTTGCCCCCCTCGTTCTGGCCCGCCGCCACGAAGTTCCAGGCGGCCTTGAGTTCCAAGGCCTGGGTTGCCCCCACGTCGAGCTGGACCGTGATGCCCGTGGGCTCCCCCAGGAAGATTCCGAGGGCCCAGTTCGAGGGGGACAGGTCCACGTCCAGTTTCTTCTCCGGGGCTCCGAAGGCGGGAACCGAGACCAGGACCAGGGCCGCGAGGGCCGCAAGGATGATTTTCGGTCTTTTCATGGAATGCTCCATCGTCGTGAGGTTTCGATGCTTTTCGGACGTTTTTAACATAACGATTCTTCGCCGAAATGGAAAGCGATGCTACAGCGAAAAGATGTGGCGGGCCAGGTCGGACAGTCCGTTCCGGATCCCGAGGTCCGCGATCCGATCCGCCAGCTCCTTGCGGAGTTCCGGACTCGCGAAGACCTCCCGGACCTTGCCCACGATGTCGGCCGGCTCCGTCAGGTACCAGCCCACCTTGTTGGAGGTGACGAACTGGACGTTGCCTTTTTCCTGGTTCCGGACGTAGCAGGAAAGGATCAGGGGTTTCCGGAGCGCCAGGGTCTCCATGACGGTCGCGGGGCCCGCCTTGGTGACCACGCAGTCCGCCAGGGCCATGAGGTCCGCCATGAAGTCCACGAATCCGTAGACCTTCAGGTCCCGGGCGTCGTGCCGGACCCGAAGTTCCCGGAGCCTCCGCCGGAGGAGCATGTTCTTGCCGCAGACCACGGCGATCTGGCCCTCGAATCCGCTATGCAGGGCTTCCCGCACGATGCGGTCCGACCGGGGCAGACCGTCGCCGCCTCCGGCCAGGAGCAGCACGGGGCGGTCCGGATGGAATCCGTACCGCCGCTTCAGCTCCGGGACCTCTTCCGGCGAACGGGGACGCTCGAACTCCTTCCGGAGCATGAGGGGGAAAACCCGGACCCGGTCCGGGGGGATCCCCTCCGCCAGGGCCGACTGGCGGGCCCTCTCGGAAAAGACGCAGAATCGCTGATCCTTGACCCCGAACCAGATGGGGGGAACCGAGAAGGGGTCCATGACCACCGTTACCAGGGGGATGCCGGGATCCACTTGCCGGATCGCATCCCGGGCCGCCTTCTCCAGGATGAAGTGGAGGCAGACGACCTTGGTGATCCCCAGCCTGCGGATGTTGGAGGCGATGTAGCCCGCGCAGGCCTGGGAGGTGGTTTCCTGGGAAAGGGAGATCAGGGGGCGTATCTCCGCGAGCTTGTAGACCAGGAGGTAGCCGGGCATGAAGTGGTTGATGGCCAGGGAATATCCCTGCTCCATCACGAGCCGGTCCAGCACCAGCCGGGGAGGGTAGCCGTGCAGGAGATGGCCCTCGGCCTGTCCCGGGAAGAGGGTTTCCATCCCCGCCTTGAGCGCCCGGGCGCCGGAGATGTGGCCTCCGCCGGTGTTCAAGTACAGATAGAGTATGCGCTGCATCCCCGGTCCCCCTTGGCGCCCCATCATCCCCCGAAAGCCTTCCCGGGTCAAGCTCGGGTTGTTCAGGTCCCCGCTCGCATGGTATGAATCCTTCCTATGATACGGTTCCTTCTGTTCGATCTGGACAACACCCTCTATCCCTCCTCCAATCCCATGGAGTCCGAGATCGTGGGCCGGATGAACGAGTATACCGCCCGGTTCCTGAACCTGTCCGTGGAGGAGGCCGTCGAGCGTCGGCGGGCCCAGATGCCCCGGCACGGAACCACCTTGGAGTGGCTCATAGCGGAGTACGGGTTCGACGATCCGGAGGATTACCTAGCCGCCGTCCACCCGGAGGGGGAGGAGGCGTCCATCGAACCGGATCCCGCCCTGGGCGAGTTCCTGCGCTCCCTTCCCTATCCCAAGGCCGTCTTCACCAACTCCACCCGGGAGCACGCGGACCGGGTGCTCCGGAAACTCGGGTTCCCGGAGATCTTTCAAGAGGTCTTCGACATCCGGTTCAATCATTTGAAGGGCAAGCCCCACCCCGCTGCGGGCCTGCGGGTCTGCGCCGCCCTGGGGGTCAAGCCCTCGGAGACCCTGCTGGTGGACGACCTGCCCCGGTACGTCCGGGGATACCGGGAATGCGGAGGAGTCGGGGTCCTCGTGGACGACCGCAATCGGCACCCGGACTTCGACAGTTTCCGGATCGCCAGCCTCTACGACCTCGGGCCCCTGCTTTCGGACGGCCGGCTGGGGGCGGAAACCGCCGCCCCGGACTCTTGACGATTCTCTCCGGAATGTCAAAAAAACTCTGGTAAATCCATAAAATTCATGGAATAATCGGGTAACCTACGGCCCCGGGCGGCCGGAACGGTTGGTACCCGAGCGTCTTGTTCGTCCCGGAGGTTTCGGCATGGCCCAGGAATCCGAAGGACAGATTGCCTCACCGAAGATATCCGATCGCCTGTCGGAACTCCGATCCCGCTACCGCGTCCTCGCCGACCACGTCTGGTCCCTGTCCATCGAATCGGACCTGACGACGGACTTCTTCGAGGAGAGTCTGGCGGCCAACTCCGAAAACCTGGAGGCCCTCCGGGCCATCGAGGCGGACCTGGAAACCCTCGACGGCGGAATCTCCGGCATCTCCGGGGCGGCGGGGGAGGCGGATTCCCGGCTCCAGGCCGCGGAGTCCTCGGTGCGCAGCGCCCGGGCCGCCGTGGAGGACGGAACCCGGGCCCTGACCGATATGGATTCCCGGTTCGACCTGTTCGTGTCCATATTCCGGCGGGTGTCCGAGAGCGCGGACCGTATCGAGGAAGCCCTCCGCTCCATCGAGGAGATCGCCGAACTCACCAACCTGCTGGCCCTGAACGCGGCCATCGAGGCGGCCCGGGCGGGTGTCCACGGGAAGGGCTTCAAGGTGGTCGCCACGGAGGTCAAGTCCCTGGCCGCCAAGAGCCGGACCCTGACGGACACCGCGGCGGGCCTGCTCAAGGAGCTGCGGGGGGGCATAGGCACCGCGGACGAGGGACTCGCCGCGATCGCCCGGGGCAAGGACGAGCTGACCCGGAGGATGGGACACGCCCGGGGAGAGCTGGGAGAAGGATCCTCCGCCGTCGGCGGGGCGGCGTCCAACATGCGCTCCATCCGGGAAGCCCTGGAGGGCCAGAAGGAAAGCTCCGGCCGCATCGCCCGTTCCATGACCGCCCTCTCCGAGGCGGCCCGGCTCCTGAACGGCAACTCCGCCTTGGTTCGGGGCAATCTGGAACGCCAGAAGTCCTCGGCCGGAGCCGTGCAGGCCGCGGCGGGTGCCGTCAAGACGGAGATCACCGCCCTGTCCGATTCCCTGCGGGGTCTCATCGGATCCCGGACGGACGGCCGTACGGTGACCATAGCCCATGACGTGAGCTACCCGCCCTGGGTGTACATCCAGGGCGGCCAATCCGCGGGCAAGGCCATCGATACCGCCCGCCGGGCCCTCTCCGCCGCGGGCTTCGCCCCGGAATTCCATCCCGGACAGTTCTTCGAGGCCCTCACGGATCTCCTGGCCGGAAAGGTCCGGGTCGTGGCGAACGTCGGCTGGCCCAACCTGGGGCTCGCCGAAAAGCCGGTCATCGCGACCCGGCCCTTCGGGGCCTTCCGTCCCGCGATCTTCGCCCACGAGTCCCGGGCGGCCTCGTTCCGGGGACTTCCGGACCTCTCGGGCCGACGGGTGGCCGCCCAGGAGGGATCCTACGTTGTGGACTGCCTTCGGGGAACAGGCTGTGAGGTCGTGACCACCGCGAACGACCTGGAAGCCTTCGCCGCGGTCATCTGGGAACGGGTGGACTGCGCGATCACCGAGAGGCTCGTGGGCGCCTACCTTTCGGAACACTATTTCTCCGACACCGTGAAAGCCTGCTTCGAGACGGGCCACGAACTCTCGGTGGTCTATCTCCTGTCCCGGGGGGACGAGGAGTTCCGGGACGCATTCGACTCGGGTCTGGCGACCCTCGAGGCACCCGGCGGAACCCGAGGACCGGGACGGTCGTGAACCCGTTCTCTCCCCCCGCGGTCCTGATCCGGAAATCCCCCGAGCGGGTCGACCTTTCCGTCCATCCCCTGATCCGGGCGGCCCAGGCCGCCGCTGCCGTCGCCTTCGCCCTGGGCGCCCTGGCCTCCCGGGATCCTCTGTGGTTCGCGGGAACCGGAATCTGCCTGCTGGCGACCCTCTCCGAGGACCGCTGGATCCTGGACGCCCGCGGCCGGCGGGTCCGGAGGCGGTTCGGGATCCTGCCCCTTCCCAGGACCATCGACCTGGGATGGGACGAGATCGAATCCGTATTCCTGGAGACCGTGGAACGGCCCTCCGCGGAGGACCTGATCGCCCGGCCGGACGACCTCCGCACCCTCTACCCCCGACTCGTGGGAAAGGCCGGCCGGGGCTGGGCCGCCTGGGGCTTCCGCCTTTCCACGGGGACAGAGCTGGCGGTGCGGGCGGAAGCCCCCGCGCGGAGGGCGGCGGTCCGGACCCAGGCGGGGGCGGTCGCGGAATTCCTGGGCAAGGAGCTCCGGGGGGCTTGAGAACCCCTGAATCGGCTTGACCTCCGATCCGTTCACGTTTACTCTGGAACGACACTGCAATATACGACGTACGCCGCGGCCCGAGCCGCAGGCCGCGTTCCAGGAGGACTCCCATGCCCGAGAACAAGGTGCTCATCAACCTGTCCAACCGACACGTCCACATGTGCAAGGAGGACGTCGCGATCCTCTTCGGGGAAGGCCATGCGCTGACCAAGATGAAGGACCTGCTCCAGCCCGGGCAGTTCGCCTGCGAGGAGACGGTGACCATCAAGGGGCCCAAGGGCTCCTTCGAGGGGGTCCGCATCCTGGGTCCCGAGCGCAAGGAAACCCAGTGCGAGGTCATGGCCAGCGACGCCTTCCGCCTGGGCCTCCGGGAACTTCCCTGCCGGGAGTCCGGCCAGCTGGACGGGAGCGCGGCCTTCGAGATCGTCGGCCCCAAGGGCTCCGTGAAGAAGACCCAGGGCCTCATCATCGCCAAGCGTCACATCCACTTCGATCCGGCCAGCGCCGAGCGGTTCGGGGTAAAGGACAAGCAGATCGTCAAGCTCCACGCCGGCGGAGAGCGGGGCGCCACCTTCGACAACGTGGTGTGCCGGGTGAATCCCGCCTACGCCCTCGAATGCCACCTGGACTTCGACGAGGGCAACGCCGTGGGCATCGGGAACGGGGCCCTGGGCGAAGTGATCCTATGAACAGCGTCATCCTCAAGGCCCAGGACCTGGACGGCTACCTGACCGAGGGGGACCAGAAATTCCTGGCCCAGCTGGACGTCCTCTACCGCCAGGCCATGGTCAGTTTCAACATCCTCTCCCACGCGAAGAGCGCCGAGGAACGCCGTCGGGAGGAGCGGGTCCTCATCGACCTCTATAACCAGATGGGCGGGGAGATGCAGGAGGTCTGCCGGGCCGAGCCCCGAGCCCAAGTCTACTCCTTCGTGACCCCCTCGGAAAACCACGGGGAGGCGAGCCGGCTCATCGCCAAGCTCCGGGATGCCCGGACCCAGCGCTTCGAGTTCGTCTACTACATCCAGCGGGCCTACGAGCTCCTGTTCAACCTGGCCTTCGGGGGGGCCCGGAGCGAGAACAAGAACCACCTGATCGTTTCCACCCCCGTGACCGTCCCGGTCCAGAACTACGCGGTCCACAAGATCCCGAACATCGACGACCGGATCGAGAACACGGTGATGTGCGTCATGCTCCGGGGAGCCCTCCTTCCCTCGATGATCCTGTCCAAGGAGATCCAGGAGTACTCCTCCTCCGGGTACGTCACCCCCTTCGCCCTGTTCAAGATCAGCCGGGACGACACGAAGGTGGAGAACAACATGGAGTACGTCCTGGACCTGGATCGCTCCTACTTCCGGCCCGAGGACATGGACGGCAAGGACCTGCTGTTCGCGGATCCCATGAACGCCACCGGGGGAAGTCTGGTCACCGTGGTGAAGTACCTCCTGGACCTGGGAGTGAAGCCCCGGAGTATCAAGGTCTTCAACGTGATCTCCGCCCTGAAGGGAGCCCTCCGGGTAGTGCGGGCCATCCCGGAGGCCACGGTCTATACCCTCTGGATGGACCCGGTCCTGAACGAGATGGCCTACATCATGCCCGGTCTGGGGGACGCGGGGGATCGGGTTAACGGCATGGACGAGCATGAACGGCCCCGGGACATGCTCCAGCTGATCGCGGACTACGGTTCGAACATAGCGAACCTCTACCGCTCCCAGATCCGCACGATCGAGGAGATGGTGCTACGGCGATAAGGAGGAAGTGGGTCCGGCCGGCCTTTCGGGCCGGTCTCGCCGGGATCGCGTGCCTGGCCCTGGTCCTGGTCTCCTGCGCCTCCGCGCAGGCCCCCCGCATCGCCCGGGAGTACTACGAGATCGGGAACGCCTGGCTGGAGATGGGGAAGTGGGACCGGGCCGGCGAAGCCTACGAGAAGGCCCTGTCCTACGATCGGACCCTGGTCGCGGCGTCCTACAACCTGGCCCGTGCCCTCACGGAGGCGGGCTCGTACTCCCGGGCCCTCGAGGTCCTGGAACGGCTCCGGGCGGAGGATCCCGACAACGTCCGGCTCATAACCCTGTCCGCCTACGCCCACCACAAGGCCGGGGACGACGAGGCCGCCCTGGACGCCTACCGGAGGGCCGCGGAGCTGAATCCCCGGGACGCCCCGACCCTGCGCAACCTGGCCCTGCTCCTCGAGCGGGCGGGCCGGGACGAAGAGGCCCGGGGCATCCTGCGGGAACTGTACACCGTGGATCCCTCGGACGACGCCGTGCTGCGGCGGCTGGCCCTGCTGGAGGCCCGACGGGCCGGGGCGGGGCCTTCCGGCCCGTCGGAAGAAGCTCTGTCCCTGCTCACGGCCGCCCTGGCCCGGAAGCCCGGGGACCGGGAAGTCCTGCGGGCCCGGGCGGAACTCCGGGAGTCCCGGGAACTCTTCGCCCGGGCCATCGAGGACTGGGCGGCCCTGGTCCAGGCGGATCCCTCGGACGGGGAAGCCTGGTTCCGGCTGGCCCGGCTCCGTCTCGTGGTGGCGGGGGACCGGGAAGCCGGTCTCGAGGCCCTGCGGAAGGCCCTGGACGCGAAGTTTTCGGACGCCGAAGCCGCGGCGGCCCTCCTGGCGGCCCTGCCGGAAGGGGAACGCGCCGGGCCCGCGGAGATCCTCAAGGCCGCGGGATTGACGGACTAGGCGTCGGGGCTCCGGGGGCGTAGCGGCGGCCGGGGGCTTTCGGGTATCTTTCCGCCGAGGACAGCCATGCAGACACCTTCGATCGCGCCCGCCTATTTCGCCTTCCGGGGGCCGGAACTCCTGTGCCGCCCGGACGGTTACGCGGAACCCCTTTCCTTCCACCCCTTTCCGGACCGGGAGCCCGGGAAGGATCCCTGGCTCCTGGACGCCTTTCCCCTCCGGACGGCCTCCCCGGCCGGCGGCCCCGATGAGAGGCCCGTGCCCACGGTCCTCTCCCTGTCCCCGGAGGCTCCCGCCCCGGAGGGCCTCGCCTGGGTTCCTTTCCGCTCGGTGCTGGGGAACCTGGCCTGGAAGGGCGCCCTGCCGGCCTGCCGCGCCCTCGCCCTGGCCAACTGGAGGGCGGGATCCCGGTTCTGCGGCCGCTGCGGCTCGGCCCAGGGGGACAAGCCCGACGAGACCGCCCGGCTCTGTCCCTCCTGCGGTCAGGTGACCTATCCCCGGCTCTCCCCGGCCGTCCTGGCCCGGGTCCACCGGGACGGGCGCATCCTCCTGGCACGGAACGCCGCCTTCAAGACCGGGATCTTCAGTGTGCTGGCGGGATTCGTGGAACCCGGCGAGAGCTTCGAGGAGTGCGTGGTCCGGGAGGTCGAGGAGGAGGTGGGGATCCGGGTCCGGAACGTCCGGTACCTTGGATCCCAGCCCTGGCCCTTCCCGGATTCCCTCATGGTCGGCTTCGAGGCCGAGTGGGAGTCCGGGGAACTCTCCCCCGACGGGGTCGAGATCGCGGAGGCCGGATGGTACGGCCCCGGCGACCACCCGCCCCTGCCTCTGCCGGGCAGCCTCTCCCGCCGAATCATCGACGCGGCCTTCGGCGTCGCGGAAGCGTCCGGGGCCTAGGGTTCGCTTGTTTTTTGGGGGAGGATACATATATTATTTTCATGATCTTCCGAGCCCGGGAAGGGTAGAACGCGGGATTCCGCGGCTCCCCGGAGGGTCTCGATTCATCGCGGGGTTCTACGCATCGATGCGACAAGATCGGAATAAGGAGCGAACATGGCGGACATGAAGACCAAGTACCTCGGACTCAGCCTGAGGAATCCCATCGTGGTGGCGGCTTCCAGCCTGACATCGACCCCCGGGGGGGTGAAGAAGGCCGCGGACGCGGGGGCGGGGGCCGTGGTCCTCAAGAGCCTGTTCGAGGAGCAGCTAAGGGCGGACATCCAGTCCGTGGGCGGCGCGGCCGGGGAGGCGCATCCCGAGGCGGACGCGTACCTGGCGGAGATGGGCATGCACGCCGGCTCCGGCGAATACCTGAAGCTGATCCGGGACGCCAAGGACGCGGCCGATATTCCCGTGATCGCCAGCGTCAACTGCATCGGAGGTCCCTGGTGGACCGAGTTCGCCGAGCAGGTCGGGGCTTCCGGCGCGGACGCCCTGGAGTTGAACATATCCTTCCTGTCCACCTCCCCGGACGAGACGGCTTCCAGCCTGGAGGACCGGGTGGTCCAGATCGTTCGGGCGGCCCGGGCCGCTTCCGGCCTGCCGGTGTCCGTCAAGCTCGGATCCCAATACACGAACCTCCTGAATCTCGCATCCCGGCTGAGTTCCGCGGGGGCGGGCGGCCTGGTCCTGTTCAACCGGTTCTTCCGGATGGACATCGACCTTGCCACCCTGGGCCTCGTGGCCGGACCCGTGCACAGCCGTTCCGAGGACTACCACGAGAGCCTCCGCTGGATTTCCCTCCTCTTCGGACGGGTCCCCTGCGACCTGGCCGCGGGCACGGGGGTCCACGACGCCGCCTCCGCCCTGAAGATGATCCTGGTTGGGGCCCGGGCCGTGCAGGTCTGCTCGGCGGTCTACCAGAAGGGTTACAAGGCGATCGGGGAGATCCTGACGGGCATGGAGACTTGGCTGGACCAGAGGAAGGCGGGCGGCCTGGACGATATCCGGGGCAAGCTCTCCCGGTTCACCAGCCGAACCCCCGCGGATTACGAGCGGCTCCAGTATATCAAGGCGCTGACGGGGATCTATTGAACCCGGGAAGGGCGCTCCGAGGCATCGGGTTCCTGGCGCTGGCCGCGGCCGCGGTCTCCTCCTTCGCCCAGACGGAGGAGGAAGTGCGGCGGAGCATTCTCGAGGCGGCGGCCCGGTATCGGGGTGTGCCCTATGTATACGGGGCGGAATCCCCGTCGGCCTTCGACTGCTCCGGGTTCGTCCGCTACGTCTACCGCCAGGCCGCGGGGATCGACCTGCCACGGTCCTCCCGGGGCATCTACGCCGCCGGGGTTCCCGTGGATCCCCGGAAGGCCCGTCCCGGGGACGTACTGGTCTACGACACGGTCGGGGGATCCCCCAGCCATGTGGCCATCTACCTGGGGGAGGGCTCGGTGATCCACGCGGTCTCCCAGGGGCCCCGAACGGGAGTGATCGTCTCCCCGCCTTCGGACTCCTACTTCCCGCCCCGGCTCATCGGGGTCCGGTCCTTCCTGGGCTCCGGAGGGCCACCGGTCCCGACCCGGCCGTCCGGGGCCGCCGCCTCGCCGGGAGGTACGGCCGCTCCGCCGCCCGCGACCCCGCCCCCCGCGGGGGCGGCCGCCCGGCCCGCAGCCCCGTCCGGCGACGAGGAGCCCCCGATCGCGGACATCGGCTTCACCATCCCCCGGGAACGGGCCGCCTTCGCGGATCCCATTCCCGCCGCCGCGGGGACCCGCATCGCCTTCACCTTGACGAACGGCACGGGCCGGGGCGGGGAATTCGTGGTGATCTTCTACAAGTCCGACCCCCGGTTCATCGACTCGAAGGAGATTCACCGGGAAAAGGCCCGCATCGCCGCGGGGGGATCCCTGGAGCTGCCGGCCTACCTCTTCTCCGAACCCGGCCGGTACAAGCTGATCGTCAAGGACAACTGGAACACCCAGCTTCTGGAGAGGACGTTCACGGTCACGGGGAGATGAAGAGTCCTGTTCGGGAGAAGTCGAGACAGGATAACAGGATTTGAACAGGATCAACAAGATGAATCCATGGAAGCAATCCTGAAGTTTTAGTCTGATTATTCTTTAACGATTCTTATCCTGTCCATCCTTTTCAATCCTGTTATCCTGTCTATTTCCTTTTATGAAAAAGTTTTGCCAGCAGTCTCAGCTTCTCGAAGCGGTTCTCCTCGCCCCGGAGGAGGCGGCGGATGTTCTGCCGGTGGGTCCAGAATATGAGGGGCCCCAGGATCAGGGAGAACCCGAGCAGGATGTCCGAGACGGGGTATCCTGCCAGACGAAGCGCCAGGGCCGCCAGGGGAAAGACTACGGCCGCGGACAGGGAGCCCACGGACACGATTCCCGTGGAGAGGATGCCCAGGGCGAAGGCCGCCAGGGCGGCAAGGAAGGGCAGGGGAGCCACGGCCGCCAGGGTTCCCGCCGCGGTGGCCACGCCTTTCCCGCCCCGGAAGCCCGCGAAGACCGTCCAGACGTGACCGATCGTCGCGGCCGTCCCCGCGGCCAGCTTCAGGGCGTCCGCCGGCAGGGGAACGTCCGCGGCCAGCCGGGAAGCCAGGAGGGCCGCCGCCGCGCCCTTGCCCACGTCGACCAGGACCACCAGGATGCCCGCCTTCCACCCGAAGACCCGGAACGTGTTGGTTCCTCCGGCGTTTCCCGAGCCTTCCGCCCGAATGTCCCGTCGAAAGAACACCTTCCCCACCACGATGCTGGTCGGGAAGGAGCCCAGGAGGTAGGAGAGGACCAGGGCCGCCCCCAGGCCGATCACCGGGCCGCGTCCTCGGGAAGCAGGGCCGCCAGGGCCAGGGCTCCGGGACCCGCGTGCAGGGCCAGGGCCGGGGAGACGTCGACGATCCCGGGCTCCCGGGAAAGGTCGAAGGCGCCGCGGAGATCCCGGACCAGGGCTTCCGCCTCGTCCCGGCTGTCCGCATGGCCCACCAGTACTTCCAGGGAGGCCGGGGCGCGGACGGAGCCGCGTCGGCCGGACGCCGCCTTGCGGAGCATCCGAACCAGGGCCGCCCGGCCGTTCGAGGCCCCCACGTACATGCCGGCGGAATCCGCCCGGCCTTCCTCGTTCACGGTTATGACCGGCCGGAGCCCGAAGGCCCGGGCCGCCAGGCCCTTCACGCCGTGGAGGCGCCCGGACCGGATCAGGCCGGACAGGTCCGGAACCGCGACGAAGAGCCGGAGCCGGGGACGGAGGGCCTCCAAGAGCTCCTCGATCTCCCCGGCGGAGGCGCCCGCGGCGGCGGCTTCTCCGGCCTTCCGGGCCAGGAGGGCGTAGCCCACGGAAATGGACCGGGAATCGACCACCCGGACCCGCCCGGCGTCGGACCGGCCGGAGGCCGTGCGCCGCCCGGCCTCGAGGGTTCCGGACAGGGGGCCCGAAAGCCCCAGGTAGACCGCTTCCCGGGCGGAGGACAAGACTGTGTCCAGCTTGCGCTTGAACGCCGCGTCCGAAGGTTGGCTGGTCGACAGGGCGACCCCCGGCGTCCTCTGCCGGGCGTAGAAATCCTCGGGAGCCAGGCCGTCCCGGTCCAGGTAGTTCACTCCGTCCACCACGATGGTAAGCGGAACCCTCTCCATCCGGAGGGCTCGCCGTTCCTCCTCGGGGAGGTCGCAGGCGGAGTCCACGAACACTGCGCATCGGGGCTTGGCGGCGGCGAGAAGGCGTTGGACCTCCATGTCGTCCGCCTTCTGGGCGGAAACCGTGCCGAATCCCTCCAGAATCCGGAAGGCCCGGGCGGGGGTGTCCGTATGTATATGGACCTTGGCCTTGCGACCGGACCCGGCCACGACGACGGAATCCCCCAATTCCGAGAGGCCTTCCCGGATCGCCGGGAGGTCCAGGGCCGGGCCCTCGACCAGGCACTCGGTGCAGTACCGGAACGCCGAGGGTTCTCCCTCCGGGAGGGGGGATTCGAGGTTCGCATCCCCGAGAAGATCCAGGTCGCCCGGGATCGGGGTGTCCCGGAATTCCCGCAGTTGGCCGTGGGTGATGTGGTGGACGATGCCCTCCAACATGTGCACCCAACCCAGGGCTCCGGCGTCCACCACGCCAGCCTTTTTCAGTTCCGGGAGCATGTCCCGGGTTCGCTCCAGGGAGGCCCGGGCGTCGTGGAGGGTCGTGCGGAGGAGGATAAGGAAGTCGTCGGTGCGCTCGGAAACCCGGTGGACCGCGTTCCCCCAGTCCTTGAGGACCGTGAGGAGGGTTCCTTCCCGGGGTTTGGACAGGGCTCCGTAGGTCCGGGCCACGGCCTTTCCCACGGCGTCCGCGAAGGCCCGGGTGGTCACCCGGACCTCCCGCTCCAATTCCTCCGCGAGACCCTGGAAGAACTGGGCCAGGATGGCCCCGGAGTTGCCCTTGGCGCCCATCAAGGCGGAATCCGCGGCGGTCCGGACCGTTTCCCCCAGGGAGACCCCCGGGGAGGCCGACAGGGCGGCGGCCATGGCCTGGACGGTTCCCGCCATGTTCGTTCCCGTGTCGCCGTCCGGGACCGGGAATACGTTGATGCGGTTCAGGAAGGACACGTTCTCCCCAAGGCGCCGGGCGCCCGCCAGGAGTGCGATCTTCAGCCGCGTTCCGTTCATGTAGGTGATTTGCATGACACTAATAAGGTACCATGTAAAACTCGGGGGATCAAGGTGTCCGATTCGCCTTGACGTCCGGCCCCGCCTGTGCTTCATCATGTACCCATGGACACAGGAGCCCGGTGCTCGATCGAGATTGTGGGGGACGTGGCCGTCCTGCAGGTGGCGGGGGCGGTCGAGATGGCCGGGGCGGACACGCTCCGGGACGAGATCCTGGCCCGGGTCCAGGGAAGCGGGCTGTCCAAGATCGTCTTGGACCTGCAAAAGGTTCCCCTGGTGGACAGTTCCGGCCTCGGGCTCTTCATGAGCCTTGCCCAGCAGTTCGCCGGCGCCAAGAGGGTCCGGTTCTGCAACATGGTCGGCACCGTCCGGGCGGTCTTCGAGTACATGGGGGTCGCCACCTACCTGGACCTCGACCACAACCTGGAAGAATCCCTGGCCGCCTTGGCGAAACCCGCGTCCCCGGCCAAGACCGCCCGTCGGATCCCGGAAAAGCCCTTGGACCTTCCGGGCAAGTACGTCCTGAACGAGGCGGGACAGCGGTACTGCGCCCAGCTCCGCATCCCCGTCCGGGACCTCCGGACGTTCTCGGGGGACAAGGCCGTGGGGTTCGACTGGAAGGTCTGCAAGCTGGACCTCCTGCGCAAGCTGGTCGTGTACGGACTCATCACCACCATCGAGATCTCCCGGCCGGAGTTCGTGTCCGCCCGGCACGCCCTCCTGGACCTGACCCGCACCATCCTCTCGGGGATCCTGTACAAGCGGTTCCGCCCGGAACTCAAGCGGCGGCTCCGGCGAACCCCCGAGGCGGCCCGGATAGCCGAGGATCCGGCGTTCATCGGTCTTGTCGGGGACCGGGCCGCCATGGCCTCCGCCCTGCGCCGGCGGGCGGTCTGGGCCGCGAACCTCCGCAGCTCCATCGAGGAGGAATGCGCGGCCCGTACCCGGTCCGGCTCCCCGGAGGGCACCTGCGACGACGAGACCCTGGGGCGGGTCTCGAGCCTCCTGGACGAGGTGGACGACGAGACGGCCCTCCTCCTGGCCCTTGGGGGGGCGGACCTGGTCGGGACCGCCTCGGACGTGGTGTATTCCTACGCCCGGCGCCTGGAGATCGCGGAGCACCTGTGCCTCATGCTTATGGAGTTCATCCAGCTCGCGGAGAAATCCTTCCTCACGAACCTCGCGGAGCGGGAACTCTTCGTCCGCAGCCATCCCGAGGAGCTGGAGCGCATGCTCGCGGAGGAGGCCTTCCGGGACCGCCTGCGGGAGCGGGCGGTCCAGAGGAACGACCTGATGCTGCTCCGGATGGATTTCACGGGGACCGTCCTGGACCCCTCGGATCCCGCCGAGATCCGGATCACCGTCCGGAACCGGGGCCTCATCGGCTACGGTTCCCGACTGGAGAACCTGGGACGCCGACCCCGGACGGTCAAGGAGAGCACCCTGGAGCAGATTCTGAAAACCGACGAGGAGGGAGGGGGCCTCGGCCTCATCTACCATACCCTCCTTCGGGAAAAATGCGCCGCCGAGGGCATGGACTTCTCGACCTCCGTCATCCGGAACGAGAAGGAAGACGAGACCGTCGCGAGACTGAGCCTGACCCTCTAGGATCCCGGGGGACCGGCTCCCGGGATCCCGATAGAGTCGCTCAAGAAATTCTTGACAGGCCAGTTGACCGATGTCAAAATCGACGGAATGCGCGGGTTCCGCAGCGGTCCCGCGGAAAGGACCGGATCCGATGGTACACGAGTTCCAGTACCGGGCTCCCTCGTCCCGCCCGGAACTTCTGGCCCTCCTTCAGGAGCACGGGACGTCGGCGAAGGTGCTCGCCGGCGGGACCGACCTCCTGCCGAACATACGGATGGGCATCGCGAAACCCGCGTACGTGGTCGACTGCAAGCGGCTGCCCGAGGCGGACCGCCTGGTCTTCTCCCCCTCCGAGGGTCTCCGGATCGGCCACGGCGTCACGATCAGCGCGATCCTGCGGGACCGGACGGTGCGCGAGCGCTTCCCCCTCCTGGCGGAGGCTGCCCATGAGCTGGCTTCCCACCAGGTCCGGAACCGGGCGACCGTGGCGGGGAACGTCGTGAACGCATCCCCCTGCTCGGACATGGCCCTGCCCCTGCTGTGCCTGGACGCGGAGGCGGTCCTGGCCTCGGTGTCGGGGGAACGGACGGTGAGCTTCCGGGAGTTCTTCACGGGCCCCAAGGCCACGGTGATGAAACCCGGGGAATTCCTCGCGGAGATCCGGGTTCCCGCGGCAGCGGCGGACCGGAAGGGCCGGTACGCCAAGCTCAAGCGGGTGAAGGGCCACGACCTGGGGATCGTCGGGGTCCTGCTGGCCTCCGCCCCGGACGGTCTCCGGGCGGCCGTGAGCTCCGCGGCGCCCACCCCGGTCCTGGTCTCCGGGATCGACGCCTCCCTGGACGCCCAGGCCGTAGACGCCCTGGTCCAGAAGGCCATCAAGCCCATCGACGACGTGCGCTGCACCGCGGAATACCGCCGCTACATGGTCGGCGCCTTCATCCGCCGCCTGCTTCCGGAGGTGAACCGATGACCATAACCCTGACCGTGAACGGCGTCCCCTACACCCGGGACGCCGCGGAGAACAAGACCCTCCTCCACTTCCTCCGGGAGGACCTGGGGCTGACGGGCACCAAGGAAGGATGCGGCATGGGGGAATGCGGGGCCTGCACGGTCTTCCTGAACGGCCGTACCGTCAATTCCTGCTGCGTCCTGGCCGTGGAGGCGGACGGGGCTTCGATCGAGACCATCGAGGGCGAGGCGGGGCCCGCGGGCCTGTCGGAGATCCAGAAGGCCTTCGACCGGAACCACGCGGTCCAGTGCGGGTTCTGTACCCCCGGCATGATCCTCTCGGTGAAGGAGCTCCTCAAGGCGAAACCCAAGCCGACGGTGGCGGAGATCAAGGAAGCCATCGAGGGCAACTTCTGCCGCTGCACGGGGTACGAGCAGATCGTGGAGGCCGTCCTGGACGTCACCGGCCAAGGTACCGGGAAGGGGAGGCTCGACCATGTTTGACCAAGTCCGCCCCGAGGATCTGGCCTTCGTCGGCAAGGATTCCGGCCGCATCGACGCCACGGAAAAGCTGACCGGGGAGGCCCTGTACGTCAGCGACATGACCGTTCCGGGCATGCTCCACGCCGCGGTCAAGCGCAGCCCCCACGCCCGGGCCCGGATCCTGCGAATCGACACGTCCAAGGCCGCCGCCCTGCCGGGCGTCCGCGCCGTGGTCACCGGCGCCGAACTGGACTACCGCCTGGGCCTCTACGTCGTGGACAAGTACATCCTGGCCAAGGGCGAGGTGCGTCATTACGGGGAGGCCGTAGCCGCCGTCGCGGCGGAGACCTACGCCCAGGCCCGGCGCGCCGCGGACGCCATCATCGTGGAGTACGAGCCCCTCCCGCCGGTCCTCCACCACATGGACGCCCTCAAGACGGACGCCCCCCTCGTGCACCCGGACCTCGGGAGCTACGACCACATCGCCGCGGTCTTCACCCCGAAACCCGGCACGAACATCGCCAACCACACCCGACTGCGCAAGGGCGACACGGAGAAGGGCTTCGCCGAGAGCGAGTGGGTGGTGGAGCGGGAATATTCCTGCCCCTCGGTACAGCATGTGCCGATGGAGACCCACGTGGCGATCGCGAAGTGGGCCCGGGGGGACCAGGTGGAGATCTGGACCAGCGCCCAGAGCCCCTTCACGGTGCGGAATCTCTTCTGCCACGCCTTCAAGCTTCCCCACAACAACGTCCGGGTCCACATTCCCTACGTGGGGGGAGGGTTCGGGGGCAAGGCCGGCATCGGGGTCGAGCCCCTGGCGGCGGTCCTCTCCCGGGCCGCGGGGGGCAAGGCCGTCAAGTTCCAGGCCACCCGGGAGGAGGAGTTCAGCCTCCTTCCCTGCCGGAGCGCCCTCACGTACCGGATCAAGACCGGGGTGGGCGCGGACGGCAAGATCAAGGCCCAGGAGATGACCATGTACTGGGACTCCGGGGCCTATGCGGACTACGCGGTCAACGTGACCCGGGCCTCGGGCTACTCCGCGGCGGGTCCCTACGAGATCCCCGCCGCCTCCATCGACGCCTACACCATCTACACGAACAAGCCCTTCGGAACCGCCTACCGGGGCTTCGGGCACGTGGAGTTCCACTGGGGCCTGGAGCGGCATATGGAGCTGGTGGCCAAGGCCATCGGCATGGATCCCCTGGAGTTCCGCCGACGGAACGCCCTCCGGCCGGGCTCGATCACCCTGACGGGGGAGAAGATCACGGACCATACCGGGGACGTGGTCAAGTGCATGAACGCCGCCGCCGAGGCCGTCGGGTACGGGACCCTGAGCCCCGAGGAGGCGGAGCGGGAGCGGAGGACGGGCCGGAAGATCGGGAAGGGCGTCGCGGCCCTCCACAAGGCCCCCGCCATGCCCTCCTTCACGGCCACCGCGGTGGTCATCAAGATGAACGAGGACGGGAGCGTCACGGTCAACCTGGCCCTGACGGACTACGGCCAGGGGACCTACACGTCCATCCGGCAGATCGTGGCGGAGCGCCTGGGATTCCCCCTGGAGAAGGTCAAGATCTCCTTCGAGTGCGACACCGACAAGGATCCCTACGACTGGCAGACCGTCGCGTCCAAGGGCCTCCTGCTTTCCGGGAACGCCGCCATCCTGGCGGCCGAGGACCTCCTGGCGAACGCCTACGAGGTGGCCGCCCAGGTCCTTAGGGCCAACGTCCGGGACCTGGACCACGACGGGACGAGGATCTTCCTTCGGCACAACCCGGACGAATCCGTGGAGTTCGCCAAGATCGCGGTGGGCTACGCCTACCCGAACGGCAACGGGATCGGGGGTCCCATCCTGGGTGTGGGCCGCTACGTGGCCCAGGGCCTGTCGAACCTGAACAAGGAGACCGGCCAGGGCAATCCGGCCTTGGATTGGACCTACGGCGCCCACGGGATCGTGGCCGAGGTGGACCCGGAGACCGGGGAGTACGAGGTTCTCAAGATCGCCTCGGTCTTCGACGTGGGACGGGCCATCAATCCCCAGATCGTGCGGGGCCAGTCCATCGGAGGCATGGTCCAGGGCTTGGGCACCGCGGTCTGCGAAGGCTACATCTACGACGACAAGGGGATTCTCCTCAATCCCTCCTTCACGGACAACAAGATCCCGACGGCCAAGGACATCCCCGAGGTCATCGAGAGCGCCGTGGTGGAGACCCCCCAGATCGACGGCCCCTACGGGGCCCGGGGGGTGGGGGAGCATTCCATGATCTCCGTGGCCGCCGCCCTGGGCAACGCCATCCAGGACGCCACGGGCGCCGAGATCGTCCACATGCCCCTGCGCTTCGAGGATGTCTGGAGGGCCTTGCGGGAAAAGACGCCCATCGACAACTGGATCACGAAGAGTCCCCTGGGATCCTGCCGTTCCGCTCCGGAACTCCGAAATCGGAAAAAGGACGGCTAGAGCCCTTGCGTCCGCGCCGTATGTCTGCTATCTGAGGTGAATGGTGAATCTCCCGGCACGCGCCGGCCGGGTGGTGGATAAGGATCGGCCGAAGGGCCGATACAGGTTCGGCCGAAAGGCCGAAGAGGGATCGGCCGTTGGGCCGAGCGGAAAGAGCGATCGAAACAAGGAGCGTTCCGTGGAGAAAAGCCTGACCGTAAAGAACACCGTGCTGGGCATCCAGCACACCTTCGTGATGTTCGGGGCCACCGTGCTGGTTCCCATCATCACCGGCCTGGATATCGGAGTCACCCTGTTCGCCGCGGGGCTGGGAACCCTGCTCTTCCACGTCGTGACCGGTTTCAAGGTTCCGGTCTTCCTGGGTAGTTCCTTCGCCTTCATTCCCGGACTCCTGGCCGTCGGCAAGAGCCAGGGCCTGCCCTACGCCCTGGGCGGCATCGTCATCGCGGGTCTCCTGTACGTCGTGGTGGCCATCATCTTCAAGTTCGTGCCCTACGACACGATCCACAAGATCCTGCCTCCCCACGTCACGGGCCCCATGATCATCCTGATCGGCCTAATCCTGGCGCCCGTGGCGATCCAGAACGCCCGGGGCGACTTCTCCAAGCCCATCGTCGACGCCATCGGCGTGAACGGCTGCTGGGCGGTGGCCCTCTTCACCTTCGCGGTGGGGATCTTCGTGAAGATCTATCTTCCCAAGTTCGGACTCAAGTTCGCCTCGAACCTCCCGGTCCTCATCGCCCTGATCTCGGGTTACATCCTGTCCGTCATACTGGGGATCGTGGACTTTTCCGCGGTGGCCAAGGCGGACTGGATCGGCTTCCCTAAATTCACCCTGCCCAAGTTCTCCGCCGAGGGGATCAGCATCATGCTCCCCATCGCCATCGTGACCATGGTGGAACACTTCGGCGACGTCCTGGCCATCGGCAACGTGGTCGGCAAAGACTTCATCAAGGATCCGGGGATCCACCGGACCCTGATCGGGGACGGCCTCGCGACCTCCCTGGCGGCCATGATCGGCGGCCCGGCGAACACGACCTACTCCGAGAACACCGGGGCCGTGGCCCTGACCGGCGCCTACAACCCCATCATCATGCGGATCGCCGCGGTCTGCGCCATCATCCTGGCCATGATCCCCAAGTTCACCGCGGTCATCAGCACCATCCCCGGACCGGTCATCGGCGGGATCTCCATCCTCCTGTTCGGCATGATCTCCTCGATCGGGGTCAAGAACATGGTGGACGCCCGGGTCAACCTCGGGAACGCCAAGCTGCTCATCATCACCGCGGCCATGCTGGTCCTGGGCCTCGGCGGGGCCACCTTCGAGCTCGGAGCCATCAAGCTCTCCGGCCTGGGCCTGGCGGCGATCTTCGGCATCGTCCTCAACCTGATCCTCCGGCCGAAGGACATCACCTCGGCGGAGTGCGACTGATACCGTGATGCCCCGGGCTCTCGCGGGGCCGCTGGTGCCCCGCGGGGCCTGGGAAGCCCGGGCGGAGGGTGTGTTCCGGGGGGCGATCGCCCTGGGGCATCCCGACGGCCTGTGGATCACCGTCCTGCGGTCCCGGGAGGATCTCGAGCCCCGGGGCCTCTGGCCCGGCCCGGCGGCGTTCGACGCCCTGGCCGGGCTTGTCGTTCCGGGGCGGCCGGTCGTATTCTCGGGGGAGGGAAACCCGGCCCTGGGGACCCAGGGCGGTCTCGTACGGATGGACTCCCTGGATGCCTGGGATCCCCGTCCGGAGACGAGGATCGCGGCCGCGGCGTTCCGTGCCGCCGGTCCCGCGGGCTCGGCCTTCGCCGCGGCCCGCCTGGCCGCCGCCCTCGCCCGGGACGGATACTCCGAGGGCCTGCACGGGGACGGTCCCTTCGGCCGACGGTTCGCGGAGCTCCGGAAGGAACCGGGATTCCCCTTCAACCTGGTCGGATTCGGTCCCGGGACCACCCCGGCGGGGGACGACTTCCTGGCCGGCTGGATCCTGGGACGGATCCTGCGGGACGGGGAGGCGGAGACCCTGGGAGCCGTCGAAGGACTGGACACGACCCGGACGACGGTTCCCGGAAGGACCCTCCTGGCCGGAGCGGTCCGGGGACTCTTCCCGGCCTACCTCGTCCGGGTCGCCCGGGCCCTGGCGGAGACGGCCGCCTCCGCGCCGAATCCCCTCGGTCCGGGCGGATCCGGGTCGTACGGGCCCGACGGGGACGCCGGGATGGAATGGACCGCGGCGATCGGGGCCGCCTTTTCCCACGGGGCGAGTTCCGGACGGGACGCGGTACGGGGATTGATGGAAGGAGCTGCGCATGAAACTTCTTAGGGTCCGCAAGGACAGCTACCACGACTCGGTGTTCCTGATGCTCGCGACCCAGGAGCTCAAGTCCGCGGGCGGCGTTACCGAGGCCGTCGTCGCGATGGGCACCGACATGAACCGGGACCTGCTTTCCGGGATGGGGTTCGGGGGACCGGACCTGGACGGATCCGGTCCGAACGACCTCCTGGTGGCCGTGGAGGCCGCGGACGCCGCCAAGGCCGAGGCCGCGGCGGCCAAGGCCCTGGAACTCGTGGACCGGAAGAAGACGGCGGCTGCCGTCGCGGGGTCCGGACTGTCCCGGGTCGGTTCCCTGGAGGCGGCCCTGGGCAAGATTCCGGACGCGAACCTGGCGGTGATCTCCCTGCCCGGGGCCTACGCCGCCCGGGAGGCCCGGAAGGCCCTGGATCGGGGCCTCCACGTGATGCTCTTCTCGGACAACGTACCCCTGGAGGAGGAGATCGCCCTGAAGCGCCACGCGGCGGCCAAGGGGCTCCTGGTCATGGGACCCGACTGCGGCACCGCCGTCGTGAACGGCCAGCCCCTGTGCTTCGCGAACGTCGTCCGCCGGGGATCCGTCGGCGTGGCCGCCGCCTCCGGGACGGGCCTCCAGGAAGTGACCTGCCTGATCGACCGCTACGGGGCGGGAATCTCCCAGGCCGTCGGCACCGGGGGACGGGATCTCAAGAACGCGGCCGTGGGGGGCCGGACCATGCTCCTTGCCATCGCGGCCCTGGCGGAAGATCCTTCGACCTCGGTCATCGCGGTCATCAGCAAGCCTCCGGCTCCCGACACCGCCCGGGCCGTCCTGGACGCCCTGGCCCGGAGCGGAAAGCCCTGCGTCGTCCACCTCCTGGGGCTCCGGGACCCCGCGATGCTCGGGAAGCCAGCGTCCAACGTCCACCTGGCGTCGGATCTGGAGGATTGCTCCCGCCGGGCCGCGGCCCTGGCCCGGGGCGAATCCTATCGCCCCGTCGAATGGGATCTGCCGGAAGCCGAGATCGACCGGATCGTCGACCGGGAGTCCGCGGGGTTCGCCCCGGCCCAGAAGCATCTCCGGGGCCTCTATACCGGCGGAACCCTGGCCGACGAGGCCCTCTTCCTCCTCCAGCCCCTCCTGGGTTCCGTGTGGTCGAACAACCAGACGGACCCGGCCTTGGTGCCCCCGGACCCCCAGGTGTCCGTGGGCCACACCATCGTGGATCTGGGGGACGATGTCTTCACCGTCGGGCGGCCGCATCCCATGATCGACCCCTCCACCCGGACGGACCGGCTGGACAAGGAGGCCGAGGATCCCTCGGTGGCGGTCCTCCTTTTGGACCTGGTGCTGGGATACGGCTCCCACCCGGACCCCGCGGGCGCCCTTGCGCCCCACCTGGAAGCCGCCCGGGCCAAGGCCGCGTCCCGGGGAGGGCGCCTGTCCGTCGTGGCTTCCGTGACCGGAACCCCCGCGGACTTCCAGGGCTTGGAGGACCAGCGCCGTAAGCTCGAGGCCGCCGGGGCCGTGGTCCTGCCCTCCAACCGACAAGCCGCGCGACTGGCCGCGCGAATCCTCCAGAAGGGGGCTGTTCGATGAGCGCCGAACCGATGAACACGAAACCCGTATTGAACCTGTTTTCCGGGGACCTCAAGGTCGTCAACCTGGGTTTGGAGGGCTTCGCCGAAACCCTGGCCGGCCGCGGCGTGCCGACGGTCCAGGTGGACTGGAAGCCCCCCGCGGGGGGCCGGAAGGACGTGATCGAAGCCCTAGACGCGATCGCCCGGAATCCCCGGGTGGCCCGGGCCAACGCGGAAGCCCTCTCCCGGATTCTCGCGGGAAAGCCCACCCTGGTCGGGATCGGCACGGCCCTGGACACCGTCCCGGGCATGGCCCGGGACCTCATCCTCCACGCGGGGCCCCCGGTCGCCTGGAAGGACATGGCCGGTCCCCTGCGGGGCGCCGTGATCGGGGGCCTCCTGTACGAGGGGCTGGCCTCTACGCCGGAGGAGGCCCAATCCCTGGCCGCATCCGGGAAGATCCGCTTCGAGCCCTGCCACCACCATTCCGCGGTGGGGCCCATGGCGGGGGTCATGACCGCCAGCATGCCCGTGTGGATCGTGGAGAACCAGGCCTTCGGCAACAAGGCCTACTGCACCCTGAACGAGGGGCTCGGGAAGGTCCTCCGGTACGGGGCGTACTCCCAGGAGGTCCTGGACCGCCTGCGCTGGATGGCCGGGCGGCTGGCCCCCATCCTGGCCGGGGCCCTGGCCCTCCGGGGCCCGATCGACATGAAGAGCCTCATCGCCCAGGTCCTCCAGATGGGGGACGAGGGGCACAACCGCAACCGCGCGGGCACGAGCCTGGTGATCCGGGAACTCGCCCCCTACCTGGCCCTTTTGGACGAGCCCAAGGAGGACGTCTCCAAGGTCTTCGCCTTCCTGAACGGGAACGACCACTTCTTCCTGAACCTGACCATGCCGGCGGCCAAGTGCACCGTGGACGCCGCCCTCGGGATCGAGGCCTCCTCGGTCATCGCGACCATGGCCCGGAACGGCACGGAGTTCGGCATCCGGGTGTCGGGCCTGGGGGAGCGGTGGTTCACGGGCCCGGCGAGCGTCGTGGAGGGCCTGTACCTCCCGGGTTTCTCGGCGGCGGACGCCGCCCGGGACGTCGGAGACTCGGTGATCACCGAGACCTCCGGGATCGGGGGCTTCGCCATGGCCGCGGCTCCGGCGATCGTCAAGTTCGTCGGCGGAACCCCGGAGGACGCCCTCAACGTGACCCGCAGGATGTACGAGATCACGGTCGGCGAGAACGACGCCTACCGCATCCCGGCCCTGGACTTCCGGGGCACCCCCACGGGGATCGACGTGTGCAAGGTGGTCGAGACGGGTATCCTCCCGGCCATCAACACCGGGATCGCCCACAAGGAGCCCGGGATCGGCATGGTCGGCGCCGGCCTGGTCAAACCTCCCGCGAACTGTTTCATGGATGCTGTTCTAGCGTTTGCTGAAAAATATGGAGAGTAGAATCGCGGGAGGTTTGGCGAGCAGGGATGCGAGCCCGGAATACACCGGAGCGGCGCTCCGGCGCGTCAGGGACGACGCCAAACCTCCCGCGAACTGTTTCATGGATGCTGTTCTAGCGTTTGCTGAAAAATAT
>CALMRC010000071.1 GCA_937873275.1 uncultured Spirochaetota bacterium
ACATTGGAACGCCTCCGGGATCGGGTCGAGGCGGGGGGCGTCGACCTCCTGGTCAACAACGCGGGGATCGGCACCCCGGGACACTTCCTGGACCACTCCCTGGAATACCACGAGGCTACCATCGAACTGAACGCCCTCTCCCTGGTCCGCCTCGTCCGGCTCTTCCTGCCGGACCTGCGGAGCCGGAACGCGGCCATCCTGAACGTCGCCAGCCTGGGGGCCTTCTTCCCGATGCCGACGATGCCGATCTACGCGGCCACCAAGAGCTTCGTCCTCCACTTCAGCCTGGCCCTCCGGGAGGAGCTGGGCGGGGAGGTAGGCGTCAGCGTCCTCTGTCCCAACGCCATCCGGACCACCGAGGACGTCAACCGCTACATCGACAACCTGGGTCCGATCGCCCGCGGAGCCTGCTTCACCCCGGAGTGCATCGCCCGGTACGCCCTGGACGGAGTCGCCCGGAACAAGGCTGTCATCGTCCCCGGGGCGATCAACCAAGTCGTGGCCTTCCTGTCCCAGGTCGTCCCCCGGGCCCTGATCAACCGGACGATCCGGCATTACTGGGGTACCTTCCTCCGGTGCGGCTGCGGGAAACTCGCCCCCGCCGGCGGGGGGGCCGACCGTGCCTGATCCCGTCGCCATCCTGTACTTTTCGGGGGTCGGCGGCACCGAGGTGGTCGCCCACCTCCTGGGCCGGCTGGCCGGTCCCGGCACCCCCTGCGAGGTCCTCTCCGTCGAGGATCCCCGGGCGGCGGAGAAAGCCGCCGCCCCGGGGCTCCTGGTCCTCTGCTACCCGACCTACTTCCTGAAGCCCGCCGGGGTCATGACGGAGTTCCTGCGGGGCATCCCGGAAGGAACGGGGGAGCGGCGGGCCCTGCTCGTGACCACCTACGAGCTCTATACCGGGAACTCGAACCGCCGGGCGGCCCTCCTGCTCCGGGACCGGGGCATCCCCGTCGTAGGTTCCTACGCCCTCCGCGCCCCCGGCACGGACGTCACCTGCGTGGTGCCGGACCGGCTGTGCGGGTGGCTCTACCGGTTCGAGCGCGCCTTCCCCCGGAAGGCGGCCCGGATCGCCCGGTCCATCGCGGACCATGCGGCGGCGCCGGCCGCCGGGCGGATTCCCGCCCCGAAGTGGTACACCCCCCTGGCCTGGGCCCTCCAGGTCCTGGCCCTGGACGGGTTCATCCGCTTCCGGGACCGCATCCGGATCCTGGAGGACCGGTGCACCTCCTGCGGCCTCTGCGTCCGGGACTGCCCCCGGGGCGCATGGCGGAAGACCGAGGAGGGCCTGGAACACGCCGGGGAACTCTGCGACCTGTGCACCCGGTGCGTCCACCGCTGTCCGCGGAAGGCCCTCGTCCTGGTCGACCGGCTCAGGGACAACCGACGGCTCGACCCCGCCCTGTACGCCGCGCTCCGGCGGGAAGCCTTCGAGGCCTGCGCGGGCCCCGGGGGGGACGGTCACCGCCGGGACCGGGCCGCCGGGCTCGTGCCGGGAACGGGAGGCGCTCCGTGAACCCGCGCGCCTCCCCGAGGCGGATGGGGCGTCCCGTCCGAAGGCCCGGGGAGCCCGACACCCGGGACCGGATCCTGGACGCGGCGATCCGGCTGTTCGCGGAGAACGGGTACGAAGCCACCTCGATCAAGGAGATCACCCGGGCGGTGAACCTCACCGAGAGCTCCCTGTACCGCCATTTCAAGGGCAAGGAGGACCTCCTGGCGGAGATCATCGCGTACACCGGCCGGATGGTGAGCCAGCCCCTCCCGGGTCCCGGGGTAACAACCGCCGGGGGGGCTTCCGTCTTCCGCCAACTCTTCGAGACCCCCGCGGACGCCTTCGGGGACAATCCCCATGCCCTCCTGGTCTGCCGTTTCTTCTTCATGGAAGGTCCCCGCAACCGGGAGATCCTCGACTTCCAGAAATACATGATGGAGGAGAAGGCCGACGAGGAGGTCGGCCGGATCCTTCGGGAGGAAGTCGACGCGGGCAGGATCCTGCCCTGCGACATCCGGGAGGTCTCGCGTCTCATCAACGTCCTTCGCTACCAGTGGTGCTACCGTGTCTCGATCCTGGATTGGGACGAGGGGTACGACCCGGAGCGAAGCAAGCGGTACCTGGACCCGGTCATCCGGTTTTTCGAGGACCTCTACTGCACGGGCGGGAACGCTCCGGTCTCCGGCGACAAAAACATACCCGAGGAGCATTGAGATGGATCACGCGACCTTCGAGGAAAACCTGGAGCGCAACCCCCTCCGCATGTGGGTCCGGGAGCAGTACGAAGTGAAGCCCCTCCGGGACGCGGCGCCCCCGACCAGGATCGACCGGGCCCTGCACTACTGCTGCCGCAACGGGACCGGAACCGCCCTCCTGCACAAGCATTTCTCCCCCGGCCGGATGGCCGCGGTGGATCCCGACGAGGCGATGGTGAAGCAGGCCCGGGAACGGGTCGCGGGCCTGCCCGTAGACTGCTCCGTCGGATCCCTGACCCGCCTTCCCTTCGAGGCCGGAACCTTCGACGCGGTCTTCGTCCTGGGAGAGCTGCACAACTACCCGGACTGGCGGGACTGCGTCGCCGAGATCTCCCGGGTCACGAAACCCGGGGGCCTCTTCGTCATCGAGGAGCTCTCCGCCGAGTCCTTCGAGTACGCCCTGGGAAGGTACTTCCGCGACCGGACCGAGCACGACTACGAATCGATGCTACGGCTGGAGGAGTTCGTCGACCGGGTACGGGCATCGGACTTCGAGATCCTGAAGCTCAAGAAGCCCGTGCCCTTCGGGCTGTTCAAGTACTTCGTCCTGGCGGCCCGGAGGAACGAGGCGCCCCGGTAGTGGTACGAACCTTGTGAAGCCCTGGACCGAGAATCCAGGGCGTACCTTCCGCTCAGAGTCTGTGAATTTTCCTCTTGCTGAAGACCGAGCTTGCCGAGGATCCCGCTGCGGGGACGCGGCTGCAACAGGCGGCCCGACTGCGCGCGACGGAAGACCGCGAGGAGCGGGTGCGTAAGGCGCTCGCCAAGATACCGATATCGCGGCCCGTCATGAAGCGCAACCTGGCAGGCGATGCCCTTGCAGGTGCCAGCATATACACCCCCAAGATGGCGGGGTCCAGGGGGGGACCCCCTGGTCGTGCTTCTGGAAGATGGGGGCTGGGGAAGAAACCTCTTCGCTCGAAACGAAGAGGTTTCTTCCCCAGGTTTTCACTTCATGAACAGATTCGTCAGCCTCCGCGTCGTGGCCGCGAGCCCGACCCCGATCATCCCGGTGAAATAGAGGACATGCCAGAGTATCGAGGCGTCGAATTGCCCGAGGGTCAGACCGCGGATCAGTTCGATCCCGTGCCAGAGGGGGAAGACCTTGATGATCCCTTGGATGTACCCGGGATACACCGTGATCGGGTAGAAGGTGGCGGAGAACAGGAACATCGGCAGCAGGAAGAAATTGATCCAATCCATCTGCTGGAAGGTCGTCATGTAGGAGGTAAGGGCCATGCCGCAGGCGGAAAAACCGAAGGCGATGAGCAGCGAGGCGGGTACGGCCAGGACGCCCCAGACGCTCGGGACCAAGCCCAGGGCGACCATGACCGCCAGGAAGGACAGGGCGTAGACAAGTCCGCGCAGAAGGGCGTAGAGGATCTCGCCCAAGGCTATGTCGAGGGTTCCGAGGGAGGTCGCGATCATGCCGTCGTAGAGCCGGGCGAAGCGCATCTTGAAGAACACGTTCCAGGTCGAGTCGTAGATGGCCCCGTTCATGGCCGACGTGGCCAGCAGGGCCGGGGCCAGGAAGTCCGCGTACGGAACCGGCCGGCCCAGCGGCCCGGTCACCTCGCCCACCAGGGTCCCCAGACCCAGTCCGAAGGCCAGCAGGTAGAACACGGGCTCGAAAAAGCCGGACACCACGACGAACCAGGCGGAGGTCTTCAGCGCGTACAGGGCCCGGAGGACGACGGTGTGCGGACGCCCGGCGTAGATTTGCCGTATCACTTGGACAACCTCCGGCTGAAGATGTTCCACGAAAGACCGAGACCGATGACCAGCATCCCCGCGATGTACGCGACGTGTACCGCGGTCAGCCAGACGGGCTCGGCCATGCCGAAGGCGGCCCGGCGTCCCAATTGCGTCCCGTGCCACAGGGGGGATATCCAGCCCAGCCATCGCAGCCAGATCGGCATCTTCTCCAACGGGAAGAACGTCCCCGAGAACAGGAACATCGGCATGATGATCAGCCGGTTGATGATCGGGAACCAGCCGTCGTCCTCCTCCAGGCGCGCCGCCACCGCCATGATCACGGAACCGAACGCGAGGCCCGACAGGATGGCGGCCGGCACGGCCAGGATGCCGTAGGCGGAGGGGGACGCGCCGAACGCCGCCAGGAAGCACCAGAATACGGAAACGGTGAAGATGATCCGGAACCCCGCGGCGAGGAGGACACCGTTCACCACCTGCCGGCCGCTGATCGGCGTCGCGTTCATGGCCCAGAACTCCCGCGTCCACTTGAAGCCCCCCATCACCGGGTACGAGCTTTCCTCGAACGCCACGGTGAGCGCGGCGCTCACCAGGAGGGCCGGCCCGACGAAGACGAGGTACGCCACGCCGCCGATAGCCTGGCCCCCGGTGTTCGAGTCGATGTAGGAGCCGATCCCCACGCCCAGCGCGAACAGGTAGAGGACGGGATTGAACACGCTGCCCGTGAGGATGGAACCCAGGTATGCCCGCATCGTCCTCAGGCGATGCTCCGCAACGTACCAGGTCCCGAAGGCGATGCTCCGGGCGCTTCGGCGTCGCCCGAAATACGCCGATGCGCCGGCGTGTACGC
>CALMRC010000072.1 GCA_937873275.1 uncultured Spirochaetota bacterium
GGCCGGGCGGGCCCGCGGTCTACAACCGCGTTCCCACCTGGTTGCCCGACTCGTACCGCTACAGTCCCGCCCGGGGTTTTGCCGGCCGGGCGGGCCCGCGGTCTACAACCGCGTTCCCACCTGGTTGCCCGACTCGTACCGCCGCAGTCCCGCCCGGAACAGGCCGTAGGCTCCGGCCGCGTAGGCGCCCGCGACCGCCAGAAGGACGGGCACCAGGGGCCAGTCCAGGTCCCGGTACACCGACAGGGGCACGAAGGCGATGAATCCCGACGGGAGCAGGGTGTAGAAAAGCCACTGCATCCCCGGGTCGAAGACGGTCTCGGGGTAGAGGGAGAAGGACAGGAGGAACTCGGTGACCGCCTGGGACAGGGGACCCGCGTTGCCCAGGAAGAAGGTCAGGCTTTCCGCGGCGGAGAAGACGGAGGCGAAGATGACCGCCCCGCCCAGGGCCAGAAGGGTGAAGAGGGCCAGGCGCTCCGGCCCGGTGCCCGGGAGAAAAGCCAGGACCAAGTAGCCGTAGGCCAGGTCCCCCCAGGCGGAGACCACGGTCCGGGAGGCCAGGACGTTCAGGAACGGGTCCTTGGGCTGGAGGAGATATACGTCCAACTCGCCCCGCTGGATGATGGGTCCCAGGGAGCGGATGTTGCCCCACAGGACGTGGGCGATGCCGAAGGAGGTCGAGGTCAGGGCCCAGAGGATCATCACGTCCGGGAAGCCGTAGCCGCCCACCGTCCCGGCCCGGGCGATCAGGACCGCCCAGAAGGCGGCGAAGGCGGCGTTGTTCAGCATCATCCCGAAGACTTGGACGAGGAAGGAGACCCGGTATTCGGCCACGGCCTGGAGGTTCGCCGAGAAGGCGGCTCCCAGGAACCGCAGGTAGGCCGCGGGGCGGCCGGGACGGAATCGGTCCATTTCAGCCTCCGTTCACGGTGATCTTGCCCCGCCCCGCCGCGAACACCCCCCGGCACAGGAGGGCGGCCGCCGCGGTCCAGGCCGCCTGGGCCGCCAGCAGGCCCAGCGCCTCCCGGGGTTCCCAGGCCACGGCGATCCGGGCGGGCGCCCAGGAGAGGTAGGGGAAGGGGGTCCACCGGGCCGCGGCGGCCGCCGCCGGGGGCAGGAACTCCAGGGGCAGGAAGGTTCCGATCACCAAGGCGAGCTTCTGGTAGATCCAGTAGACCGCGGCGTTCTCCTCGAGCCAGAAGGCCGTCATCGCGATGGCGAACTGCAGGAAGAACTGCAGGCAGCCGGCCAGGAGGATGGACAGTACGAGGGCGGCCCCCTGAACCAGGGAGGTCACGGGGACCGGCCCGCCCAGGAGCCGGCCTAGCAGGACCCCCTCCGCGGCCAGCACCAGGCAGTCCCCCAGGGTGTTTCCCATGGTCTGGGAGAAGTGGTAGGCCGTGAAGCCGTAGGGCCGGGCGAGCAGGTAGGCCACCTGGCCGCTCTTGATGTCTTCGGACAGGGTGGAGTAGAAGTGGCCGAATCCGAAGACCGAGATCTCCGCGACGATGAAGTACCAGACCATCCCGGCCCGGTCGTAGCCGGCTATATCCCCCCGGCCCGAGTAGATGGACGCCCAGATCCGGGAGAACACGAAGACGAAGAGACCGTAGGTCAAAAGGCTTCCCGCGAAGGCTGCGGGATAGGCCAGTCGGTTCCGCAGGCTGACGAGGGCCGCGGTGGAGTACTTCCGGAGGGCCGTCCGGATCCCGAGGGGCGCCGGTCGGCGCGGACCGCGGCAGGTCATGATTCCGCCTCCCCGCCGGCCCAGGCGGCCCCCCGGGCTTCCTCCGCGCTCCGGCCCTGGAAGACCTCCGCGATGATGTCTTCCAGGGGCTCGTCCTCCACGGTCAGGTCCAGGACCTCTCCCCGGTCCACCAGGGCGCGGATGACGTCCTGGAGATTGTGCCTCCGTGTGTCCACCACGAAGCTTCCGGCGTCCTCGGTCCGCTTGACCGGGGACAAACCCGGAAGTTCCAGGTTTGCGGGGGCCGCGTACTTCACGCCGATGTACTTGCGGGCCAGGGCCCGGTGCTTGAGGGTCTTCATGGACTCGTCCACCACCACCGCCCCGTGGTGGATGATGATGGCGCGTTTGCAGATTTTCTCGATGTCCCCGATGTCGTGGCTGGTCAGGAAGATGGTGACCCCGTCCCGGGACCGGAGCTCCGACAGGAGGGCCCGGATCTCCCGCTTCACCACCACGTCCAGGCCGATCGTGGGCTCATCCAGGAAGAGCACCTTCGGGGCGTGGAGGAGGCTGGCGGCGATCTCGCAGCGGATCCTCTCCCCCAGGGAGAGCTTGCGCACAGGCACGTCCATGTAGGGGCCGATCCCGAAGCGCTCCACCAGGTCCGACCGCCTCCGTTCGAGTTCCGCGGGCGGTACTTCGTAGATCGCCCCCAGGAGGCGGAAGGACTCCGAAGGCGGCAGGTGGAACCAGAGCTGGCTTTTCTGGCCGAACACCGCCCCGATCTCCAGGGCCAGGCGGGTCCGGTCCCGGGCGGGGTCGAGTCCCAGGACCCGGGCCGTCCCCGAGGTGGGGGTGAGGATTCCGGTGAGCATCTTGATGGTCGTGGACTTGCCCGCCCCGTTGGGCCCCAGGAAGGCCACCACCTCGCCGGGCTCCACGGAGAACGAAACCTCCCGGACGGCCGGGACGGTGCGCCATTCGGGGCGGGCCAGGGAGCGGAGGGCCGCGGCGAGTCCCGTCCCTCGCACGCGGGTACGGAACGTCTTGGATAACCCTTCCACGGCGATGACGGACACGGCGACCTCCCGGCGGTATCGGTGGTCGAGACTCCGTCCTCGGGCTTTTTTCCCGTGGGTGTGTCGGGCGGCCGGCGCCCGCCGGCGCCGCTCGGTCCGTGCCGTCCGCTTCCGCGGGCGAGGAACCCTAGGCGCCCTCTCGAGGTGGGGTAACGGTAGATCCGCCCGCGCCGGAAGGTCAAGAGGTCAAAGTGTTTCTATATATAGAAATAATATCACTATCCAGCGCGGCCGGAGCCGACGAGGTTCCGGCCCCGGATCGGTTCACCGCGGAGCTTCCCCGGTAGGCTCCGCGGGATCCGGGTCCTCGTCCAGGGTGAAGCCCCGGACGATGGCGTCCAGACCCCGGCTCTCGTCCTTCAGGACCGCGGAGAGTTCGGCCAGGGAATCGGAAGCCTGGGCATTCCGGACGGAGGCGTCCCGCAGGACCTGGACGGACCGGGCGATCTCCCGGGAACCCTGGTCCTGCTCCTCCACGGCGTCCTTGATGGACTGGGAGAAGTCCTTGAGGGACCGGGACTCGGCCAGGGATTCCGAGGCGAGGTCCCGGAACCCGCCCATCGCGGCGGCGGCCTTCTCTATGTCCGCGCCCAGGGACTCGACCGCCGACTCGATGCCGGCTAGGGCCGTCTCCGCCGCGGACGTCCTGCGGACGACCTCCTCGGATACCCGGTCCACCAGGGTCGAATCCGACAAGGCGGCCTCCACGGAGGCTTCCATGGTCCGGGCTCGTTCCTGGACCGTCTGGAGCGTCCGGGTCGTGGACGCGGCGAGCTCCCGGATGGACTGGG
Organism: uncultured Spirochaetota bacterium; assembly: GCA_937873275.1. GTDB lineage: Bacteria > Spirochaetota > Spirochaetia > Treponematales > UBA12059 > JAAYUR01. The sequence goes on from CALMRC010000072.1 coordinate 3,561, forward strand.
CCACCACCGCGAAACCCCGTCCCGCGGATCCGGCGTGGGCCGCCTCGATGGAGGCGTTCATGGCCAGAAGCCCGGTACGCTCCGCGATGTCCCCGATGGAGCCCATCAATTCCCGGATCGCCCGGGTCGCCTCGGCCACCCGGGTCATCCCCTCCGCCAGGGATCGGGCGTGGGAGCCCAGGTTCCGGGACTCGCCGATAAGGCCGGAAATCGTCGCCTCCCCGTCCCGGGCCGTGGACCCGCTCTGACGGGCCATCTGCCGGAGCCGTTCCATATCCCGGCCGACCCCCTCGAGGCCTTCCATGGCCTGCCCGAAGGAAGCGGTCGTTCGGTCGACGGTCTCGAACTGCCGGCCGATGCTGGTCCGTATGGAGGACATGCTCCCCATGGATTCCTCCAGGGTGGCGGCGATCTCCTCCACGGAGGCCGCGAGGGACTCTCCGGTGGTTCTCAGCTCCGAGGAGGCGTCCGAGATCCGAAGGGAGGACGTGTCCAGGGAGCGCACCGAGGAGCGGAGGTCCTTCATGGACTCGTTGAGGGTCCCCGAAAGCCGGGCCAGGTCCCCGGAGGCCTGTCCGAGCTCGTCCCCGGACCGGAGGACTTCCCGGGGACGCAGGTCCAGGGCCGCCATCGAGGCGACGAGCCGCCGCATGGATCCGATCTGGGCCAGGAGGTTCCGGGCGACCGCCCACACCAGGGCGTAGGCGGCGGCCACGGCGGCCGCCGTCGCGGCCAGGGACAGGGCGAGGCTGCGCCGGTAGGACCGGAGGCGGATTTCCAGGAGGCGGGACAATTCGGCGGCGGCGGTCTTCCAGTACTCCAGGGACGCGTCCAGGGACCGGTCCAGGGCCTCGTCGAAATGGGTCCGGGTGTCCGAAAGGTCCTCGGGACGGTACGACCAACCCGCGGTCGCGAGGTCCGTGGAAGCCTGCTCGAATTCCTCCAGGGCCGGCGGGAGGTTCTCCTGGAGGGATGCGGAGACGCCCAGGAAGTTCGGGTCCTCCGCCAGGGCGGTACGGGAGCCCGAGGAGATCCGCGCGGATTCCACGCCTTCGTGGAGTGCGAGGAATACCAGGAGATCCTCCCGGGTGATCTCCCGGCGGGTCCGGAGGCTGGTGATGGTCACGATCGCGTTCGGAAGGGCCCGGAGGACGACGTCCGTGAGGTAGGCGCTGTCCAGGTCCTGGTCCAGGATCAGGTTGGAGGTGTCCCCCACGTGGACGATCAGCTCCCGGACGTCCGCGCCGAGACGCTCCAGCTTGACCCCGGAAATGGAGTCCGCCGTCTTCAGCTCCGTCCACCGCTCAACGAGCTGGGCCGGCTCCAGCCATTCCCGGCCCCGGATGCCCAGTCCTTCCGGGGTGACCGAAAGGTCCTTTCCGTGGCGGGCCTGCAGGTCCTGCAGGCGGGCGAAGTCGGCGTCCAGCTCGTCTCGGATCCGCTGTGCGGCCTCGGGATCGGACTCGGAAATCCGTCCGTAGGTGGGCAGGCGGCCCAGGATCTCCACGAGAGGCTCCAGGTAGGCGGCCCCGTAGGCTTCCTTCTCGTTGAACCGGATGTCGTACCGTATCCCGCTCACGATGAACCAGGACATGACGGCCAGGGGAATCGTGAAGGCGAGGCTCGAGATCGCGAGTTTTCCGGATACGGACGCCTTGGACAGGAACATGGAGGCCCCCCGAGCTGGATTTCCCGACCGCGGAGAGCGACGTGTCCCGGCGGGTGGTTGGACATTTTGAGCGGGCCCGTCCAGAGTATGACGGACCAAGGAATTGGTCAAGATAGGAAAATGTTACTGCGTATAGAAATAAATACCAGGCGGCCGCGTAGGCCGGCGGCGCCTGAGGAGGCATTTTCGGATCGCCGACTCCCCCGGGGTTGCCGTCTTTACGGGCGCCGCGGTCGGACCCCATACTGGGACGGCCCGGCGGCCGGGACGCTCCGCTTACCCCGTTCCGGCACGAAAGGACCGACCATGGACGCGAAACTCCTCGAGGACGTCCTCGCCTTTCAGCGCGAGGAACGGACCGGACAGATCCTGTACGAGCGCCTGGCCGGGGTGATCAAGGACGAGAAGAACGCCCGGACCCTCCGGGACATGTCCCGGGCCGAGGGGGAGCACTACGAATTCTGGAGGAAGCTTTCGGGCCGGGACGTCCGGCCCTACGGGGGGAGGGTCCGCTTCTTCGAATTCCTCGCCCGGACCCTGGGGCTCACCTTCGCCCTGAAGCTCATGGAGCGGGGAGAGGAGGCCACCGCGGAGGCCTACGCACGGGTGGCCCCGGCGGTTCCCGGGGCGGAGGCGGTGGGCCGGGAGGAGGAGTCCCACGAGGACGCCCTGATGGCCATGATCGAGGAGGAGCGCCTTGCCTACATGGGTTCCATCGTCCTGGGGCTGAACGACGCCCTGGTGGAGCTGACCGGGACCCTGGCGGGCCTGACCTTCGCCCTCCGGAACGGCCCCTTGGTGGCCATAAGCGGCATCGTCACGGGCATCGCGGCCGCCTTCTCCATGGCCGCCTCGGATTACCTCTCCAGCCGCGCGGATGGCGACCCCCGGGCGGCCAAGTCCGCCCTGTACACCGGGGCGGCCTACCTGATCACCGTGGCCCTCCTGGTCCTGCCCTACCTGGTCTTACCCCGGGGAGGATCCTGGATCTTCGTGAGCCTGGGGGCGACCCTCACGATCGCCGTGGGGATCATAGCGGCCTTCAACTTCTACCTGGCCGTGGCCAAGGACCTGGACTTCCGGAAACGGTTCCTGGAAATGGCGGGGATCTCCCTGGGGGTATCGGCCTTCTCCTTCCTGGTGGGGCTCGTCGTCCGGGCTCTCTTCGGGGTCGAGGTCTAGCGGGATGCCGCGGGGTCCGGCGGCGTCCCCTCCCTCCTCCGGTCCGGAGGCTCCGACCCCCGGCTCGGAGGGGGCCGGCTTCGTCGAAGACGGTTTCCTCTTCTCGGCCCACCCCGATCCCTCCTGGGCCCGCCGCTCCTGGATCTCCCTGGACGGGCCCTGGCGGGTGCGCCGGGGCCGGCGGGTCCGGGAGGTCCGGGTGCCCTTCCCGATCGGAAGCGGTCTGGGCGGGGCGGACTTCCCGGACCGCGGGAGCTTCGAGTATTCCCGGGACTTCGACCTGGCCCCGGACGCCGCCCGCGGGTCCGTGATCCTCCGGGTCGGCGCCTGCGACTACGAGACGGTCGTGGAGGTCAACGGCCGGGAGGCGGGTCGGCACGTCGGCGGGTACTCCTCCTTCGCCCTCGACGTCACGGCGTTCGTCCGCCCGGGCAGGAACCGGATCGTCCTGTGGGTACGGGACTCCCACAGCCCGTTCCAGGTCCGGGGAAAGCAGACCTTCCTGCGGGGCCCCTTCATGGTCTGGTATTCCGGGATCTCCGGTCCCTGGCAGTCCGTCTGGCTGGAGACCGCGGGACCCTGGCGCCTGGACCGACCCCGGGTGCGGGCGGATTTCGACGCCGGGGTGGTCCGGATCGAGGCGCCCGCGGTTTCGGCGGGCCGGGATTTGGCGGCCCGGGAGCCGGAATCCCGATCCGGAAATCCATCCTCCGCTCGGCCCGCGCCGTCGGAGATACCGGCTCCGGCCGCGCCGCGCCTGGCGGTCGATCTGGAATCCCCCGGAGGCGGATCCTCCCGGTTCGAGGCGGAACTGTCCGGGACGGTCTTCCGGGTCGAGATCCCCTTCGAGGCCGTCCCCGGCCCCCGCTGGTCCCCGGACACCCCGGCGCTTCACAGGCTCCGATACACCCTGTCCGCGGAGGGCCGGGTTTCCGACGCCGTCGAAAGCTACCTGGGCCTCCGCCGGATCGAGGCCCGGGACGGACGGATCCTCCTCAACGGGGCGCCGATCAACCTTCGGATGGCCCTGGTCCAGGGCTACTTTCCCGGGGGATGGTATACCCCCCGGACACCCGAAGGGTACCGGGACGACATCGAGGCCCTGAAGCGGATGGGATTCAACGGAGCCCGGATCCACGAGAAGATCGAGAGCCCGTATTTCCATTTCCTCGCGGACCGGCTGGGCCTGCTCACGACCTTCGAGATGCCCTCCTTCTACCTGCCTTCCCGGACGGCCTTCCGGGCCTACGAGTCCGAGCTCTGCCAGGTCGTCGAGCGGGACTCGATGCATCCCTCGGGGATCGCCTGGATCCTGTTCAACGAGACCTGGGGCGTCTGGGGACTCTACGGCCGCGCGTCCCGGACCCGGTCCTTCGTCCGCTCCATGATCGACCTGGTCCGGGCCCTGGATCCCGGCCGGCCGGTCATCGACAACTCCGGCTGGGAGCACCTGGATTCGGACATCGTGGACGTGCACCATTACCTGAAGTCCTCCCGCCTCGCCCGGGACGCTTACGCGGCCTTCCGGCGGGGGGATCCCCGCGTACTGGCGCGGGTATCCGTGCCCCGGGTGCTGCTTTTCTATATATTGAACCGTATAGGAACCGAGACCCGTTCCGTCTTCCTGGACGTCGAGGCGAGGTCCGCCTGCGAAAAGGCGCCGTGGATCCTGTCCGAGTACGGCGGCTTCGGCTGGTACGCCAGCGCGGAAGGCGGGACCGTCCCGGAGCGGATCGAGGCCTACACCCGGGACGCGGTGGAATGCGGGCTGTTCCAGGGGTACTGCCTGACCCAGCTGTACGACGTGGGGACGGAGACCAACGGGATCCTGGACTTCGAGCGGAAGCCCAAGGTGGCCGAGGACGGGATCCGCCGGGCCAACGAGATCCCGTTCCGGTCGTTCCGGAACGTCGAGGAGGGACCATGAGAAGACTCGCATGTGCCGTCCTGGGCCTGGCGGCCGTCCTGACCGCGGCGGGCCAGGAGGCGGCCGTCCGGTTGAGCGTCCCGGGCGTCAAGCCCGGCGGAGGAACCGTGTACGCCGCCGTATTCGACAGCTCCGAAGGCTACCGGAAGAACCTGCCCTTCCGTACATTGACCCTCCCGCCCTCCGCGCCGACGATGGAGGCGGCCCTGTCCCTGCCCCCGGGGGAGTACGTGTTCTCCCTGTACCAGGACCTCAATTCCAACGGCAAGCTGGATACCAATTTCATAGGCATCCCCCGGGAACCCGTGGGGATCAGCAACTACGACGGAAAGGGGCCGCCGGGCGGCTTCGACAAGCAGAAGGTCCGCGTCTCCGCGGGAGGGATCGTCCTGGAGATCCGCCTGATCGCGATCAACCCCTGACGGCGGGCGGGAGAGGCATCGGGAATCGTCCTTACCGGCGGCGCCCCGGGGAGCGGGCGCGGGCGATCGGCGCCGTCCCCGGAGGGCTAGGCCGTTTCCCGCCGCGGCCGGAACTTGCTCATCACCAGGGGCACCAGGGCCAGGGCCGCCAGGGCGGTCACGTAGAAGGGCGTCACGGGGGCGATCCGCTTCCAGAGCAGGGCCCCGATCCAGGGGGCCGGCAGGGCCACGAAGCCGTTGCTGGTGGACAGGAACCCGAAGGTGATGCCCCGGTACTTTTCCGGCACGGCCTTGGAGATCAGGCTCTGGTAGGCGGGAGACATGAGGCCCATGCCCGCCCCGAAGACGACGGAAAATCCCGCCCCGGCCAGCCAGGGGACGGGCGAGAAGAGCAGGAACCCGAAGGACAGGAAGGCCAGGAGGTAACCCCCCGCGATGGGGTAGCGTTCCCCGCGGAGATCCGCCAGGTGCCCCGAGGGCAGCATCATGCTCATGCTGGCGATCCCGAACAGGGAGTTGAAGACCCCGATGGCCGCCACGTCGACGCCCCGGATCTCCCGGAGGTAGAGGGGGACCAGCTCCATGCTCATCCCCATGGCGATGTCCCGTCCCCCGTCCGAGAGGATCAGCCAGGTGACCACCCCTCCGGACAGGGCCATGCCGATCACGGCCTTGAAGGAGGAGCCGAAGGACTTGAAGTCCAGGTTCCCGCTCCGGGGGACGGCGGCCGCCTTCCGGGCCATGGACAGCCGGACCGCGGTGGCGCCGAAGTAGAGGACCGCGGCGATCCAGATCAGGGGACGCCAGCCTAAGGCCCGGACGGCCAGGCCTCCGGCCAAGGGGCCGACGACCATGACCACCTGGTAGATGGTCTGGCTCACCGCGAAGACCTTGGCCCGGTTCTTTTCCTCGGACTGCTCGGCGATGAAGGCGTCGTAGCTCGGGGCCACGAAGGACATGGCGATGGCGCCCACGGACTGGCTGACCAGGAGCCACTTCCAGTCCGGGGACAGGATGATCCCGATCCACCCCAGGGTACCCCCGATGGACCCGATGGCAATGGCCTTGAGACGGCCGATGTGGTCGCTGATCCAGCCTCCCGCGATCTGCAGGGCCAGGGGCACGATCATGGACAGGGTGAAGAAGAGACCGATCTCCTCCACCCCGGCGTCGAGTTCCCGGAGGTAGAGGGTCAGCAGGGGGTAGAACATCTGGCCGCTCACGTTGGCCAGGATCATCCCGATCAGGAACATCCAAAGGAGGGGCGAGATGAGCCGGGCCCGGGGCGCGGTCCCCTCGGCCGGGCCCGGGGCCGCGGGGGCTCCCGGTTCTCCGCTATTTTGCATGGGAGAACAATACTCCCCGCCCGGGCCCTTGGCAAGCGGCGCGGGCGGGGCGGTCTAGAAGCTCATCCTCAGCCCGGCGAAGACGGACGGTTCGGTCAGGTCCACCGTGCCGAGCCCGTAGGCCGAGAGGTCCCGCCTCCCGTCGAACTCGCTGCCCGCCGGGCCGAAGGGGAGGACGGCGCCCGCCTCGATCTCCAGGTTCCCCCCCGCCTCCCGGGAGATCCGGGGCAGGAGGATCCAGGAGCCGTCCCCCGCGTTCGCGAGGCTCGCGAAGGAAAGGGTCCACCAGTCTCCGAGGGTGCGGGACGCGTGGAGGAAGACGTAGTGCCGCCCGAGCACCGAGGAGGCGCCGGACAGAAGGATCGAGGGATCGTAGTCCCCAGGCCGCGTCGGTCCGGAACCCCGGTAGTGATACTCGCCCCGCACCTCGACTCCGAGACCCGGTAGGATCCCGTCGAAGCCCGCGGAGATTTCCAGGTCCCGGGCCGGGTCGAGATCCTCCGGTCCCGTGCCGGACAGCACGGAGGACGGGAGACCCAGGGCCGCTTCCCCGTAGACGCCGAAGGGACCCAGGGCCCCCGCGAAGTCCAGTCCCGCCCAGGCCCGGCGCCGGAACGACGCGGTCCCGGCCAGGGTTTCCGCCCAGATCACCTCCCGCAGGAACGAGGCGGAAAGGTCGAAACTCCCGATCACCCCCTGGACCTTGATCCCGAAGGGCAGGTTTTCCGGCCTCCCTTCCTCCAGGGTCGAAGCGCCCCGCAGGCCGCGGTCCTGGAAGGCCAGGTAGGCCTGGATGGAGAGGCCCGGGCCCGGGGCCAGGCTCGGGGCAAGGGCGAGGATACCCGGGGTTTCCTCGGAGGCCGGGTCGAGCCCGCCCGCGGGCGCCGTCCGGGCGGTGGGATTGAAGACGTAGGCGGTTCCCCACGCGATCGGCATCTTCCCGAAGGCCAGGTCGAAGGAGCCGAAATTCACCCGGCTGTAGGCGTGGTCGACGGAGAAGGTCGAGTGGAAATCCTCGTAGGGGTAGAGGTCCCCGGCCTCCGACGAGGGGCCCCCGAGGGCCTCCAGCACGGACCCCAGGTAGGTCGGGATGCCGTACCCCGCGAGCCGGGCCGGATCGCTCGAGCCGCCGAAGGAGGCGCCGTAGTCCGCCTCCAGCCGGAAGGCCAGGTTTTCCGCGGGTTCCCAATCCGCCTTTAGGCGCACCCGCAGGGCCGCCCCCGAGAGGGTCCCCTCCGGGGCGGGGAAGCCGTAGGCTCCCGACAGGACCCGGACATAGCCGTAGACGGTGAAGGGTTCCGGGGCCGTTCCCGGGCTCCCGGGGTCCTGGGCGGCGGCCGCGCCGGCGCATCCCAGGAGGACCGCCGCCAAGGCGGTCCGGAGGGTCGAGCTCGTTCCCGTTCGGTTCATCCTGTCCTCCTTACTTGTAGAACTGCACCGGGTTGAGGTACTTCTCGGCCACCGGCACCCCGTACGCGGCGGACAGGATGGCCACGACGGTCCGGGATCCCTTGCGGCGATTGGTCATGACCAACCGGGTCGCGGTGTCCCGTCCGTCCAAGACCTTGTAGTCCTGGAAGGTCAGGGTCTTCAGAAGGCCGTCCTTTTCCGTGTGGAAATCCACGCTCGACACCCGATAGCCCTCCTTGAGCACGGTGACCTCCAGCCGGGAGTAGACGCCGCCGGCTTTCCGCGGGACGCCCTCCAGGACCCAGGAACGGGCGTCCGTGGAGAGGATGCGGAACTCGTATTTCTCATCGTACAGCCCGCCCCCGAGGTCCTCGTAGGAGAAGTCCCCCCCGATTCCCTGGACCGATTCCCCCCGGGACGTGCCGGCGATCTTGCGGACCCGTCCGGTGGAGGGGAAGTAGAGCCAGGCGTCGTCCCCGATGGACAGGATCCGCAGGCCCTTGACGGACCGGGGCTCCAGGACTTCCCGGTAGCTCTCCGAGTCCCCCCGCTCGAACCCTTCGATGGTGAACTCCCGGTACTCGGCTTCGTTCGACCCGTCGGGGTAGATGCGCATGACCGTACGGGTGAGGCTCGTGTCGACCCTCTGGCGGCGGTCCACCTCGCGGATGATGGACCGGGCGTCCTCCTGGGCCGCCAGGGGGAGGGCCGCTGCCAGGATCGCGAGGACCGCGACGGTCCTCCGGCCTTCGTAGGTTCTCGTCGATTTCCAGGTTCCGTTCATTTCGATGCCTTCCTTTCCGGGTTCGTTTCCGGGAGCCCGGCCGGTATCCGGCGGGCGAATGCGGTTCTAGGCGAGGCCCCGGCCAGGGCCGGGACCAGGGTCAGGGCGGCGGCGTAGCAGGCCAGGATGCCGAGGGTCAGGGTCTCCCCCAGGGCGGCGATGCCGGCGAACCGGCCCGCCAGGGCCAGGGACCCGAAGCCCAGGGCCGTGGTGAGCATGGAGAGGGTCACGGCCTTGACGGAGTGGTCGAGATCCTCCGGCTTGCCGGAGTTCAGGGCCGACAGGATATGGACGCAGTAGTCGATCCCCACCCCCAGGATGAGGGGGAGGGACAGGGCGTTCACGATGTTGAACCGCCCGAAGAAGGGTTGGGCTCCGAAGGTCCAGGCCAGGGCGGCCGCGAACGCGGTTCCCGCGAGGACCGAGAGGGGGACGGAGCGGAAGCCCGCCGCCACGACCGCGAAGACAAGGATGCCCACGAGCAGGGATGCGGACCGGGCCTCCGCGAGGATCTCCCGGGACAGTTCGACCCCCAGAACCAGGGAGCCCGTCGCCTCCGGATCCACGGCGGCGAGTCCCCGGGCGAAGCGCCGGATCGCCTCGGAATCCCCCAGCCCGGACGCTCCCTGGACGAGGACCAAGTACCGGCCGTCGGGACTCACGAACTCGGACCGGACGTCCTCCGGCAGGTCCGAAGGGGTCAGGGGCCGGTCCACGGCCGCGAGGACGCGGACCTTCCGGTCCAGCGCTTCCGAGAATCCCCGGTCGATGCCGGAAAGCAGGGCGGCGGCCCGATCCGGAGGCAGGGCCTGCACCCGGGCCCGCAGGATGTCGAAAACCTCCCGTCCGGGTTTCCCCGTCCCGTCCCCCAGGATCTCCCGGACCATGTGGTTCCGTTTCCGCACGGGCAGGGATCCTTCCCCCAGGGACAGGGCAGCCAGGTCGCCCAGTTCCACCGCGTTCCATTCGAGCCGCTGTATTTCGTAGAGGAATTCCTCGACGGTACCCTCCGTCCAGTCCGCTCCGTCTGCGCGCCCCTCCCGCAGCGCCATGTCGGCGATCGCGGACAGACGGGCGGCCTGCTCCTCGGGGCTCGGTACCCAATCCGCCGCCGATTCGGTCCTCCGGACCAAGGGCGCTTCCTTGAGCCGATCCTGCAGGGCCCTGGCCTCCTCGAGCCCGCCGGCCAGGACCATGTGCTGCCAGGTGGACAGGCCGAAGCGCTGAGACACGAGGCGTTCCGTCGCCTGGGCTTCCGTGCCCTGGGGGCCGATGCGGCGCATGTCGAAGTCGAAGGAATTGTTCGGGATGTTGAGTCCCGCCAGGGCGGCCAGGACGGCCCCGCCCGCAAGGACGAGGCCGGGATGGCGTCCGCTGGCCCGGGCCGCCCGGGCGGGAAGGGAGAAGGACAGGACGGCCCGGGTCCTCCGGGTGTCGGGCTTTCCGGGGAAGACCGACAGAAGTGCGGGGAGGACCAGGAACGAGGCCGCCAGGGTCGTGAGAATGCCCGTGCCCGCGATGAGCCCGAACTGCCGGAACGCCAGGGTCCTGGACAGGAGGAGGGAGTAGAAGGCCAGGGCGGTCGTCAGGCCTCCGACCAGGACGGGGCCGCCGACCGAGGCGAAGACCCGTCCCATCCGTTCCGAAGGGTCCAGCCCGGAATCCGGGAGGGAATCGTACCGGGAGGCCAGGTGGATGCCGAAGTCGATCCCCAGTCCCACCAGGAGGGCCCCGAAGGAAGTCGTGATCATGTTGAGCTCGCCCACCGTCGCCGCGGCGAAACCCAGGTCCACGGCGATCCCGACGCCCAGGGCGGCGACCGCGAAGAGGATGGATCTCCGCCTGCGGAAGGACGCCAGGAAGAGCAGGAGGATGAGGGAGAGCGCCAGCAGGCTCGGATAGAACAGGTCCGCGCCGATAGCCTCCTCCTCGTCCGCCTCGTTGGCGACGTCGCCGGTGAAGGAGAAGGAAAGCCCCGGGCGGGCGGATTCGATCTCGCGGGCCAGGTCCCGGGCGCCCTCGGTCAGGGCGGTCAGCTTGGCGCGGTCCCCCAGGTCGAAGGTCGGCCGCACGGTCAGGAGTAGGGTACCCTCCTCGGGGTCCAGGAAGTACTCCTGGCCGTAGAGCCATGCGTCCGCGAGACCCTCGTTCCCCGCCGGTCCCTCCGGGAGGTCCCCGGCCGCCTCGGCCTCCACGCGCCGGCCGAGCTCCTCCGCGAAGAGCCCCAGCCGGGACAGGAGGGCGAAGGCCCCGTCCTCCCCGTCCGGGCCCTCCACCTCCTCGTCGGACCCGTCGGCCAGCTTTTCCTCCATGAGGTCGTTCGTCGCCCGGAGGAGGGGGACGAGCCGGGTGGACTCGAGGACGCGGTCCGTGTCGGCCAGCTCGTCGGCGTCCTGGAGCAGGAGCCCCCACCGTTCCAGGAAAGCCCGGTCGGCCTTGAGCCGGACCGATCGTACCAGGCCCGAAGTGTCCGGATCCTCCCGGATCCGGGCGGCGAAGTCCTCGGCCGCGGACGCCAGGACCCTCCGATCCGGCCCCCGGAGAACGACCACGAGGGAGGAGGTCGTGGAGAACGCGTCCGAGATCTCCGAAAAGCCCCGGGCCGTCGGATTGTCCGGGGGGAGCATCTGGGAGATGTCCGTCTCCACTCCGAGGCCCGTCGCCGCCCCGAGGGAGGCGGCCAGGATCACCGCGGTCACCGCCAGGATTCCCCCGGGGTGCCGCATCGTCCAGGCTCCCAATCGTTCCAGTCTCGAGTGCAGGTACATTTGGATCCTCCTTTTCTAACCGGTTAGTTAAACTATCCGGTTAGTTAATCAGGTATCGGAAAAATCATCCGCCGCTCTTCCTCATCGTGTACTCCAGGTGGGTACCCAGGAAGGCTTCGATGAACTGGGCCCGCAAGACGGATTCTTCCATTCCGTAGCGCTCCATCCAGATTTCATGGTAGGCCACGTAGTTCAGGATGGGCATCATTCCCGTGAAGAATTCCGTCACCTTGGCCTTCGCCGGATCCGTCCCGATGTGGTACCCCGTGTCCGACGCGAGGGCCAGCATCCGGTCCAGGACTTCCCCGATCAGGGTGAAGATCATGTCGTTGATGGGGGTCCGCTTCGCGCACTCCATCAGGACCACCCGGATTATGTCCTGTCGTTCCTCCAGAACGTCCAGGAAGGTGGTCAGCATTCGCCGGGCGTCCTCCCCGCCCGCGAGGTCCATCCTGCGGATCGTCCCGGCGTCGAACAGGGCGAAGACGGAGTCCCGGGTCTCCTCGAACAGGATCGCGAGGAGCTCGTCCTTGCTCTTGAAATAGTAGTAGATGAGGGCCTTGTTCACCCCCGCCTTCCGGGCGATCTCGTCCACCCGGGCCCCGTCGAACCCCGACTCGGAGAATTCCCGGGCCGCCGCGTCCAGGATGCGTCGGCGCGCGGTGAGTTCGTTGTCGTCGGAATTCATTCGTCTCGCCATGATATTAACCAGTTAGTTAACAATAGACCAAGCACCGTCCCCTGTCAACCCCGTTTCCGCGCCGAATTCTGTACAATCCGCCGCTCCGGCGCTAAGATCCTTCCATGAACGACACGGACAGGCGGCTCCTGGCCGCCGCGGTGGAGCGGGCCCGGGCTGCCCGGGCTGCCGGCAATCACCCCTTCGGGGCGGTCCTGGCGGACGCGGACGGGAGGATCCTCCTCCAGGCGGGCAACACCGTCGTGACCGGCCGGGACTGCACGGGCCACGCGGAGACCAACCTGGCCCGGGCCGCCTCGGCGGCCTACGGCCGGGACTTCCTGCGGACCTGCACCCTCTACACCAGCGCCGAGCCCTGCGCCATGTGCGCCGGGGCCATCTACTGGTCCGGGATCGGCCGGGTGGTCTACGCCCTGGCGGAGTCCGACCTCCGGGACCTGACCGGGGACGACCCCGAGAATCCCACCCTGGACCTGCCCTGCCGGGAGGTCTTCGCCCGGGGGCAGCGTCCCGTGTCCGTGGAGGGCCCGGCGGAGGTACCCGGGGCGGCGGAGGTGCACGCGGGTTTCTGGAAGCCGGAAACGCCGGCGTAACGGCCGGAGCGCGGAACCTGCGCTCCCCGGCCTCGAGAGTCCGTCGGCTCATCGAATTGTGGGGGGATGCCTCGGTCGTTCCTGGCGATTCCTGGATCCATGCGATTTTTCATTTGCGCCTTCATTTCCTGCAAGCTAGAATAGCCGAATAAGCATTGAAATATTCGGAGAAGAATGATGAGAAAATGCGGAAAAGCCGTCCCGACTGTCGTCATCGTTTGGCTGCTCTTGTCTACCACCGGTTGCGTTTCCCTGGGCGTTCCCGAAGGGTACGTACCGGACGAGAAGGTCGTCTTCCTAAAGGAAAGAAACGAATACGGCCCGATACGGTACGACCCCATAACCGTCGATCCGTACACGTTCGAACCGTACGCAGGCGATATCAGGACGGACAAACCTTCGTTTCTCAGGATAACCGATTTCAAGAACCTGCTGAAACCGGATTTCAAGGCCGACAGCGTCCTGTACCGCGAAGTCGAGACCTATCTGTATTCAGTCTTGAAATCTCCCGCCTTCACGGAACTGCGGGCGAAACTGGATGCCGCCGAAATCGTCGCGCCTGCGCCCTTTCCGGCAGCCTGCGGCGAGATGACGAAGGAATACAGCAACGCGAAACAGTACGTATACCCGGATGCGGACGGCGCTTTCATCACCGTCCTGGCCAACGGCGACTATACGATCGATTTTCCGGATAAGAGCACCTTCTCGTACTTCCGGAGCGGGTCGTACCAGCGCAAGGACGGCTCGGGAAATATCCTGTTCTCGTACAACGCCTCGGACCAGTCGGTCGTGGTCAAGGTAGGGGACGATCTGTTTTCGATGAGAGGAAGCTCGAAGCGGGTCGCGGCGTTTCAAGGGGTTCTCGAGTACGCGAGTACGCCGGACCCCCAGTATCAATTCACCCCCTCAGGTTCGTCCTTGAAGCATACGCTGTTTATCTCGAAGGACGGGGCGGCGAAAGAATACAGCGTCGTCGGTGCCTCGAATATCCGGTTTGACTTCCTTGCGGACAAGAAGGTCGTCCTCGTCACATCGGGCGACCAAGCCGTGTCCATCAATCCGGAATATGAAAAACAGCAGACCGCATTTGACACGAAGGCGCACAAGGCGACGGATGTTCTTTCGGTATATCTGCCGGAAGGGGTGCGGTTCGCGAATCTGAAGGGCTCCGGTCTCCCGTACTCCGAGATATCCCCCGCCTGGCCCGAGGGGTACAAGACAAAAATCCTGGGGCCGTTCTCCGTGCTCTATACGGAGAAGGATTCCGGGCTGCTGTCCAGGCTGAACACCTCGCGATTGGCGGAAATCGAGGCGACGGTTCGGAAGCTTTCCGGTTTCGATGTCGTGCGACGCCGTACGCTGATATTCCCTCCGGATCTCGAATCCTATAGCAGACTCAGCGCGTCGAGGCCCGGGACGACTCTGCATTGGTACCCATCCGGGTTCCAGACGAAGGACTATATCGTCATGTGGCCCCTGTCGATTCCGAGGTACGACCTGCCGGAGGGACAGGATTTCTTTTTCGGGCAGGAGTTATACGAGATATTGGCGCACGAGTATCTTCACCTGGCGGTCGGGGAGAACTCGGGTCTTTTGTGTCCCCTGCCAGTGTGGCTGAACGAGGGATTCGCGGTTTATATCGAATCACGGATTTCTCCGGAAACCGGGGCATACTGGGACCTGACCTATTTTGTCGCGAACAAGAAACGGCAACTCCTGTCCTGGGATGACGCGGCCCTACATGCGACGGGCGACTTCGAGATCTCCCGGGCAAGGACCCAGTACGCCCAATCCTATGCCATCGTGAAATTCTTGATCGAAAAATTCGGGACACCCAAGGTGGCGGAGTACGTGAAGTCGTTCCGGGTGCCGCTCGAGAATCTGGCCGGGACGGATCTGAAGACCGCCTATAGGAAGAACTTCAAGATGGTCTTCGGGGTGGATTTCGAAAACGCTCTCGCGATGATGGACGAGGCGAACAAGACAGTAAAGTTCTGAGGGATCTCGGCTCAATGTCGCGCCGGAACCGCGAGCCAAATCGGTCTCCCTCAGAATGCAACGGCCGCCCCTTTCGGGGCGGCCGCTGATTTGTCAGGACGTTCGGCTTAGAACGGGCGCGCCGATCCGCCTACGCGGATCGGCGGCGCGGAGCTCAGGCTTGCGCCCTCGCTCCGCGATCCTCAGTACATCGCCTCGCGCCCCTTTTTAGAAGGGGCGTTCGGCGATGTACTTGTATTCCTTCCACCGGCGCTCGACCAGGGCCTTCTCCTTGGCGGTCAGGAGGTCCGCCCGGTCCTTGTCGGCGTCCCGGAGGGTCTTGAACCGCACTTCGTTGGCCATGAAGAGCTCGATCTTGGAGGTGTCCGGCTCCTTGGAGTCCAGCTGGAAGGGGTTCTTGCCCTCGGCGACCAGGCGCGGATCGTAGCGGTAAAGCGGCCAGATCCCCGCCTCGACGGAGAGCTTCTGCTGGTTCATGCCCTTCATCATGTCGATCCCGTGCATGGCGCAGTGGGAGTAGGCGATGATGATGGACGGACCGTCGTAGCTCTCCGCCTCCCGGAAGGCCTTGATGGCCTGGGACATGTTGGCGCCCATGGCGATGCTGGCCACGTAGACGTAGCCGTAGCTCATGGCGATCATGCCGAGGTCCTTCTTGCCGATGTCCTTGCCCGCGGCCGCGAACTTGGCCACCGCGCCGAAGGGCGTGGCCTTGGACATCTGGCCGCCGGTGTTGGAGTAGACCTCGGTGTCCATGACCAGGAGGTTGACGTTCCGGCCGGAGGCGATGACGTGGTCCAGGCCGCCGAAGCCGATGTCGTAGGCCCATCCGTCGCCGCCGAAGATCCAGACGGAGCGGCGGATCAGGTGGTCCGCCACCGCGGAGAGATCCGCGGCCCAGGCTTCCTTGACCTTGGCCAGCTCGGCCTTGAGCTTGGCCACGTCCGCCCGCTGGGCCTCGATGTCCGTGTCGTCCTTCTGCGGGTTGAACAGGAGCTTGTTGGCCAGGCCGGGCTGGACGCCCTTGCCCTTGTACTCCGTGAGGAGCTCCCGGGCGTAGGTGTTGAGCTTGTCCGCGTTCAGGCGCATGCCGTACCCGAACTCCGCGGCGTCCTCGAAGAGGGAGTTGGACCAGGCGGGTCCGCGTCCGTCGTCCCGGGTCGCGTAGGGGGTGGTGGGCAGGTTGCCGCCGTAGATGGAGGAACAGCCGGTGGCGTTGGCGATGACTGAACGGTCGCCGAAGAGCTGGGTCATCAGCTTGATGTACGGGGTCTCCCCGCAGCCCGCGCAGGCGCCGGAGAACTCGAACAGGGGCTGGCGCATGGCGATGCCCTTGGGCGTGGACAGGTTGAGGAGCTTGACGTCGGTGTTCGGGATCTTGAGGAAGTAATCCCAGTTGGCGGCCTCGGCCTCCCGCAGGGGCAGCTGGGGCTCCAGGTTGATCGCCTTGCGGCCGGGATTGGCCTTGTCCAGGACGGGGCAGATATTCACGCAGGCGCCGCAGCCGGTGCAGTCCTCCGGGGCGACCTGGAGGGTGGCCTTGAGACCCGCGAATTCCTTGCCCTTGGCGTCCACGGCCTTGAAGGTGGCCGGGGCCTTGACGGCGTACTTGGGCTCGAAGGCCTTGAGGCGGATGACCGCGTGGGGGCAGACCATGGTGCAGTTGCCGCACTGGATGCAGAGGTCCTCGTTCCACACCGGGATCTTTTCCGCGATGTTCCGCTTCTCGAATTTGGTCGTTCCCGTGGGGAAGGTCCCGTCCGCGGGCATCTGGCTCACCTTGAGGGAGGCGCCCCGGCCGGCGATGATCTCGCCCAGGACTTCCTTGACGAACTTCGGCGCGCTCGCGGGTACCGGCGGGGTCATCTTGAGCTTGCCGGAGGTCTTGGCGGGATACTTGACCTCCCGGACTTCCTGGAGGGCCAGGTCGATGGCTTCCAGGTTCTTCTTGACCACGTCCGCGCCCTTCCGGGCGTAGGTCTTCTCGGTGTACTTCTTGACCAGCTTGATGGCCTCGGCGGTGGGGAGGACGCCGGAGATCTTGAAGAAGGCGGTCTGCATGACCGTGTTGACCCGGTTGCCCATGCCCGCCCGCTCCGCGATGTCCATGCCGTCGATCACGTAGAACTTGAGCTTCTTCTCGATGATGGTCTTCTGGACTTCCACGGGGATGTGGTCCCAGACCTTGTCCGCCGCGAAGGGGGAGTTGAGGAGGAATACCCCGCCCGGCTTGGCGTAGGCCAGGACGTCCAGCTTCTCGATGTAGCTGAACTTGTGGAGGGCCACGAAGTCGGCCTTGGAGATGAGGTAGGGCCGGCGGATGGGCTTGGGCCCGAAGCGGAGGTGGCTGACCGTGGAGGTTCCGGCCTTCTTCGAGTCGTACACGAAGTAGCCCTGGGCGAAGTAGTCCGTCTCGTCCCCGATGATCTTGATGGAGTTCTTGTTGGCGCCCACGGTGCCGTCGGACCCGAGTCCGATGAACACGCACTCCACGGTGCCCTGGGCGTCCAGGGTGAAGGAGCCGTCCACTTCGAGGGAGGTCCCGGAGACGTCGTCCGTGATGCCCACGGTGAAGTGGTTCTTGGGCTCCGCCTTCTTGAGCTCGTCGAAGATCGACTTGACCATGGCGGGGGTGAACTCCGCGGAGCCGAGGCCGTAGCGGCCCCCGACTACCTTGGGATACTTCTTGAAGGGCGCCGTGCCCGCCGCCTGGGCTTCCCCGATGGCGGTGCGGACGTCCTCGTAGAGGGGCTCCCCGATGGATCCGGGCTCCTTGGTCCGGTCCAGGACGGCGATGGCCTGGACGGAGGCCGGGAGGGCCTGGATGAAGTGCTCGACGCTGAAGGGGCGGAAGAGCCGGACCTTGAGGAGGCCGACCTTCTGGCCCTTCTTGACGAGGTATTCCACGGTCTCCTCGATGGGCTCCACGCCGGATCCCAGGGCGATGATGACCTGCTTGGCGTCCGGGGCGCCCACGTAGTCGAAGAGCTTGTAGGGCCGGCCGGTGATCTTCCCGAGCTTGTCCATGTACTTCTGGACCAGGTTCGGCACGGCGGCGTAGAGCTTGTTAAGGGTCTCCCGGCTGGTGAAGTAGACGTCCGGGTTCTGGCTGGTGCCCCGGATGGCGGGCTTCTCGGGATTGAGGCCCCGGGCGCGATGGGCGCGGACGAACTTGGAGTCGACCATCTTGCGCATCACGTCCTGGGAGAGCTCCTCGACCTTCTGGACCTCGTGGGAGGTGCGGAAGCCGTCGAAGAAGTGGAGGAAGGGAACCCGGGCTTCCAGGGTGGCCGCGTGGGCCACCAGGGCCAGGTCCATGACCTCCTGGACGTTGGCGGAGGACAACATGGCCCAGCCGGTCTGGCGGGCCGCCATGACGTCCTGGTGGTCCCCGAAGATGGACAGGGCGTGGGCCGCCACGGCCCGGGCGGCGATATGGAAGACCGCGGGGGTGGCTTCCCCGGCGATCTTGAACATGTTCGGGATCATCAGGAGCAGGCCCTGGCTGGCGGTGAAGGTGGTGGTCAGGGCTCCGGTGGTCAGGGAACCGTGGACGGCTCCCGCGGCTCCGGCCTCGGACTGGAGCTCCACGACCTGGGGCACGGTTCCGTAGATGTTCTTCCGGCCCTGGGCGGAGAATTCGTCCGCGAGCTCTCCCATGTTGGAGGAGGGGGTGATCGGGTAGATCGCCACCACCTCGGAACACGCGTGGGCCACGTGGGCGGCGGCGGTGTTGCCGTCGATCATGACCAGATTCTTCTTGGTGGGCATGTTGGATCCTTAGGGTAGGGGTGTGGGGCCCGGCAACCGCCGGACGGCCCTTATAGTATGCCCTTTCGGGATTTATATCAAGCTCCGATCTCGCATTCCGCTTGCGAAAAGATAAATCCGTATCTATAATTTTTTTAGTTATGGCGGATCCATCCCGATCCGGCCTCCGGGAGCCTTCCGGGCGCGCCCCCCGGGGCCGTCGCGGGCCCTTTGCATCGCCGTCCATCGGCGATAGTATGGGGGTGCCTCCGCCGCTCGGCCGGAGGACGTTCCGCATGGATGTATCCGGAGGGGTTCCATGAACAGACTGAGGCTCAAGGCCATCGTCCGCATGGTTTCCATAAGCCTGGGGGCGGCCCTTCTCATGAGGACCTTCCTGGCCCTCTTCCTGGCCCGGGATCCGGCCTCGATCCTGGACGGTCTGGGATCCTTCGCGGCCGTCGTCGGGATCCTCCTGGCGGCCTCGGCCCTGTGGATCTACGCCCTCCTGGGGCCCCTGGTGAGGGCGGCCTCCAAGGCGGCCGGAGGGGAGGCCCTCTCCGCGGAGGAAAAGGAAGCCGCCGCGGCCGCGGGCTACCGCATCCCCGCGGCCATCACGATCGTCCTGATCCTGGCCTTCCTGGTCGGGCCCCTGGTTTCCATGACCCTGAACACCCTGTCCGGAAGCGCCCGGTACTCGGGGACGGAAACCGTCCTGATCGTCCTTTTGAACCTGTCCTTCGGGCTCATGGCCCGGACCCACATCACCGAGTCCATCGAGGGGGTCCTGTCCGAGGCGGTCGGGATCCTGGGCATCCACGAATTGCCTCCGGGGGCTCGCAAGCGGGGGCTCCGGAGCCGCCTGGTCCTGGCCGGGCTCTCGGGCACCTTCCTGGCCCTCTTCCTCCTGGCGGTGTCCGGCATGGGGTACATCCGGAGCCTGTCCCGGGGCTTCCAGAACCCGGACGCCTTCCTCCCGAGGTACGCCGGGGAGACGGGAATCGTCATCCTCCTGGTCCTGGGCTGGACGGTCTGGGTCATCGCGCGGCTGTCCCGGAACATCACCTCCGACATCGGCTCCGTGACGGGCCAGATCCGAACCATCGCGGAGGGCCGGGGCGACCTGAGCCGCAAGGCGAACATCCACCGGACCGACGAGATCGGCCTCTTGACCGAGTCCTTCAACCGCTTCCTGTCCAGCCTGGAGACCCTGATCGGCATGGCCCGGACCGCGGCGGCGGCGGTGCGAGGCTCCTCCGAATCCCTGACGGCCACCGCCGACGAGGCCACCCAGGCGGTCGGCCACCTGGAGGGGGCCCTGGAGAACATGCGGGCCGCCGTGGACCGGCAGAACGCGGAGATCGGGGACACCGAGGGCACCATCGCCCGCATGATCGAGTCCATCGACGAGGTGGCCGCCCAGGTGAGCACCCAGGCGGGCTTCGTGGAGCAGAGTTCCGCGGCGGTGGCCGAGATGGCCGCCAATATCGGATCCGTGTCCTCTGTGGCGGATCGGGCGGACGGGGTGGCCCGGAAGCTCAAGGAGGCCGCGGACGAGGGGGACGCCGCCCTGGCGGACTCCATGAAGGCCATCCAGGAGATCGACGAGTCCGCCCGGGCGGTCCGGGACATCGTCCTGGTCCTGTCCAAGATCGCCGCCCAGACCAACCTGCTGGCGATGAACGCGGCCATCGAGGCCGCCCACGCCGGGGAGGCGGGCAAGGGCTTCGCCGTGGTGGCCGCGGAGGTCCGGTCCCTGGCCGAGAACGCCGCCGCCAGCGCCAAGAACATCGCGGGCCTCATGAAGGAGATGAACGGCAAGGTCGAGCGGGGATCCTCCCTGGCGGGCAAGGCCGGGGAGGCCTTCATGAGCATCCGGCAGGGGGTGGAGCAGACCACGGAGCTCGTGGTGTCCATCTCCTCCTCCATGGCGGAGCAGAAGTCCGGGGCCCAGGAGATCCTGGACAGCGTCAATTCCCTGATCGAGGCCACCGCCGCGATCCGGGACCGGACGGCGGACCAGAAGGAGAAATCGAAAGGCATGGAGCAGGCCATGCTGCGCATCGTGGAGGCTTCGAACAACATATTCGAGGCGGTCCAGGAGGAGACGGGGAGCACCCAGTCCCTGTCCCGGGTGGTGCGCACGGTACGGGAAGAGGCGGAAAACAACCGCGGCCACGTGGGAGACCTGGACGCCGCGGTATCCAAATTCAAGGTCGGAGAGGAAAGATGAACCGCATCATCGCAAAGCGCCTCCTGTCGGAGGACGTGTACCGCATCGAGGTGGAGGCGCCCAACATCGCGCGGGAACGGAAGGCCGGGCAGTTCGTCATCGTCCAGGCCGACACGGAGTGGGGGGAGCGCATTCCCCTGACCATCGCGGACGCGGATCCCGGGAAGGGATCCATCGCCCTGGTGTTCCAGGCCGTCGGGGCCTCCACGCATAAGCTGGCCCTCAAGGAGCCCGGGGACGCCATCGCCGTCCTGGGGCCCCTGGGGAATCCCACCCATATCGAGAAATTCGGCCACGCGGTCTGCGTGGGGGGCGGGATCGGGGTGGCCCCCCTCCATCCCATCGTCCAGGCCCTCAAGGCCGCGGGCAACCGCCTGACCGTGATCATCGGCGCCCGCACCAAGAGCCTCCTCATCATGGAGGAGGAGATGCGGGCCCTGGCGGACGACCTGATCGTCGTGACCGACGACGGCTCGTACGGCCGCAAGGCCCTGGTCACGGAGCCCCTCAAGGAGATCTGCTCCCGGGATCCGAAACCGGATCTGGCGGTCGCCATCGGGCCGCCCATCATGATGAAGTTCTGCGCCGAGACCACCCGGCCCTTCGGCGTCCACACGGTCGTGTCCCTGAACACGATCATGATCGACGGGACGGGCATGTGCGGGGGCTGCCGGGTATCCGTGGGGGGCGAGACGAAATTCGTCTGCGTGGACGGTCCGGAGTTCGACGGCCACCAGGTGGACTTCGACCAGATGATGCGCCGCCTCCGGGCCTACAAGTCCATCGAGGACGCCGCCCACGAGAAGTGCCATCTGGAGATCGCGGCTGCCGGGCTGGCCGCCAAGCAGGCCGTCGAGGCCGGGAAGGGAGGCGCCCGATGACCCGTACGAACGAGCAGCTGGCCTCCGAGGCCCGGGCCGTCTGGGCCGACATCTCGAGCCGGGAGCTCAAGCCCAGGGACCGTCTGGCCATCCCGGTCCAGGACATGCCCTGCCAGGACCCCGTGGAGCGGGGCCGGAACATGAACGAGGTGGCCCTGGGTTACACGGAGGAACAGGCCCGGGTGGAGGCCTCCCGGTGCATCCAGTGCAAGAACGCCCCCTGCATCGCCGGCTGTCCGGTGCGCATCGACATTCCGGGCTTCATCGGCAAGGTCCGGGACGGAGACTACGCCTCCGCCGCGGGGATCATCAAGAAGACCAACCTCCTGCCCTCCATCTGCGGCCGGGTCTGCCCCCAGGAAGTCCAGTGCCAGCTGCCCTGTACCCTGGGCAAGTCCCTGGGCGGGGTGGACAAGGCCGTTCAGATCGGGCGCCTGGAGCGCTTCGTCGCGGACTGGGAGGCCCGGGAGGGAAAGGCCCAGGCCCCCGAGATCGCCGCGGACACGGGCAAGCGGGTGGCGGTGATCGGTTCCGGGCCTGCGGGCCTGACGGTGGCCGCGGACGTGCGCCGGGCCGGCCACGGGGTGACCATCTTCGAGGCCTTCCAGAAACCCGGGGGCGTCATGGTCTACGGCATCCCGGAGTTCCGGCTGCCCAAGGCCATCGTCCAGTCCGAGGCCCGGGCCCTGGAGGCCCTGGGGGTCAAGTTCGAGCTGAACTTCCTGGTGGGCCGGACGCGCCCCCTCATGTCCCTGCTCTCCAAGGACGGGTTCGACGCCGCCTTCGTGGGCGTGGGGGCCGGGCTTCCCAAGTTCATGGAGATCCCCGGGGAGAACCTGGTGGGCGTGTTCAGCGCCAACGAGTACCTGACCCGGGCCAACCTGATGAAGGCCTACGACCGGAGCCGGGCCTACACCCCCATCTACCCGTCCCGCCGTGTCGCCGTCCTGGGAGGCGGCAACGTGGCCATGGACTCGGCCCGCATGGCCCTGCGTCTGGGGGCCGAGGAGGTCCGGGTTCTCTACCGCCGGACCCGGGAGGAGATGCCCGCCCGTGCCGAGGAGGTGGAGCACGCCATGGAGGAGGGGATCCACTTCGACTTCCTCTCCAGTCCCGTGGAGGTCCTGGCGGATTCCGAGGGCAAGGCCGCGGGGCTCCGGGTCCAGGCCTACCGGTTGGGAGACCCGGATTCCTCCGGGCGACGGTCCCCGGTGGCCATCCCCGGGGCGATCACGGAAGTCCCCTTCGACACGGTGATCGTCGCCATCGGCAACGAGTCCAACCCCCTCCTGGCGCGCACGACCCCGGGCCTGGTGGTCGACAAGAAGGGCCGGGTCCTGGTGGACGAGGCGCAGAAGACCTCGGTGGACCGGATCTACGCGGGAGGGGACATCGTCCTGGGCGCCGCCACGGTCATCCTTGCCATGGGGGAGGGCCGCAAGGCCGCCGCCTCGATCAACGGCATACTGTCGAACGGACATAGTTGATCCATGACCCGGGAACCATAGATCCAACAAGATCTACAAGATGGATCAAGATGAACAGGATGGAGTATGGGGCCCGATCGTTCCATACTCATCTTGTTCATCCATTTCCAATCCTGTTCATCTTGTTGGTTCTATGGTAGTCAGCGGCTTGTCGCGGCCGGGGCGTTTGGGGGATAATCGGGGTGAACCCGGAGGATCCCATGCGTTCCAGAATCCGTCTCCCCGCCCTCGTCGTCCTGGCCTCCTGGGCGGCCGCCTCGTTCGCCCAGGATGCCGTGCCCGCTCCGTCCCCGGAGCCGACGGCTCCGGCGCCCTCGTCCCCCGCCTCTCCGGCCCCGGCCGTACCGCCGTCCTTCTCCCCGGCGCCCGCCCCCGTCCCGACCCGGGTGGACGCCCTGGAGCTCTACCGGCGGGGCCGCAACCTGGAATCCGCGGGTCGTATGTCGGAAGCCCAGGGTCTCTACCGGGAGGCCGTCGCGGCCTGCGATCGGGAACTGGCGGCGGATCCCGCCCGCATGGACGCCTACGCCGTCAAATGCTGGTCCCTGTTCCGCCTGGACCGGTTCCGGGACGTGGTGGATACGGCTACCGCGGGACTGAAAGTCCGCTACGATCCCCGGCTTTCCGAGGTGATGGGAGAGGCGTATTTCCACCTGGGCAACAACGACCTGGCCCTGAAGAACCTGCAGAGGTACATCGAGAACGTCGGGGAGTTCGGGGACCGGGTCTCCACGGCCTACTTCTACATGGGCGAAATCTACCAACGCCTCAAGAAATTCGACCACGCGGACATCGCCTACGCCCTGGCCCTGCACCGGGATCCTTCCATGTCCCGATGGTGGTTCCGGTACGGCCAGGCGGTGGAGGCCCTCGCGGACTACCGACGGGCCGCGGATCTTTACGCCCGGGCCCTGAAGCTCTCCCCGGAGATGAAGGAAGCCTCGGACGCCCTGGCCCGTGTCCGCTCCCGAATTTGAGCAGAGTCTGCGCCTACGGTTCACCGGACAAACAAGGAAGGATCTGGTTTACGAGATCAACCACAGAGGCACAGAGAACACAGAGGAAGAACGAGAGAATCAGTAAAGATGAACGATTTAGAATACAGATGATAACAGTATAATCCTGTTCTGAATCGGGCTTCTCTCCCGTCGTCCTTTTTTCTGCCTATCCGTCTATCCTTAATCGATCCTGTTCATCCTGTCTCTCTTAGGTTTTCCCTCTGTCTTCCTCTTTTCTTTTCTTTTTCTTCCTCTTCTCTCTGTGCCTCTGTGTCTCTGTGGCGCATTGTTATAGCAAACTGACCGGATCGACATCCGTCTCCAGGCGGCAGTCCGGGGGCGGTACGAAGTCCCGGACCAGGCCCGACACGGACCGGTGCAGACCGCCCATGGTGGGCGCCCGCAGGACCACGTGGAGCCGGTAGGTGCCGGCCATGGAGGCGATGGGGCATTCCGCGGGCCCCAGGATCTCCGCGTCCGGCGGAAGGGTCCGGGCTGCGGCATCCGCGAAGGCCCGGGCTCCCTCCCAGGCCCGGTCGGCCTTCCGGGACCGGAATACCACCCGGATGATCCGGGAAAAGGGCGGAAAGCCCAGGTCCCGCCGGGCGGCCAGCTCGGTTTCGTAGAATCCCTCCACGTCCTGGGCCGCCGCGAAGCGCATCGTCGGGGATTCCGGGCGGAAGGTCTGGAGGATGACCCGTCCGTCCGGGGAGAACCGACCGGCACGGCCCGCGACCTGGACGACCAGGGAGAAGGTCCGCTCCGCGGCCCGGAAGTCCGGGAGGTTCAGGGTCGTGTCCGCCAGGACGATGCCCACCAGCTTGACCCCCGGGAAATTGAGACCCTTCGCCACCATCTGGGTTCCCAGGAGGACGTCGATCCGCCCCTCCCGGAAGGAGTCCAGGATCCTATCCAGTTCCCCCTTCCGGGCCGCGGTGTCCGCGTCCAGCCGGGCCGAGGACAGGCCGGGAAACTTGGCGGCCAGTTCCTCCTCCACCCGCTCGGTGCCGAAGCCCGCCCATCCCACGTCCAGGGACCCGCACTCCGGGCAGGCCCGGGGGGGAGCCTCGGAATAGCCGCAGTAGTGGCACAGCAGGCGGTTCCGGTCCTTGTGGTAGGTGAGCCCCACGGAGCAGTGGCGGCACCGGATCTCGGCCCCGCAGGACCGGCAGCGGAAGAAGTAGGAGAAGCCCCGTCGGTTCAGGAAGAGGATGCTCTGGCCGCCCTCGGACTTCACCCGGGCCAGCTCCCCGGCGAGGCGGCGGGACAGGGCCCCCTCCTCGCCCCGCATGTCCACCACCTCCACCGCGGGGGGGGCTCCCCCCGCCAGCCGTCGGGTAAGGTCCCGCCGGGCCAGGGTCCCCTCGGACATGAGGTTCCAGGCTTCCGCGGAGGGAGTGGCGGATCCCAGGACCAGGCGGGCCTCCTCGTCGGAACAGCGCTTCATGGCCACCTGACGGGCGTGGTACCGTGGGGAGGAGCCGGACTTGTAGGAGCCCTCGTGCTCCTCGTCGATCACCACCAGGCCCAGGTTCGACACGGGGGCGAAGACCGCGCTCCGGGCTCCCACCACCACGTCGGCCTTGCCGGAGAGGATCCGGCGCCATTCCGAGAGGCGTCGGGAGGGGGACAGCCCCGAATGGAGGACCGCGCAGCGGTCCCCGAAGCGGCGGGATACGGCCTCCACGACCTGGCGGGTCAGGGCGATCTCGGGCACCAGGTAAAGGACGCCCCGACCCTCCCGGAGGGTGGCTTCCGCGGCCTGCAGGAAGACCTCGGTCTTGCCCGAGCCCGTCGTACCGTACAGGTAGGTCCGTCCGGATTTCCGGCCCAGGATGGCTTTCAAGGCCGCCTCCTGCTCGGGGGACAGGACCAGAGCCTCGTCGACCGGGGGATAGTCCTCGAAGGGGGCGGAGGCGTCCGAAGGTTCCCGGCGCGCGGTGGGAAGCATCGCCGAGAGGGCTTCCCCCCGGGAGCAGAGGTACATCCCCGCCAGCCAGGCGGCCAGCTCGAGGGTGCGGGATCCGAACAGGGGTTCCGGATCCAGGACCCGGAGGATGGTCTTGATCGACCCGGGATCCACGGACGGGGCGTCCCGGGACAAGGCGACCACCCAGCCCACGGCCTTCCGACGTCCCAGGGGCGCCTCCACGCGGCAGCCGACCGCGGCGGTCCGGTCGGGAGGAAGGCGGTACGTGAAGGCCTGGTCCACGGGAATGGGGAAGGCCACCTCGACGAAGGGCGCGGGCCCCGGGGCGGAGCTTTCCGGTACGGGGCTCTCGGGAATCACGTCGCCGGACCGTCGTCCAGGAAGGCCCGGAGCTTCTTGAGGTCCTCCCAGGCGGGGCGTTTCAGGGCCTCGTCCCGGAGGATGGCGCTGGGGTGGTAGGTCACCAGGAGGGGGACCCCCTTCCGGTCGTGGAAGGAGCCCCGAAGGGCGGCCACGCCCCGCTCGGTCTTGAGAAGGGTCTGGGCCGCCGTCCGGCCCAGGGCCAGGATGACCTTCGGCCGGAGGAACCGGATCTGCCGCTCCAGGTAGGGCATGCAGGTCTCCCGCTCGTCCGGGGCGGGATCCCGGTTCATGGGGGGACGGCACTTCACGATGTTGGCGATGTAGCAGTTCCGGGTCCGGTCCAGATCCACGGCGGCCAGCATCTTGTCCAGGAGCCGGCCCGCGGGGCCCACGAAGGGCTTGCCCTGCTTGTCCTCCTCCTCCCCGGGCCCCTCGCCCACCACCAGGACCGGGGGATTCAGGACCCCCTCGCCGAAGACCGCGTACTTCCGGTTCAGGGCCAGGCGGCATTTGGCGCAGCGGAGGACGTCGGTCTCGACCTTGGACAGGGTTTCGGGGGTGAAGGGGGCGTCCAACCATTCCGGACCCGCTCGAGGGCCGTCCTCTCGGGGCGGGTCCGGCATCTCGAACACCGGCTCGGGGCGCTCCTGTCGGCTGCCCAGGGAGAGCCAATCGGACAGGAGGGTCAGGCGGTCGTGGAGTTCGGCGCGGTCGGTCGGGTCCATGGGGGGATTGTACCCCGAAGCCCCGGGGAAACTCTAGGGCGAGAGCATGACCTGGAGGATCTGGAGGATCGGGAAGGCGATGCAGACGATGATGAAGACGATCTCCAGGACGATCATGGTCCGCTCGTTCTTGTCGCTCTTGACGATCTCGTAGACGCTCTGCAGGGCCCCAAGCCGTCGCTCCACGCTCCGGGTCCAGCCCTCCACGCTGAAGATCCGCCCCAGGTGCAGGTAAATCTGGCCCAGGAAATAGTCGCCGATGATCTTGGCGGAGTTCTCCAGGTTCTCCAGGATGAAGAGGGCCTCGAGCCGGAGCCCCTGGAGGCGGGCGAACTTGGCGGGCAGGGCACGGATGCGGGCCTTGCGGCCCCGCCGACCTCGGCTCTGGGAGTAGAAGGCCCGCAGATCCTTCTCCGCGTCCTCCAGCCAGTGGTCCAACAGGCGGTCCAGGACCCGGAGCTCCAGGAGCTGGTAGTTGGCGTGCTCGACGATCAGGAGGATGTCCTCCCAGTCCCGGGAGCGGTCCAGGATGACGCAGTGGTCCAGGTCGAAGATGGCGAGGTCCTCGGCCCCGTAGGCGAAGGGATTGGCCAGGGACTTGCGGACCTGGAGGTCGTGGAGATCCTGGGTCTCCGGCTCGCCCTCCAGGAGGGAGGCCAGGGCGCGGTTGTGCTTGGCGACGAAGGCGTCCGGGCTCCCCCGGCCCCAGTCGGAGATGCAGTAGGCCGTGTAGGTTTCCCGTTCCGGCTCCGCGTTCCCTCCATCCTCCCGGGAGATCGCCGGACCCAGCCGCTCGTGGAGCTCCCGGAAGCGCTCTTCGATGAACTGGTCCACCGTGCGGTCCCGCCCGCCCAGGAGGAAGGTCCGGCGCTCCAGGGCGTGCAGCTCGGACAGTCCCGAGCTCAGCCGGATCCGGACGGACAGGGAGATGACACCCTCGTCGAAGAGCTTGGCCGTGGCTTCCAGCCCCTCGTAGGCGGAGGGGGAGGGGGACCCGAAGGCGTCCTTTTCCAGGGAAATGCAGAGGGTCTTGGGCAGGGTGAGGGACGCGGGGGTGTTCCGCCTCTTGACGGCCTTGGAATCCGCGCGGCCCGGAAGGACCGCCGAGGCCTTCTTCAGGTCGATGGAACGCCCCACGTCGAAGAGGACGAATCGGACGTACTCCACGGCCAGACGGGGTCCCCGGGCGGCCGGCTTGCGCCGCCCGGCCGGTCCGGCTTGGGCGGCCGCGCCGGAAGGCGTTCCGGCGGATGCGGCGGGCCGTGCGGTTTTCATTCGGACCGGACCTCGCGGCGCAGGAGTTCCCGGTTCGCGGCGGTCAGGATGAGGACCGTGTTGTTCGGGACGACGTAGGGCACCGAGAAGGGACCTCCGGGGTGCTGGGCCGAGAGCAGGACGACTTTTTCCCCCGTCGGGTACTGGGCCGTGAGGGTGACCTTGAGGAGGTAGGGGAAGACCGAGAGGGTCTCCTCCAGGAGCCCCGCGACCATGCCCTTTTCCGGGGCGGGCCGGGACACCAGGACGGAGACCGGGGCGTCCGGGGCCACCAGGGATCCGGCGGCGGGCATCTGGGAGACCACCAGGCCCGGACGTTCCCGTCCTTCCGGGGCCCGCAGGGCGAAGTTGAAGGCCACCCCGGAATCCTCGATCTTCCGGATCGCCTCGGGAATGGACAGGCCCTGGAGGTCGGGGACCCGGACCCGGGCCTGTTCCGGACCGCGGCTGACCACGAAGACCAGCTCCGTCAGGCCGGCGATTTCCGTACCCGGCACCGGCTTCTGCTCCAGGATCGTCCCCGCGGGTGCGCGGTCGAAGATGTAGACCGGGGGCTCCCGGATGGACAGGAGGGGCCGGGTGGAGGAGAAGAGGGTCTGGAGGTGGATCTTGACCTCGTCCAGGGTCTGGCCGACGTAGTTCTCCACCTGGTTGATCGCGGGACCCCGGCTGACGGTCAGGTGGATCCGGCGCCCGGCCTTGACGATGGAGCCCGCCGGGGGTTTCTGCTCCAGGATCCGACCCCGATCCGCCGGATCCGAGGAGAACCGGAGGGCGATGCGGGGGTAGAGCTCCTTCTCCTGGAGCTTGATGAGGGCCGTCGTCAACTCCAGGTCCGTGACGTCCGGAACCATGGTCTGTTCCTTCCCCTGGAGGGCCAGGAAGAAGGCGATGAGGCCGGAAACCGTCATGAGGACGATGAGGCCCACCAGGGCGAGGATGGTGAATTTTCGGGAGAGGGGGTCCAGTTCTTCGAGTCGTTTGATGTCGAACGGAAGTTTCATGCTCGGTCCCGGATTCGAGGATTCGACCCTCGGCCCCTGACGGTACCGGATGTCAGATGAAACGAGCCCCCACGATGTCTCTCACGCCGTTCGCGAATTCCCGGAACGGCAAGGGTTTCTTCGTCTGGAGCTGGAGGCGCCGCAGGGCCAGGAGGCCGTTCCCCGTTTGTACCATTATTCCCCGAGACTTGTCTAGGGCAACCACGGATCCGGGCACCGGCCGGTCCCCGCCGTCGGGGACGGAGTCCTCCGGGAAGGGCTCCGATTCCAGGAGGTTCACCCTCTGGCCCCGGAGTTCCGAGTAGGCCCCCGGCCAAGGAAAGAAGGCCCGGATCCGGGCGTCGATGTCCGGGGCCGGAAGGGCCCAGTCGACGCGGCCGTCCTCCTTCCGAAGGAAGGTGCAGTAGGTCGCCTGCCCCTCGTCCTGCTCCTCCTCCAAGGCTTCGCCCCGTTCGATGCTCTGGAGGACCGAGGCAAGAAGGTCGGCCCCCCGTTCGGCCATCCGGGAGGAAAGGCTTTCCGTCGTCTCCCTCCCCGAGAGGGGGACGGTCTCCCGGGCCAGGACGGCCCCGGAATCCATTCGCAGGGCCAGGCGCTGGACCGTGATCCCCGTCTCGGGTTCCCGGTTCAGGATGGCCCAGGGGATGGGGGCGCAGCCCCGGTACCGGGGCAGGAGGGAGGGGTGGACGTTCACGCCCCCCCGGGGAAAGAGGGACAGGAATTTCGGGCCGAAGATCCGGCCGTAGGCGAAGCTCACCAGGATTTCCGGCCGGAGGGCCGCGACCGCCTCCCGGGACTCCGCGCCGAGGTGGTCGAAGGCCAGGACCGGGACTTCGGGCGTCAGGTCCGCCGCGGCCTCGGCCACGGGGGTCCGGACCTCCCGCAGCCCCCGGCCCTTCGGGGCGTCCGGGTTCGTGAGCACCCCCACCAAGTCGTGATCCCGGACCACCGCCGCCAGGGCGGGTACGGCGATCTCGGGACTCCCCGCGAACAGGACTCTCACGGGGACCTCACATCCGGAGCCGGCGTTCGTACTGGGCCAGGACCCGCTTCCGGGCCGGCTCCGAGAGCCGGTCCACGAAGAGCACCCCGTTCAGGTGGTCCAGCTCGTGCAGGATGACCCGGGCTTCCAGTCCCTCGGCGTCCAGGTTGAAGGGTCGGCCGCGCTCGTTCCAGGCCTGGATGCGCACCGCCGCCGGTCGCTTCAGTTTGGCGTAGACCCCGGGGATGGACAGACAGCCCTCCTCGAGGTCGGCGAGCTCCTGGGAGGTGAGCACGATCTCGGGGTTGATGAAGATCCGGGGACGTTCGTCGACCTCCGTGACGAAGAGCCGGAGCCCCAGGTCCACCTGGGGGGCCGCCAGTCCGATCCCCTTTCCTATACGCATGGCCTGGAGCATCTCCTGGGCCAGGGACCGGATCCTGTCGTCGATATCCTGGACGGGCTCGGCGGTCTGGGTCAGGACCTCCCTCCCGAGCGTGACGATTTCCAGCATTCTATACCTCCGGGGCGCGGGCTCCGGCGGCCCAAGCTTCGTGCCGTCCGATTCCGCGGCCCATCACGATTACATAGTACGAACGGAAGGCTTCCGGGTCAAACCGGGCGCGGGCTCAGCGGGACCGGACCGAGTCCGGCAGGACGACCCGGTCCCCGACCCGGACCCCCGCCCGGCCGAACCAGCCCCGGGGAACCTCCAGGGCGTACCGCACCGAGAACTGGGAGGGCACCGGCGCCAGGGACCGGGGCTCCATGTCCAGGATCTCCCGGATGGTGCCGTCCGAGGATATGTAGGCGATGGACAGGGGTACCAGGGTGTTCTTCATCCAGAAGGCCAGCCGCTCGTCCACCTCGAATACGAAGAGCATGCCTTTCCCGTCCGGGAGGTCTTTCCGGAACATGAGGCCCTTTTCCCGCTCTTCCGGGGTCCGGGCGATCTCGGCCAGGACCTCCGCGGAGCCGACGGCCAGGCGCTCGGAGCGGAGGACGGGATTGCCCTTGGGGGACGCGCAGGCCGCGAAGGTCAAGGCTCCGGCTGCCAGGATCGTCAGGATCGTTCCGTTTCGTCTCATGGTCCGCCTCCGGGCAAGAAAAAGGCCTTGAAGGAATACCCTCAAGGCCGTGTCGACGATGCTCCTGGACGCTAGGCCGCATCCGGTTCCGGGATCAGTACTTGCTCTCCCGGGACTTGCGCGTCTTCTTCATCAGCTTGCGCTGGAGGGCCTTCTGCTTCCGGTTCTTGATGAGGGAGGGCTTCTCGAAAAACTCCCGCTTTTTCCATTCGCGGATGATGCCCTCCTTCTCGACCATGCGCTTGAAGCGCTTGATGGCCTTCTCGAGGGGCTCGCTGTCGTCTACGATGATCTGGCTAATGGGAATCACCTCCCTTCCTCTTCAAGTGTGGGCATTGTACCGGGGGGCGAAAGGAAGGTCAAGGTCCGGGGGGGAACTCCACGAAGGCGCGGGTCTCGGGGTCGCAGGCGACGCCCCGGACCCGGAGCTCCCAGTGCAGGTGGGGACCCGTAGCCAGACCCGTGGAGCCGACGGTGCCCAGGGGCGCCCCCCGCTCCAGGACGGAGCCCGGGACCGCGGCCAGGGTGTCCAGGTGCATGTAGATGGTGTAGACCCCGGGAAGGTGCTCCAGGACCACCGTCTTGCCCGTGACCTCCCGGTCCTCGGCCAGGACCACCCGGCCCCGCCCGGCGGCCACGACAGGAGTGCCCGTGGGCGCCGCGAAGTCGATGCCCGCGTGGACGCTCGCGGCGGTCCCCCCGGTGGCGTAGAGATAGCGCCTCCGGTCCCCGAAATGGCTGGTCCGCCGGTCCGAGCCCACGGGCCGGAGGAAGGGGCCGTCCAGCCAGACTCCCCGGGGGTCCGTCGTCGCCAGCACCTCCCCGTAGACCCGGGCTTCCCGGTCCTTCCGGGGGCTCGGGACCGTGCGGAGGGAGGTCAGGTCCTCGCCCAGGGGGATGTCCTCCGCGCGGAAGTCCCGGGGGCGCACGGTCACCGGGAGGCGGGAGGAATCCGGTGAGGCTCCGGGAATCTCGACCGTGTAGACCCCCGCCGGTGCGTCCGCGGGAAGGCCGAAGACGAATCCTTCCCAGCCCGGGCCCGTCCGGACCCGGAAGCCCCCGGACGACTGGAGCGCGGTTCCCGCCGGGGACCGCAGGACCGCCTCCCCGGACCCGTCGGACCCCGGACGGGGCACCC